>VMDK01000126.1 GCA_008080835.1 Sphingobacteriia bacterium | reverse complement strand
TCTACTTCGATTTCAGTGGCTATTCCGACATGGCCATCGGACTGGGCTATATCCTCGGGTTCAAATTCCCGGAGAACTTCAACGCACCGTATATCTCGCGCAGCATCACCGAATTCTGGCGACGCTGGCATATGACCTTGGGGCGCTTCATGCGCGACTATCTGTATATCCCGCTGGGGGGAAATCGAACGAGCACGGGCAGGATGTATTTCAATCTGGTATTGGTATTCCTGTTGTCGGGCTTGTGGCACGGTGCCGCCTGGAACTTTGTGCTCTGGGGTGCCTTTCACGGTGCTTTCCTGCTCATCGACCGGATATTCCTGTTGAAGCTAAGCAAACGTCTCGGCGGGTTCTCGGTGCTGCTGACCTTCTTCATCACTGTGGTGGGTTGGGTGATCTTCCGCGTGGAGGATCTAGGTGAGGCCGGCGCGTTTTACGCAAGGATGTTTGAGAACGGCAACTGGAATTCGCTCTACTTCTACGATGTGGAATTGCTCATCACCATGGGTATCGCCATCGCATTCTCCTTCTTCCCAATGCTTGGGAAAGGACGCGCGCTGATGAGCAGCTGGTACCCGGAAAATGTGGAGGAGTCACCCGCTCTGGGCAAGCAATATATCGGCGTGATCCTGCTGGTCGTGACCTTATTTTTCGTCATATCCGGCGATTTTGATCCATTCATCTATTTCCGATTTTGAGTAGTCACCAACGACATATCGCCCCGGTTTATCTCAGCATCCTGCTGGTCTGCCTGCCCGGCATCCTGTACCTCATCGGATCCCCGAAAAGTGAACCTTTACGCGGTGCGTATACCGTTCCGCCGAAGCCCAAGTTCCAATGGGAGAAGTGGTTCTCGGGCGAACTACAGGAACAGATCGACGATTACTTGACGCTCAACATCACACTCAAGCCGGAGGCGGTGCGCTGGGCGAATCAGTTCCACTATTCGGTCTTGGGTCGTCCAAATACACGGTATGTGGTCAAAGGGAAAAACGAGTACCTCTATGAAGATGCGTACATCAAAGCTCATTACGGTATGGACTTTAAGGGGGCGCAACATTGGGAGGAGAAAGGAGATAGGTTAGAGGGGATAGGTGATAGGTTAAAGGAGAAAGGTGTGGAGCTATTGGTGGTTTTGGCGCCGGGGAAAGGGAGTTTTTATCCGGAGTATATCCCCGATCGGTATCTGACCTACAAGCGGGAAGAAACAAATTTCGAAGCACTACGGACTCAGCTCGACGAGCACGACATCGCTTATCTCGATCTGAAGAGCTGGTTTGAGGATATGAAAGAGAACAGTCGTGCGCGGATGTTCCTCTTCCCGAAGACCGGGACGCATTGGAGCACCTACGGCATGCATCTGGCGGCGGATTCCATCCTGCGATATCTCGATGGTGCGCTCCCGGGCGATCAGCCGCGCTGGGAGATTGGACTGGCGGATCTATCGGAAGTGCTCCGCGATCAGGACCGGGATATCGAAGAGGGTTTGAACCTCAAATACCCGATCGAGAAATTCCCGATGCCTTACCCCAAGTTTGCGATCATCGACTCGGCGAAGCAAAAGATCCGCACGGCGGTGGTGGCCGACAGCTACTTCTGGAATATGTACAACAAGGGATTCTGCACCCAGGCGACCGACTCGTCGGAGTTCTGGTACTATGCGGCGCTGGTATATCCGCAGAGCTTCAACGGCAACTATCCACTCACGGCGGCGCATATCAAAGAGACCTTGCCGAAGCTGGATTGCATCATACTCCTATCTACGGACGGGACGCTGGATCGGTTTCCTTGGGGTTTCGATGATTTGTTGGAAGAGGCTCTCAAATGATCAGGTGAAAGGGAATAGGTAAAAGGAGAAAGGTTAGGTCGTCTATTTAGCGATGAATTGAATTCATCGCTTCAAAAAAAAGCATTGCGAAGGCAATGTGTGTGGGCCCGAGAGCGCGAACGGAGGATGCGCGCGGGGTTTGGCCGGCTGAGAGAGGGGATGGCCTTGCGCAACAGGCCAAACAGAGTGCTTTTCGCACTCTTTGATCTTTTTGCTCCTTTTTGTATCAAGACAAAAAGGAGAGAACAACGATTTACATAAACAGTCACGGCTAAAAGCCAAGAGCTAATGACCAACAGCCTTATCTATTCATTAAACAAAGCCGTATAAACCTGTCCGATCGTATCCACCCCGTGCAATTGGATTCCCTTGATATCGATCTTTTCCAGACCGGATTTTGCAGCGATCACGCGCTGGTATCCGAGTTTAGCGGCTTCGGCGATGCGTTGTTCGAGTCGATTCACCGAGCGGATCTCGCCGCTGAGTCCGATCTCGCCGATATAGATGTCTTTCGGTGGTAGGGCTGTATTCTCGTAGCTCGAGAGGATCGCCACCGCAATCCCCAGATCTATCCCGGGATCGTCGACCTTGAGTCCGCCGGCCACGTTCACGAATACGTCCTGACTCCCCAATTGGAATCCGCAGCGCTTCTCGAGCACTGCAAGGAGCATATTCAATCGCCGCAAGTCGTAGCCGTTGGCGTTGCGCTGAGGCGTACCGTAGACCGCAGTACTTACCAGCGCCTGTGTTTCCAGCAACAAAGGACGTGCACCTTCCAGCGCCGCTGTGATACTGATACCTGAAAGTCCTTTTTCGTTTTGCGAGATCAACACCTCAGAAGGGTTCTCTACCTCGCGTAGTCCGTCGCTCTGCATTTCATAGATTCCGAGTTCGGAGGCCGAACCGAAGCGGTTTTTGACCGCCCGAAGGATTCGGTAGCTGTGGTGACGGTCACCTTCGAACTGCAGGACCGTATCCACCATATGCTCGAGCACTTTGGGCCCCGCTATTTGTCCGTCCTTCGTGATATGACCGATCAGGAAGACCGGCGTATCGCTTTCTTTCGCGAAGCGCAGCAGCTGTCCCGCGCATTCGCGGATCTGCGAGATGCTTCCGGGAGCCGAATCGAGCACTTTACTGTATAATGTCTGTATGGAATCGACCACTACGATGTCGGGCTTCACTTCCTTTACGCGTTTGAAGATCTCGCCTATGTCGGTCGTCGGGAGGATATAGCATTCCTCATTCTGGATACCGATCCGTCCGGCTCGCATGCGCAGCTGCTGTGCACTCTCTTCTCCGCTCACGTAGAGGACGGTATCGGAGGTGCGGAGCGCCATTTGCAGAAGCAGGGTGGACTTACCTATTCCGGGTTCGCCGCCGATGAGGACCAGTGATCCGGGCACGATCCCGCCTCCAAGCACACGGTTGAATTCGCCATCGGGGCAGCTATTGCGTTGTTCGTGGATCTCCTCGAGTTGGGTGATCTGTCGGACCGCCGAGCGTTTGGGGCTGCTGTCGGTGTCGACCCAGGCGGGAACTTCTTTGGCCGAAGGGCGTTCGACGACTTCTTCCACATAAGTGTTCCATTCGGAGCAGGACTGGCACTTCCCGACCCATTTGGAAGAACTTGCTCCACAATTTTGACAGATGAATACCTTTCTAACTTTCGCCATTTCAGTTCCTTTGGTCTATTCTGAGCGCCCTCTTGTAAATCGGCAGCTCAAATGTGAGAATAAAATCGGAGAAAGCGCATTCTTTGGGAGAGTGATCTCGCACAAAGACTTAACAGGAAATACATGGCCTCTGAGACTCTGCGGTATCTAAATTTTTCTATTTTTGCCCGTATCACAAGAAATCTAAAACGTTGACAACAATGAAACGAGTTCTATTACTCATTCTGACCTTGGGACTGCTATTCTCCTTCAGCTACGAAGCGAATGCACAAGGCGACAATGAAACAGCTACAGAAACTGTAGCCGAAGATGGCACAGATGGTGGTGAAGAAGCCCCTGCGGAAGAACCTGCAGCGGATGCTGAAACCAGCTCTGAAGAGCCAGCAAGCACTGACGCGAACGAAGAAGCCGAAGCAGCTCCTGCGGAGGCGGCTGACGACAGTGAAGAAGCAAAAGCAACTGGAGTTGAAGTGGTGAAGAAGAAGTTCATCGAAGGTGACCCTTACTTCATGTCTCTTCCACTTCTCTGTTTGATCCTCGGATTGGCGATCGCCATCGAGCGTATCATCAGCTTGTTCCTCGCATCCACGAACACCGACAAATTCGTCGATCAGGTAGAGAACGCCCTCCAAAGCGGTGGTGTTGATGCTGCGAAAGACCTTTGCCGCGAGACTCGTGGTCCGGTTGCAAGTATCTTCTATCAAGGTCTGATGCGTACAGACGAAGGACTTGATCAAGTAGAAAAAGCGGTTGTTTCCTACGGTTCTGTTCAAATGGGACAATTGGAAAAAGGACTGGTTTGGATATCCCTTTTCATCGCTCTCGCCCCGATGCTCGGGTTCATGGGAACGGTAATTGGTATGATCGGAGCCTTCGACGATATCGAAAAAGCGGGTGACATCTCTCCAGCGATCGTTGCGCGAGGTATCAAGGTAGCACTGCTTACTACGGTTGCGGGTCTGATCGTTGCCATCATCCTTCAGTTGTTCTACAACTACCTGGTATCACGTATCGACGGTATTGTGAACAGAATGGAAGATGCTTCTATCAAGCTGATCGACCTGATCATCCACCACAACATCATCAAATAAGGAATACAATGAAGAACACAGGGAAAATCATAAGATACGCCTACTACGGGATCATCGCCCTGCTCGTTGTCATTGGATTCGTTAAGATATTCGGTCATACAACTGAGGAGATCGAAGCAGACAACAGTATCGTAAACCTGCTCATGAATCAGGGCGTGGCTTACTCATACATTGCTGCCGGATTGGTACTCGTACTGGCCATTATTGGGCTGATCACACATTTCAAACAGAGTATTTGGACCCTCGTAGGGATCGGTGTTCTGGTTGCTGTATTCTTCATCGCAGTGTCGATGAGTTCCAGCGGCGGACCTGAATTCCTCGAATCATTCGGCCACGATGCGGGTATTACCGCGGGCGAATCCAAGTATTCGGAAGCAGGACTTCGAACCATGTTCATCCTCGGCGGGATGGCCATTTTCGGTGCGATCGCTTCCGGTGTGAAAGGACTCTTTGAATAGACAATGAGAAAAAGTAGAAAAATACCTGAGATCAATGCCGGATCGATGGCGGACATCGCCTTCCTGCTCCTGGTCTTCTTCCTAGTGACTACCACTATGGATACAGACAAAGGGCTCAGGGTGAAATTGCCGCCTTGGCCGGATCCGAATAACCCTCCTCCGATCTCGACTCAGAACAACCGCAACGTACTCGAAGTACTTGTCAACGCAAACGACATGTTGCTGGTTGAAGGTCAGTTACTGGATATTGAGGAACTGACGGAAATGACCAAGACGCACCTGACCAACGACGGTCGCGATCCTCGTTTTGCCGATAATTCCAAAGATGCCATCGTCTCGCTAAAGAATGCGAGGGGAACCTCCTATGAGCGGTATGTGGAAGTGTATAACGAACTCAAACGCGCCTATAACGAAGTCAGGAATGAATACGCTGTCAATAAGTTCAACCGCGATTACGACCAGCTTCCTGAAGACGATCGAGACGAGGTACAGGATAAGTACCCGATGAAGATCTCCGAAGCAGAACCGGTTGATGTTGGCGAATAATCAGTGAAACGAAATGGCGACCTTTAAAAAGAGCAATAAAAAAGACGGAACAGCGATCAATACTTCGGCCCTGCCGGATATTGTTTTCATGCTTCTCTTCTTCTTCATGGTTGCAACCAAGATGCGCGACAAGGATGTGATGGTAAAGACCGCCGTCCCTGTGGTATCTGAAGTAGAGAAAGTAGAAAAGAAATCGTGGGTGAACTTTATCCTGGTCGGTCCTCCTTTGGATGCCAGCAAGGGAACTGCACCTCGAATCCAACTCGACGATAAATTCGCGGAGGTGGATGAGGTTCAGGACTTCATCATTCTGCGCCGAAACGAATTCCCACCTGCCATCCGTGATTACCTGACCACTTCGATCAAGGCTGATCGCACCGTGCGCATGGGACTCATTCAGGATGTGAAGCAGGAACTCCGACAAGTCAACTCTCTGAAGTTGCTGTACTCGGCCAATTCCGGAGACGTAAAGACTCGCAGATAACATTTTTAAAACCTATGGAAAGGCATCCTGTTCTAGAGGATGCCTTTTTTATTGAATAAGGGCTTACCTTGCCCACTCGAACGACGAACCTCCGGTTGCATGTCCGACAGACTCCGACAGATCAAAAGTCCGATTTCCAGCGAGCTGGAAGAATTTGAAGTGCGCTTCCGAGCGAGTATGAAGAGCAAAGTGCCTTTGCTCGATACCATCATGACCTATATCGTGAAGCGCAAGGGCAAACAGATGCGTCCGATGTTCGTATTGCTGAGTGCACGCCTGTTCGGCGAAATCGGGGACCATACCTATCGCGGAGCGGCTCTCGTAGAGCTGCTACATACTGCAACCCTTGTTCATGACGATGTGGTGGACAATGCCTACAAGCGTCGCGGATTCTTTTCGATCAATGCACTTTGGAAGAATAAGGTAGCCGTGCTTGTTGGAGATTATCTCCTGAGTAAAGGTCTGTTGCTCGCTCTGAAAAATCAGGATTACACTTCACTCACCATCCTTTCTGAAGCGGTGGAACAAATGAGTGAAGGAGAGCTCCTTCAAATGGAAAAGGCTCGTCGACTGGATATTACCGAGGAGATCTATTACGACATCATCTCCAAGAAAACAGCTTCGCTAATCGCTTCTTGTTGCTCCATCGGAGCTGATTCTGCAGGCGCAACAGAGGAACAGGTTGAAACGATGCGCCAGTTTGGTCTGTATACCGGGATCGCCTTCCAGATCAAAGATGACCTCTTCGATTATGGCGACGAAAAAACGGGTAAGCCCAGCGGGATCGACATCAAAGAGAAGAAGATGACCTTGCCGCTCATTCATGCGCTGAATCAAGCCGAGAAGAAGGAAAAGAAGAAGATCATGCGCCTCATCAAGAAGGGTATTAAGAATCGCGCCGATATCGATACGGTGATTGAGTTCGTACAACGCCATGGCGGTATCGATTACGCCCGTGAACACCTGAACGACTACCACAAAAAAGCGACAGCGCTTCTGCAGTCAATGAATCTGGAAAACGCTGCGCCGCTGCAGGGTCTGGTGGATTATGTGATTGAGCGGAAGAAGTGAGTTTGTTTTTACCACGGAGCTTGCCCGCCTCTGGTGGGACACGGAGGTCACAGAGGAGCTCTCCCAACGTAACTGTCGCGGATATTCATCCGTGACAACTTGTTTTTGAACCACGGAGCCTACCCGCCTCTGGCGCGGACACAGAGGTCACCCGACGTAACTGTCGCGGATTTGCAATCCGTGACTTGTGTTTTTCGTTAGCCCGTTGCTATTCTGTCACGGATGAATATCCGCGACAGTTGGCATTCGTAAGAGTGTGTCACCGATTACATCCCGATTTCTATCGGGTCGGCGACAGTTGTGACTGCTTGGGTACCAAAACCTTGAAAGCCTAAAGATATATCTTTAGGCTTTCTGCGATGTAGGCTAAGGGCATGCCCTTAGCCTACAATTCCACGACCCACATTCCGCGCAAATCCCCTGCCTCATAATTGAAGGCCTTATCCTTGGGATAGCGCTTGAATATCTCTTCGATGGTGTTGCGCGCCAGTCCGTTGTCCTTGGTGCCGTGGCATTGCAGGCAGAAGGTTTGGACGACTATCGGAGCGTAATAATACACGCTGCTGTCGCTTTCATCGAAGCGGACGACCGGTTTGAACTTGGCTTCTTTTTCTTCAGCGAATTCGAACACTTTGAGCATGTTCTTTTCCATGCCCTTAGCCTTATTCTCCGGATTACGTGGTTTAAGTGTTCGTCGGTAGATCGTTTTACCGTGCTTTTCGGAAATGCCCGCGGTGATCCCGCTCGCATTGAGGTTGCAGTAGTCGATCGCGTGAATGATCCCCGAATCGCTGATCTGCTTCATCAAAGCACCACCCAAGGTCTTCTGGGCATCCGCCACGATAGCAGCGCCTTCTTCCATGTAGGCGGCCTTTTGCTCCTCGGTAAGGGCAGAGGACTCGTTACCGGAGCACGCACTCAGGATCCCAGAAACGATGATCGCAAACAGGAGGATAACCGGACCGGCGGATCATTTTGCAACGGCTTTGCCGGCACCGGACCAGGCCATCATACCTCCCCGAAGATTGTATACCTCAGAGAATCCCATCTGCTTCATGATGTTCTTGGCATTTCCACTTCGTCCACCGCTACGGCAGTATACATAAACAGGCTTCTTGGCGTCCAGGGTCTTGAGTTGCTCATTGAAGTCGCCATCGTAGATGTTCATGAGTTTGGCGTTGGCAATATGCCCTTGCGCATACTCATCCGGAGTTCGAACGTCGAGAATGATGACGTCTTCTCCTTGAATTCCCTTCTCAAACTCGTCCACGTTCAGATCTGCACTGATCTGTTTGCTTTGAGTAGCGTCCTGCGGTGTGCTTGTAGCGTCGGTTCCCGCTTGTTCGGTGTTACCGGACTGACAAGATGTGAATGCGGCCAATACTACAGCCGCTGACATTATTAGTGATTTCATATTGTACATTTTTAAGATTCTAACATGGTTCGGACGTTCTGCCAGGAACCTCCGTTATAGACTTCTACTCCGGCAGCTTGTAGGAT
>VMDK01000121.1 GCA_008080835.1 Sphingobacteriia bacterium | reverse complement strand
GTCGTAACTTAGGAGAGAGGAGGTGTCTCCCGGGGCCGGCGCCCTCTACCCCTATCGCGGGTAAGCTACAACAGAATTCACGTGCTGTCAACTATTCTCGACACGATGTCGGTGATCGCCTCAATTGATTCTCCAAACGAGGGACAGTACGAATATGAAAAGCAACTCCAACAGAGTTTCGGGGAGTGTTGAAAGAAGTTAAAACCAATATCCCTTCCACTTGTTTCATACCCATGCAAGGCTCTGAAGACTATTACTTCGACGAAAACGGATACGTCGTGTTCACAGAACACTACCTCTCAAAACGAGGGTTCTGCTGTGGCAACGGTTGTCGTCATTGCCCTTACGACTACGAAAATGTCGCGAACGAGGCAAGACGCGAAGAATTGCGAGCCTCCAGATCAGTCGAAGCGGATGGCGCGTACCGGACTGACTCTTCGAACCAATAGCCCGGGGATCAGCAAGATCGCTGTACAAAGCAGGAAAGTCCCAAGGTTGAGCCACAGGAAATCTGCTGCTCCCACACTGATCGGCACTTCACTCATGTAATAGATCTCTTCGTCCAGGCGGATGATCCCGTAATCCTGCTGAACCTTGACCAGTACCCATGCAATTATGTTCCCGATCACCATGCCGGGAATGATCATTCCCATGCCTTTATAAATGAAGATCCTTACAACCTGCCAGTTATTGGCCCCCAACGACTTCAACACACCGATCATTCGTGTACGCTCTATGATCAGGATCAAGAATGCCGTGACCATGTTGACCATTGCCACAAGCAACATCAAAACGATGATGATGACGGCATTTGAGTCAACGATCTCCAGCCATTGGAACAGAATGGAGTGAATGCGATTCACCCCTTGTGCCCGAAGTCTTATACCCACTTGCTGATCAACACGCTCTACGATCTCATCAAGTCTTTCCGGGTCACTCACCCGGGCTTCAAAACCACTGACCATCGAGTAATCGACCGTATAAATGCGTTGGATCGTGCGGATATGTGCCATGCAGATCGTCCGATCGAACTCCGCCAACCCGGTTTTGTAAATCCCACTGATAGTCATCTGCCGTCGGCGCACTTTGCCTTCGTGGAGGAAATACACAAGCAACTTCTCGCCAACTTCTAGCTGCAGTTTGTCAGCAACGTGATTGGAGATGAGAATGTCGTATGAATCGATTGAATCGGAATAAGTTGGGATGTTTCCTGCAACGAGATTCTTCTTGAAAAAATCCCAATCATACTCGCCCGGAACTCCTTTGAAGAGTAATCCTTCGATGTCGGTATCCGTTGAGAGTATCCCCGCCTTGGAACAAAATGCTGTCAATGACGTGATACCGGGTTCATTTCGGACTTCTTCGAGGAAATCCTGATCCTTGGGAATCAACCTCAGTTCATTGCTCATGTTGAGATCGAGATTCCGAATTTGCAAATGCCCATCGAAACCGATCACCTTGCCACTGATCTCCTCCTTGAAGCCTTGAACGATCCCAACAGAGACCAACATCACGCACAAACTGAGCGCCACGCCGGCGATAGCAAGTCTCATGATGAATCGAGTGAACGATCCGGTAGAGCGCGTTGCCAGTTTTTTACCTACGTAATAGCTGAAATCCATACTTTTGACTTCGAGTCCCCGTTACTTAGCTAGGCTTCAAAAATGCAGAAAATTGTACTCTTCCTGACCCTCAGTTTCGCAGCTATTCAACAAGCTTGTCCTTCCGATCAGAAGATCGCCGAATCGAACGACGAAAAAACCGAACAAACCCAAGTTGCTGTAGCCGCAGAACCCTCGACTGTCGTTACCGGTGCAATGCAGCTGATGGAGTACGTTCCGCTTCTGACAAACAAGAAGGTGGGCATAATGGTCAATCAAACCAGTACAATAGGTGAAACGCACCTCGTGGACACACTCCTCTCCATTGGCGTTGACATCGGAACCATTTTCGCTCCGGAGCATGGATTTCGCGGAGACCACAGTGCAGGTGCACATGTCGACAATAGCAAAGATCCTAAAACCGGTCTGCCTATCACTTCTCTTTATGGAAGCAAGCGTAAGCCTACCCCTGAAATGTTGGAGGGTCTCGATATCGTAATATTCGATATTCAGGATGTCGGCGTTCGCTTCTATACATACATCAGTAGCATGCATTACTTGATGGAGGCATGTGCGGAGAATGGGATACAATTCATGGTTCTGGATCGACCCAATCCAAACGGACATTTCATAGACGGTCCGGTGCTTGAGGAACAGTACAGTTCTTTCATAGGGATGCATCAGGTTCCTTTGGTTCATGGCATGACTGTCGGAGAATTTGCTCAAATGATCAACGGAGAGAAATGGTTAAAGGGAGGCCTGACGGTTGAGCTCAAGGTGATCCCTTGCAAGAACTACGATCACAACACGCTTTACCAACTTCCGATCAGACCATCGCCCAATTTGCCGAATATGGCCAGTGTGTATTTATACCCTAGTCTGGGACTTTTTGAAGGTACGAACGTAAGCGTGGGTCGAGGGACGGATAAACCTTTTCAGATCCTGGGTCGTCCCGGTGAAACGATAGGCGATCTGACTTTTACCCCTCGCTCAATACCCGGCGTGTCCGATCATCCCAAGTACGAGGGGAAAGAATGCCGCGGAGTTGATCTGGAGGAAGCTGCCTTAAATAGTGTGAAGACCTCAGGACAATTGCACCTGCGATGGCTTATCGGATTCTACGAGACCAACAAAGCTTCATCCGGTGACTATTTCAAAGGTTTTTTTACCAAATTGGCGGGGAATACTGAATTTCAAAAACAGATCGAATCCGGGATGAGCGAAGAGGAGATCCGAGCGACCTGGAAAGATGGATGCGATGAATTCCGCGAGATGCGAAAAGTATATTTACTCTATCCTGATACGGATGGTCCCCTCAAAGATTCTGAATAGTGCAATTTTGAACAACTTATGAAGCTGAAAACGATCATACTTTCTTTACTGTTCATGCTATGCTGGCAAACGGCCTTCTCGCAGTTAGGTGGTACTAGAAGTTTTAGTTTCACAGAGATCATGCCTACGGCGCGATTTGCCGCATTAGGCGGAGCCGGTTTTGCCATCTACGATCAGGATGTGACCAATTCATATCTGAACCCGTCAATGCATAATCCCGGAATGCACAATCATGTCGCATTGAGCTATACGAACTACCTGGCCGATCTGAATAAGGGATACACTGGCTATGCTTATGATATTGACTCGTTCGGAACCCTCAGCGGGCATGTCGTGTTTCTCGACTACGGGACATTTGAAGAAACAGACGAGACCGGTACTCGCATTGGTTTATTCTGGGCTCAGGACTATATTTTTCAAGTAGGATTTGGAAGAAAATTCCGGGATGATCCTCGCTTCAGTTATGGTCTCTCATTCAAATTCTTATATTCGGTATATGAGAAATATGTGGCCACAGCCGGAGCGTTTGATGGAGCTCTGTCTTATGTAAATGAAGATAAGAAACAGGTAGTCACTGCTATGTTTCGCAATCTTGGTTACAATTTTATCCCGTATAACGACGTGAGGGAAGACCTTCCATTCGACATCAGACTAGCATACTCTAAGAAGCTGGAACACAATCCTTTGCGCTTCTGCGCGGTGGTGCACAATCTGCAACAACCGGATATCAGTTACGTGAATCCGAACAAAAGGAACAAGGAGATCGACCTGCAAACCGGTGAAGTGAAGAATGAACAGATCAGTTTCGGAAACAAGGTCCTCAGACATGTCACGCTTGGAGGTGAGTTGGTATTTTCTGACAACTTCCAATTGCGGATCGGATACAACTTTCAGCGACGTTTTGAGCTTGGTCCGGAGTTCCGAAAAGGAGCAACGGGATTTTCCTGGGGAGCCGGAGTTGGCATCAAGAAGTTCAAGTTCGACTATGCCATGGTCACCTATTTCCCGGGCATCAGTGCATCCTACTTCACCGTCTCGAAGAATCTCCAGGATTTCCTCAGAGCAAAACCGGAAAACCTCTGATCGATAAGCAATTTTCAATTTCGCTTTGATTCCCGCAGTTTCATTTTATATTGCCGCTTCAAGAGAATGAGAAGCGACAAGAAGATCATCATTGCCATAGACGGACACAGTAGTTGCGGGAAGGGAACCCTTGCCAAGAACATTGCGCGAAGTCTCGGTTATATGTTCATTGATTCAGGAGCCATGTATCGGGCTGTTACCCTATATCTCATTCGCGAACAACTCACACTCGACGATGTCAGAAATGATCCTTCCATACTTCAGGATATTCAGATCGATTTCCGTTTGAATGGCGACGGCACCTTCTACAATACTTATCTCAATGATGAAAATGTAGAAACTCTGATCCGCACCATGGAGGTCAGTAAGAGAGTAAGTGAAGTGAGCACAGTGAAAGAAATCCGTGACTTTCTGGTTGACCAACAACGCGAGCTCGGAAAAGAACGAGGGATCGTGATGGATGGACGGGATATTGGAACGGTTGTTTTCCCTGATGCAGAGCTCAAGATCTTTATGACCGCAGAGCCGGAAGTTCGTGCAAAAAGGCGTTACCTGGAACTCACAGAAAAAGGACTTGGGGCGGATTACGATGACATTCTTGCCAACATCCGCGAACGTGACAAAATGGACTCAACCCGTGAGTATAGTCCTTTGCATCAAGCCAACGATGCGATCATTCTCAACAATACCGATATGACCCGTGAAGAACAAGCTCGACTTGCTCTCACCTGGGCCAAAGGGGTGATCATGGCTCAGTAGAGCCGACTACTTTCAATAGATATCCTGCAATAGCATTCGCATCCAATCCATGTTCCTGGAGTAACTCCTGTCTGGAAGCATGTCCTATGAACGAATCAGGAAATCCAAGATGGGATATATTCCCTTGGTATCCCTTTGCATTCGCCAGGTCAGCGATCGCACTTCCAAATCCCCCAACTACAGTGCCGTCCTCCACAGTCACGATTTGTTCGTAGTTGTTGAATATGTCTTCGAGTAGATCTTCCGCCAAAGGTTTGAGGAAGATCATGTCGTACAAGCCGAATTCCAGACCTCTAGAATCCTGAACGAGTTTGCATGCCTCAGCACACTGGCTCAACAATGCCCCCAGTGAAAGCACTGCCACACTTTTGCCATTTTGAATCACGCGTCCTGCGCCTCTTCGGATCTGTTTTACTTCGGGACCGATCTGAGGATCACAAGCCCCACGCGGATACCGGATGATCACAGGGTGTTCTCGTTGGGAAACGGCGTACTCCATGTATTGCTCCAATGTTTCACCGCTGCTTGGCGCAAGTATCTCCACATTGGGAATTGCACGCATGAATGCCAGATCGAACATCCCATGATGGGTTGGTCCATCCTCACCTACAACTCCGGCTCTATCCAGGCAAAAGACCACAGGGATCTTCTGCAGGCAAACATCATGAATGACTTGATCGTAAGCACGTTGGAAGAAACTGCTGTATATGTTGCAGATCGGGATCTGACCTTTCAAAGCTAATCCTGCTGAAAATGTAACGGCGTGCTGCTCAGCTATCCCGACATCGAATACCCTGTCGGGGAATCGACGCATCATGAGATCCATGGAACTTCCCGAAGGCATAGCCGGTGTGATCCCTACAATTCGATGATCTTTTTCCGCCAGTTCAACCAGCTTTTCGCCAAACACTTCCTGATACTTCTTTCGCTTCACCGAAAGTGTTTCTTCACCTCGTACTTTGACATACTTTACAGCATGCCACTTGGTTTGTTCGGTTTCCGCCGGAGCATAACCCTTTCCTTTGACCGTCTTTATGTGAAGTAATCTCGGTCCGGATATTTGCTTCAGAGATCTGAGTTCCTCGATAAGAATTGGCAGATCGTGCCCATTGATCGGACCGCTATAATGAAATCCGAGATCCAAGAAAATATTATCAGTCCGTGTGCTGAGCTCACCCAAATATGAATTCAGTGCTCCCTTGTTCAAGTCGATCCCAATCTGATTGTCGTTGACAATGACCAACAGATTTGACTTAGATACTCCCGCATTGTTCAGTGCTTCCCAGGCCATTCCCGCTGTCAGAGACCCGTCGCCGATCACTGCGATCGACTCAGCTTCACTTTGCTGAAGTCGGTTGGCCTCTGCAATACCCAAAGCCGCACTGATAGATGTCGACGAGTGCCCGGTTCCGAAGTCGTCAAAGGGGCTCTCTTCGATTCTCGGGAAACCACTGATACCGCCTCTTTTTCGAATAGAATGCAACTCTTCTCTCCTGCCGGTTAGCACTTTATGTCCGTATGCCTGGTGACCTACATCCCAGATCAGACTATCGGATGGAGTATTGAACAAGTAGTGCAATGCAACGGTTAGTTCTACGGTTCCAAGATTGGCACTGAAATGTCCGCCGCTCTCCAGGACAGAATCGATCAGAAATGACCGAAGTTCATCAACCACTTGTTGAAGTTTATCCGGTGAAAGTTCACGCAGATCAGCAGGCGAATTGATATGTGGAAGCAGCGCCGACACAGTGGGCAAACTTACTGCCAATCGATCAAAGTGCTTTTTCCATTCGGTAGTGAGTGATTCCGACCTCCGTAAAAGCCTCTCCTACCTTGGAATAATTCAATGCTTCGTAAAATGGAATAGCAATATCGCGGGCATGTAAACTCATGAGTTTGTAACCCAAAGAACGAGCCAGATCCTCGCTGAAATCGACCATCTTCTTCCCTATTCCTTTTCCCTGAAGATCAAAGTCAACAGCTACTTGCCGCATTTTGACTTCGTCATCGCTGAGGTGCCTGAGTAGGAGAATACCCACAACATCTCCCTCTAGCATGGCGCCAATGTGATGTTCCGTTTTTTCCGAGATCAGGTCCACTTCGGAAAATTTAAGGCCTATCGGTTTGCGCAAAACCTTATCGCGCAGAGCAATGCTTTCCAACTGCTCAGGGCCGTTGTGCTCTAAAAGGCCGACGATCACTTCCTCTTTCATCAGAACAACTGCTTTTTATTCTGTGCATCCGCCACCGCGATATGAACCATGTTCACGATCTCGCGGACAGTACTCCCTAACTGCAGAACATGGATGCTCTTGCTAAAGCCCATCAGCCCAGGTCCGATGGTGTGGATGTCTCCGATCTTTTGGGCCATTTTGTATGCAATATTCCCGGACGCCAGATTGGGGAAGATGAACGTATTGACCTGGTCTGCACCAAGCTTACTGAATGGAAAATTCTCCATCCTGAGCTCGGGATCCAGGGCAAAATTTGCCTGCATTTCACCATCGATAATGATCTCCGGGTGGTGATAATGCAAATAGGAAATCGCTTCCTGCATCTTCCTAGAGATCTCACCTCTGTTCGACCCAAAGTTGGAGAAGCTCAGCATGGCCATTTTCGGTGTCACATTCATTTTCTTCACCGTCTCATAGGTCAATCGTGCGATCTGGATCAGGTCTTCCGTATCCGGTTCAATATTGATCGTAGTATCCGCAAAGAATAACGGACCTCGTTTGCTCATCACGACATACATCCCGGCAACCTTTGTGTAGTTTTCCTTTTTCGGGATCATTTGCAGCGCCGGTAGGACTACCGAGCGGTAATTCTTCGTGAGTCCGGAGATGAATGCATCAGCCTCGCCATTGCGAACCATCATGGTCCCAAAGAAGTTCCGATCGCGCATGAGCTTCACGGCATCGTATTCGGTCACCCCTTTTCGCATGCGCTCCTTGAAATACAGGTCGCCATACTCCTGGCGTTTTGCCTCGGTATTCTTGTGTCGAGGATCAATGATGCTTACCCCTTCCAATTCAAGCAGGTGCTCCTCGCAGATTCGATCGATCTTTTCTTGGTCCCCTAAAAGGATAGGGATCGCGCTTCCTTCTTCGATCACAACTTGCGCAGCCTTGAGCACTTTGTATGTATCTGCTTCGGCAAAGACCACTCGCTGTGGATTCTGTCGAGCCTGAACCGTAATGCGACGAATGAACTTGTTATCAAGTCCGAGCCTACCTAGCAGGTTTCTGCTGTATTCTTCCCAATCTGTGATATGCTTTCTTGCCACACCGCTATCCATTGCGGCCTTCGCAACGGCCGGAGCCACTGCAGCGATCAGTCGTGGGTCTATAGGTTTCGGGATAATGTAATTCTTCCCGAACTGAAGATGAGTCGTATTGTAAGCAGACATCACTTCCTCGGTTACAGGTTCATGAGCCAGGTCGGCAATGGCCTTCACGGCAGCTAGCTTCATTTCCTCGTTGATGGCTGTAGAACGTACATCCAAAGCTCCTCGGAAAATGAAAGGGAAACCTAGAACGTTGTTCACCTGGTTCGGATGATCGCTACGTCCGGTAGCCATGATGATATCATCTCGGGTCGCAACAGCCAGGTCGTACGCGATCTCCGGATCGGGATTAGCCATGGCAAATACGATCGGATCCTTGGCCATGGACTTGATCATATCCGGAGTCACGATATCTCCTTTTGACAAACCCACGAAAACATCTGCACCGTTCATTGCTTCTTCGAGCGTATTCAGGTCTGTTTCTCGGGCAAAGTATCCCTTGTATTTATCCAGTCCCTCTCGATCCTTCCGAATCACCCCCTTTGAATCGAGCATGATGATATTGTCCCTGTTCACACCCAGTGATTCAAACAGTTTCCCGCATGCGATCGCAGAAGCTCCCGCTCCATTGATGACCATGCTCACTTCATCGATCTTCTTGTTAACCA
>VMDK01000088.1 GCA_008080835.1 Sphingobacteriia bacterium | reverse complement strand
AGAAACAAAAAAAATAACAAAAAACAAAAAAATGAATGCAAACAGAAAAAAAAAATCCAAAAAAAAAAAATGAACAATGGCTGATGAAACAACTCTCAGAACCGGAGAACGCTTTTCGCCGGAGCAGGAATTCGTGATCATTGCCATGCATATTATAACGATCCAAAATCCGTGACCAAGTCTCCAGTGATTTACCATAAAGTAGTTCGAAGATATGTATCCAATGAGCAATTGTTTCGTGAATGAACTAATTTGCCGGAACAATTCAGCCAATTGAAAATCAAAGTCTAAGAGAACATGAACAGAAAAGATTTCCTCCTGAAGTCGACCGGTTCGGTCGCTGCTCTTACAGTAGCAGGGTTACTTCGTTCAAATGCACCTTCTTCCACCTCTGATGAGGAGGATAAGTACTGGACCTTCGCTCACGATCAGGATGTGACGAAGAATGGATCGGAGCAAACCATTTCGCATCATTTCAAAATTCCGAAAGAGGCGAGTTCATGTGGTGACTTCACAGAGATCGAACTGAGTGTTCGAATGGGGCCTAAAGGAAAGACCGATAATTTGAAGATCGGATCATACACATCTGAACTGAGAAAATGCAAGAACAAAGGCGGGAATGTGGTCTGGATGAAAATGTGTCCATACGAATGGATGAAGGGTGAAGGTATTCTCGATGACGGCATCTTCGCGATCCTGAGCGACAAGAAGACGCATATCTATCTTCACTACGATGAGTCGGACAATAAAAAGCCGTACATAGAGATCTTCCGGAAAAAGAAGAAGGACATGATCGCCAAGGTGGATGAATACGTGCCTCCGGTGGAAGATTTTGACTTCGATGCCGGGGATTGCTTTCTAACCACTGCATGTACGCAGCATAAGGGTTTGGCTGATGATTGTTATGAATTGAACACCTTGCGCTCTTTCCGTGACAGCTTTGTAGCTGAAGGAGAAGATGGGCAGGAGTTGATCGAGGCGTATTATGGAATGGGGCCTGAGATCGTTGCCGGGATTCTGAAGCATCCAAAGTGCCAACAAATACTGGACTCCATGTATACTGCCCTTGTACAACCTACGGTCAAATTGATTGAAAGTGACTTACGAGCAGAGGCAAGGAGTTTCTACATCGACTATACATTGACTCTGGCAGATGCACTGAGTAATTAAGTGCTGAGCTTAGCGCAATCGCATTTACTTTGCAGGCTAATTCCACATGGAGAAATTCATCGATGTAGAAAAGCTCATTGCGAGTAAGAATCCAAAGCTTCTAAAGCGATTGCCTCGCGTTGTCATTCGCTACGTCAAGCGCATCGTGCATCAAGAGGAGGTCAACCGGATCCTGCACGAGAATAAGGACCTGATGAACGCCGATTTCTGCAAAGAGATCGTCGACCGCTTCAAATTGGATCTTCACACTTTCGGATTAGAGAATATTCCAAAGACAGGGGGCATTACCATTGCCTGTAATCACCCGCTGGGTGGAATGGATGCGATCGCTCTGGTGGATCAGATCGCCGATCATCGTCCTGATATCAAGTTCATCGTGAACGATATCCTGCTGAATTTGGAGAACCTCAAAGGATTGTTCGCCGGGGTGAATAAACATGGAGCTACAGCGCTGTCTTCTCTGCAACAGGTCGACGAACTGTTTCAATCCGATATGGCCGTCGTCGTATTTCCGGCCGGACTGGTGAGCAGAACGATCGATGGCAAGGTGCAAGACCTCGAGTGGAAAAAGACCTTTGTGAGCCGGGCGCGCAAATACGACCGACCGATCGTTCCGATCAACATAGATGGCCGACTTTCAAACTTCTTTTATCGACTGCACAAGTTTCGTAGCGCTCTGGGTATCAAGGCAAACGTAGAAATGTTCTACCTTGTGAATGAATTGTTCAAACAGGTTGGCGAATCGATCGACATCACAGTCGGAAAAGCTATATTGCCGGAAGAATTGAAGGATGAAAAAAGCGACCGCGAATGGGCTGCGATCATCCGATCAAAATGTTATGCGCTCAAAGGAAAGTGATGACTGATCTCAAGCATATCGTACCAAGAGTAGATCGAAAGCTCCTGCATCAGGAGCTCAATGATGACACGTTCCTGCGAACTACAAATAAGGGGAACAACGAGATCTATGTGGTCAATCAACACAATAGTCCGAATACTCTGCAAGAGATCGGTCGCTTGCGCGAGGTCACATTTTGCACCGCTGGTGGAGGAACCGGACTACCGGTAGATCTGGACGAATTCGACACCTCCGAGAACTGCTACGAACAGCTCATCGTCTACTCACCGGAAGTTGATGAGATCATCGGTGGCTATCGCTTCATCGACTGCGGGAAGATCATCGACACCGACCCGATCGAGCTATCCACGGCACATTATTTTCAATTCTCCGATCAGTTCAGAAAAGAATACTTACCAGTCACCATTGAGCTTGGAAGATCGTGGATACAGCCCCTTTTTCAATCCGGCGCCAACGCGCGCAAAGGACTGTTTACCCTTGATAATCTGTGGGATGGATTAGGTGCCGTCACCATCGAAAATCCGCATATTAAGCACTACTTCGGGAAGGTGACCATGTATCCGTCGTATGAACGAGAAGCCCGTGATGCGCTGCTCACTTTCCTGCATACCTTCTTTGGTGATGCCGACAAACTCGTGACTCCGCATCATCCACTCGAGATCACACATGAACTCTCCAAGTTCAAAGAAGGGATCAATGATTTGGATTTCAAGGCAGCCACTAAGGTGCTCAGTCGATTTGTTCGCGAACGTGGAGAGACCATCCCTCCGCTCATCAACAGCTATATGGGGCTATCCCCTACCATGAAATTCTTCGGTACGGCAATGAACGACGAATTCGGAGGAGTGGAAGAGTCCGGGATCCTGGTCACGATCGCCGACATCTACCACGAAAAAAAGCAGCGACATCTGGAGTCATATGTACCCGGCAAACATTGATCGCTGAATGAATTCTCGATTTTAAACTGATAATCATCCATCTTTGACAAGAATGGTGCATGAATTCCGTGCGCTCAATTAACTTCGGGGCATGAAAAATATCTTCCTGAGTATTGCCCTTATTTCAGCGGCATTTCTCAATACCTCCGCACAGCACACTGAAAAGGAGTGGGACGTCAATACGCCTGTTGAACCTTCTACTTCGGTAGAGATCAGCGTGGATGAAGGCACTTGGATGAATCTGGATGTGAGTCCGGATGGCAAGACCATCGTTTTCGATCTCCTGGGCGATATCTACACGCTCCCTCTAAAAGGAGGCAAAGCCAAACTCATTCGAGGTGGTCATGCCTTCGAGATCCAGCCTCGCTTCAGTCCGGACGGAAAGATGATCTCGTTTACCAGCGATGCAGGCGGAGCCGACAATATCTGGGTGATGAATGCCGATGGTTCGGATGCGCGTCAGGTCACCAAAGAAGATTTCCGACTGCTGAACAACGCTGTTTGGACTCCGGACGGAGAATATCTCGTGGCACGTAAGCATTTCACGTCCCGACGTTCACTTGGAGCCGGAGAAATGTGGATGTACCATAACTCCGGCGGTAAAGGGATACGCCTCACCGAGCGCAAGAACGACCAGCAGGATGTTGGAGAACCATGGGTCAGTCCGGATGGTAGATACGTCTATTTCAGCGAGGATATGGCACCCGGTGGGTATTTCCAGTACAACAAGGATCCCAACAAGATGATCTACATGATCCGTCGATATGATCGCAATGAAGGAAAGGTCGAAAATGTGATCCAGGGACCGGGTGGTGCGGTAAGACCGCAGATCAGTCCGGATGGAAAAACGCTGGCCTTCGTTCGTCGGGTGCGCACCAAGTCAGTGCTGTACCTGTACGACCTGCAAACCGGCAACCAACGTCCGGTGTACGATGATCTCTCCAAGGATCAACAGGAAGTCTGGGCCATTTTCGGCGTTTATCCTTCGTTCAATTGGTGTCCCGACAACCAGCATATCATCATCTGGGCAAAAGGCAAATTGCGCAAGATCGACACTCAAACGGGAACGGCAGAGGTCATCCCTTTTGAAGCCACCGCAACGCATTCAATAACCGAGGCGCTTCAATTTAAGCAAGACCCGGCTCCAGACCATGTCGATGTGCAGGTAATCCGACAAGCACGGGTTTCGCCGAATGGCAAATCGCTTGTTTTCAATGCAGTCGGATATCTGTGGAAGCAGGATCTGCCAAAAGGCAAACCGGTCCGTCTCACCAAAAGTGAAAATTTCGAATACGAACCTGCCTGGTCGCCCGATGGGACCAAACTGGCTTATGCAGAGTGGAACGATCAAGAAAGAGCTTCTTTGATGCTCCTGGATATTAAGTCCGGAACCAAAACCAAACTCAACGAGGAGAAAGGTATTTTCCGAACCCCGTCTTTTTCCCGGAATGGCAAGTGGATCACGTATCGCAAGGATGGCGGAGATGCTGATCTCGGATTTGCGTATGGACTTATGCCGGGCATTTACGTCATTTCCTCCGCAGGTGGGGAACCAAGATATGTCACGGATCATGGGGAGCTACCACGATTCAACAGTTCCGGTGACAGGATATACTTCCAAACAGGTGGATTCCTCTTTGGTGCGTTGAACAAGAACTATAAGAGCGTCAATCTTCAGGGTGAGGATGAGAAAACTCATTTCCACTCCAAATACGCAAACCAATACAGCATCAGTCCCGACGGCAAATGGCTGGCTTTTGGCGAGCTGCATCAGGTCTATCTGATGCCGTTCTCAGAGACCGGTCAGACCTTCGAGCTGTCGTCGCACACGAAATCGCTTCCGGTGAAGCAGCTGAGCACAGATGCCGGGATCAACCTGCAGTGGAATCCCGGTTCTGACAAAGTCGCCTGGACCCTCGGAAATGTACTTTACGATATTGAGTTGAAAGACGTATTCGAGTTTGTGGATGGCGCACCGGATAGTATCGGTGAACTGAACGTGAATGAGACGGAGATCCAACTTCAACTTCAGTCTGACAAGCCAAGCGGTGTGGTTGCATTCACCAATGCCAGGATCATTACCATGAAGGGTGAAGAGGTCATCGAAAATGGTGTGGTGGTTGTACACGACAATAAGATCGTTGCGGTAGGAAAAACCGGTGAGGTGACGATTCCTTCGGGAGCTAAGGTCATCGATGCATCGGGCAAAACCATCGTTCCCGGTTTCGTGGACACGCACGCGCACCTCCGCGCCTTCCGGTATGGGATCAGCCCCAAACAGCAATGGAGCTACTACGCAAACCTAGCATACGGTGTGACCTGCACCCATGACCCGTCGAGCAATTCGGAAATGTCCTTGTCGCAATCGGAAATGGTGAAGGTTGGGAATATGGTCGGACCGCGCATCTTCAGCACAGGTACCATACTCTACGGAGCGGATGGCGATTTCAAAGCAGTCATCAACAATTTGGACGATGCACGCAGCGCTATTAGACGAACGAAAGCATATGGTGCATTTAGTGTCAAGAGCTACAACCAGCCGCGACGTGAACAACGTCAACAAGTGATCAAGGCGGCCAGAGAAGAGAAGATCATGGTCTACCCGGAAGGTGGATCGACGTTCTTCCACAATCTTACCATGATCATGGACGGACATACCAGCGTAGAGCACAACCTACCGATCGCTCCGCTGTATAGCGATGTAACTCAACTTTGGGCTGCCAGCAAGACGGCCAATACTCCGACACTTATCGTGCATTACGGAGGTTTGAATGGCGAATACTACTGGTACCAGAATACTAAGGTCTGGGAGAACGAGAAACTACTCACATTCACCCCTAGAGCGATCATCGACAGCAGAGCCCGTCACCGTATGATGGTTCCACAGGAGGAATATGAGAATGGACATATCCTTACCTCGAAGTCATGCAAGAAGCTTGTGGATGCCGGTGTACACGTTTGCGTAGGTGGACATGGCCAGCTTCAGGGTCTCGGTGTGCACTGGGAGATCTGGAATTTGGCGCAAGGCGGAATGACACCAATAGAATGTCTGCGTGCGGCGACCATTCACGGTGCCGAGTATATCGGTATGAAAGATGATCTGGGAAGCATTGAGATTGGAAAACTGGCCGACCTGATCGTTCTGGACGAGAACCCGCTGGACGATATCCGAAACACGAATACTGTTCATTACACCATGGTGAACGGCAGGCTCTATGATGCGTCCAACATGGATGAGATTGGAAACTACGACACCAAACGAAAAGCATTCTTCTGGGAACTGGACGGATACAACGATAATTTCCCCTGGCACGAAGAATCGCATAGCTTTGAAGCACACAAGTGTAGTTGCAGGCATTAGATAAGCCATGAAGAGACAGGTAACCAATAAAGCATTCACCGTTCGACCGCGAGGATTCGGGTACAACCCGGAGACGGCGGCTACCAACCCGTATCAACATGAAGTTGATCTTCAGGGTGAAGCTTTGGAATTGGAGATCTGGCGAGAGTATGCCAGTTTCTACCGTCGAATTCGTAATCATGGAGTGTATACCATAGAGGACCTGAATTCGAGCAAGGACACTCCGGACGCCATTTTCCCGAACAACTGGTTCTCGACTCATGATAACGAATTGATGATCCTCTACCCTATGATGGCAGAGAATCGTCGCAAAGAGATCCGTCCAGATCTTTTGGAATTCCTGCATGAATACTACGAGATCCCGGAGATATGGGACCTGAGGAAAGAAGCCCGCGATGATGAATACCTAGAAGGCACCGGCAGCATGATCTTTGATCGAGCTCACCAAAAAGTATATGCCTGTCGCTCGGCTAGAACCAATGAGCGCTTGGTCAAACTTGTTGCCGAACGACTGAGCTATGAGGCCATCATCTTTGATGCAGTCGGTTCTGACGGCAACGAGGTCTATCACACAAACATCCTTCTTTCGATCTCGGACAAGCTCGCTATTTGTTGTTTGGAAGCGATCACAGACGAACAACAACGTGAGCAAGTAAAGTCGAGCCTTGTAGGTGACGGACTGCACTTGATGGAGATCAGCATCGCGCAAATGGAGAATTTCTGCGCCAACGCCATTGTCATGGATGGCGATCACGGGCATTGGATCTTCATGAGCAAAAGAGCTTATGAAGCCTTGGATCCGGAGCAGCAGGAATACCTCGAATCCAACCTTCAGGTTCTGGAGTTGGATGTGGAGTATATCGAGAAGATCGGAGGAGGAAGTGTGCGCTGCATGATCGCAGAAATGTTCCTCAAACCAAAGTTGTTCGACCCCGACGAACAGAAATAGCCTCAAAATTGCGTTTACTCTGTAAATGCCTCCGGGTATAGATGTACAGAGTGAAACAATTCGGGATCATATCGCTACTCATTTTTCTGACCACATCGGTCACAGCATTCCCCAACAAGGATCCGGAGAAACGGTTGTCGCGGCTATACGAAAAAGACAAGGAAAAATGTTTGGTGGTCTCTACGCGAAAGGCATCCAAACAGCCACAAAATCCGAGTCCACATTACTATTTGGCCAAACTCCATTTCGAGCAATTCCAGGCGGAGACCTCAGAACGCAAGAAGATCAGCGCATTGAGTAGAAGTCTCACTTCAAGCAGGAATTTGCTTAAGACCAACGTGTCGGATTGGAAGCTGTTGGTGAATTGGAATGAGCTTAGGAACGAAATACTCGATTCTACCAGGAACTTTTCCATTGCCCTTCATGAACGAGGAAATGAGAGCGGATTCAATCGCCTGGCCAGAAAATACGAGCGCATTACCAAGACGACGATCGTGATCGAGAAGAAGGAGGAGAAGGAAGAGGATGAGGTGAGCATAGTCCCATTGGATCGCCATGTACAAGGACATTTTTACGGGCTGGCTCATGGAACGGAGAACATTCCCTCATTCAATGAGGATTTCGAAGTGGAGCTATTACGACTCATCAATGAAGAGCGCGTCAAACGCAAGTTGCGACCGCTTATCATGGATCCGGACCTTTGTCGCGCTGCCCGTTATCACGCGTACGACATGGCCACGCAGCGATACTTCTCGCACACTTCACACGATCGTGATGGTGACCAACTGGTGGAAGTCGGTAATACGTTTAAACGCATCCGAAAGTTCTACAATCGCTCTTTTGTGAATTCGGAGAACATTGCGGCCGGAGGCATCACGCCACACCACACCTATCGTCAGTGGTTTACCAGCAAAGGGCATCACGATAATATGTTTTACAAGTCCAGCGGTCGAGTTGGGATTGGAGTAGTTTACGACAGCGAAAGTCCTTTCGGACACTACTGGGTATTCTGTACGGCGTATCCGCTTGCAAAACCGCACAAACTCATTAGGTAGATTACATTCGTTGTAACCTTCCTTTTTCTGCAGACTTATGAGTTACCTCATTCTGGATAGCAGAGTTTATAATAAAAAAGAACCTGATTTCGATAAAATTAGCTCTAAGAGGGGAAGGGTTAATTGTGAAGCACCTTGTTCAGTAACATACATCCGATTAGGGTTTCAAATGAACCTACCGGAGACATGAATGAAGAACTAGTAGATTTCAACGAAGGAGAGGGCAAACACCTTCAAGGTGAAATTCTGACAAAATTCACTCCGAGTAGCACACCCATATTCCAAGAATCCAATTGATTAAAGCCATAATAAGAAAAATGCCATCCGACGAATTGTAGCCTTATCGGTTTTTCGGACAGTTAAAAAATAGAGAAAAATGTTAGATTTAAACATCCGAACAATGAAAAGATCACGTTTCACAGAG
>VMDK01000084.1 GCA_008080835.1 Sphingobacteriia bacterium | reverse complement strand
GGTTAAGATCTGGCGGGTTTTGTGCACTTCCCCTACCGGTCTCCCCCATTGATTTGCAATGTCTTTCTCACCCACATTAACAAACTCGGTATTGATGCCGGCGTATCGACGAAGAAGAATTTTAATAAATTGATCGAACTTCTCGAACCTGACCTGGAAGTCGTACAACTCTCTTGAAGAAATGATGAATTTAGCTCTGGATGGGACCCGCAGACCTTCCGACAACTTCAGGTATCCCAATTTCTCCAGTGCATTCAACGCATGATAGATCTGAATCGGCTTGTGTTCGAACTTTTTTGAAAAATCCGTGAGATCGAACTCATAGGAATTGCCTTGTCCCGCATTATATGCCACTCCCAAATAGTTGCCCAAAGCCTCATATATGAGTTCGGCAAATGGCAGCGGTGGATGTTGTGCATTCAAGTTCTGAACCGCTTGTGTTTCATCATCCGGGTTGAACAGCAAAAGGCATCGTGCAGCTTTGCCATCGCGACCTGCTCGACCGGATTCCTGATAGTAGCTTTCCAGACTGTCAGGTAACACGTAGTGAACGACCAATCGCACATCCGCTTTATCCACCCCCATCCCGAATGCATTCGTGGAAACGACAACCTTTGCCTTGTTATGCATCCAATCGAATTGAATCCGGTTGCGCTCCTCATAGGACATACCTGCGTGGTATGCCTCCGCTGAAATTCCTGCATCCCGCAACAGATCTGCCAGCTGAACGGTCAACCTTCTGTTCCTGACATAGACAACTACGGCTCCATCGACCTCATTGATCTGGTCGATCATAACACCCGGTTTGTCTTCTGAGAAGGATACTCTGTAGCTCAGGTTTTCCCGTGAAAAACTTCTTCTTGCCACCAACGGGTCTCTTAGCGCAAGTTGTGCAGAAATGTCCTTTTGCACCTCCGGAGTAGCGGAAGCCGTAAGCGCCATGACCGGAGCTTTAGGAACGCTTTCCCGCAACTCTTTGATCATGCGGTAACTGGGGCGGAAGTCAAATCCCCACTGGCTGATGCAATGAGCTTCGTCTACTGCTATAAAAGAGATGTTGCTATTCTTGACATATCCGAGAAATTCGCGATTTGCAAGTCGCTCGGGAGCGACATAGATCAACTTCAGCTCTGAGCGCACCATGCGATCCAATTCATTTCGAACCTGTTGACGGTTCATTCCTGAATGCAGAAAAGTGGCAGGAACATTTCGCTCGATCAGGGCGTCTGTCTGATCCTTCATGAGCGCGATCAACGGAGAGATCACAATACAGCAACCATCCAAAGCAAGGGCCGGAACCTGATAACAAATGGATTTTCCACCTCCTGTCGGGAAAAGGGCCAGAACATCCTGACCATCAATGACAGCGCGGATCACATTCTCTTGCCCTGTCCTAAAAGCTGAATAGCCCCAATATTCCCGTAATATATCTACCGGTTCCACCACCCTTTGAAAGGGGCTAAGGTACGTAATTGGTCAGGATAGAAGGGTGCACTATGGGTGCAAAATAGGCTGGCGTTGTAAGAATTATCGAATAAGATTCAACGCACCGGAAACAGTCACGTATTCTCCATTTTCAGTGGTGACGAATCGCATGCTGTAAACATACACACCCGAAGGAGCTTCTTTGCCGAGATAGTTGCCATCCCAGCCTTCAAGAGCATTGTTGGTCTTAAAGATGATCTCACCCCAACGGTTCATGATGAGCATTTCATAGTTCTCATAATTGACCAGATCAGGGAGGAATATATCGTTCAGGTTGTCGCCATTCGGACTAAATGCAGATGGCACGTAGTACGTGCTGATACAATCCGAGCCGATCTCAAATTGGTCACTGGACTCACAACCATCTTCATTTATAACGCGAACCGTATAGATGGTTTGCTCTTTGGCGATGATCTTCTGAGTGACTTCCCCTGTAGGTTCCCAGATATAGGTCGCACCCGGATTACCGGCATCCAAGGTCAAGGCAAAGTTTCCGCAAAGAATGGTATCCAATCCCAGGTCAACCACAGGATATGGGCTCACACGAAAACGAATACTGTCTTCTGCAGATCCACATTTATTTGTGATCACAATGCCGTGAACTCCTTCGGTATCGAAAGTCTCTTCATTCATTGAAGAGCCTGAAGACCACAGATATGTCTCTTCGTTGTCGACCTTCCCTACTTGCAAGGTCACCGGCGTTACTGTACCGCAGAATACGCGTTCATCAGCCAGATCCGCGTGCGGGTTGGTGATCACCTTGTAGCGCACGCTATCTTCTATGGAACCACAACGGTTCGTGATCACGACCCTGTACAGACCAGCTGCATTGACATTATAGCTGGACGAAGATGAACCATCCTGCCAGAGGTATGTAGCTTCATTGTCTGCTATGTCGGCATCTAAAACTGTACTGATCGTATTACAATAGCTTGAATCGTTTGGCAAGCTCAGAACAGGAGTATACTTGTCTATCACACTCCAGCTCATTGAATCGGATCCGCACTTATTTGAAATCAGAACCCGGTAATAGCCCGGAGAGTTGATCTGATAGGTGGATTGAGCAGATCGGTCCTGCCAAGAGTATGCATAATACGTCTGAGGGTCTGTCACAGCAAGCACCTCATCAACCTGGTCGCAGGAATAGATGGTATCCCATGTCCCATAAACCGGAGTCTTAATGATACTAAGTCGCATCGAGTCCTCTGCGACTCCACAATGATTCTCGATCTTGACCCTGACATCATCATCATTTAAGCGTTGTATACTATTCCCTATGCCATAGGATACGGTTCTCGCCCAATCGGTCCAGAGATAAGTCTCATCGTTGGTAGCATCTCCCACAGTCAGGGTGATGTCTACGTCATCGCAGAAGATAGAATCAGCAGGAAGATCTACGGTTGGCGTCACGCGCAACGAAATATGCGTAGATGCGGAGTCTTTCCCACAATGGTTCTGCATGGTGACCCAGTACGTACCGGTATCGCTGATCGCAATGGATTGCACCGAATCATCGGTGCTCCAACGATATAGCATATCATCTGCAACATAACCAGCATCCAATGTGTAAACTGCTGAATCACAGAGCGTTGTATCACCGACCAATTGTATATCAGGGCTTTGTTTGAGCCGGAAGGTTATCGTATCCGTTTTGGTCCCGCAATTGGGTGTTATGATATCCACCCAATATTTGCCGGGTTTATCGGCATAGTATGTTTGTTTCGTATCCCCGTCATGCCATTTGTATTCCCGCCTAATGGTATCGTTCTTGGCATCCAGCGTGGTAGCGACATACTTGTCGCAGAATATGGTGTCATTACCAAATACCGGCACTTTCGGGAAATGCTCGAGCTTCACTGTTACAGTGTCTCTGGTCGTATCGCAACCGTAAGTTGCATAAACCCAATACGTACCCGTATCCTCAAGGATCACAAAACGATCATCGGGTCCGTGAGACCATTTGATGTCCGCTCCTTGATTCTTTGCATCCACGATCACATAAACTTTGTCGCATTCGACAATGGTATCTTGAAGCGCAAGCTGAATCTCGTCGGTGTATAGTGTATCACGGAATCTCGAGACAAACCCATTCCAATAGTAGGCGTACGTCGAATTTTTCCGGATCGAGTCACGATAGACTCCCGGAGTCGTTGGGTAATCTTCCGATGCGGTCATTCCTCCATAGAGGATACTGGTATAGCAGCTGACTCTCTTTAGTTTCACTGCACCCGGATATTCATAGCTAGAACCTCCCCAGTACGTTCCGTACAGCAGCTTGTCCCCATTTATGGAAAGCTTTGCGATCGTTGAGCTCGGTCTCCATGAGGTAGAAGCACCCCATGTAGATTTATTTATCTTTTGCAGTGCGTCTGAAGTAACAGGGTAATCAGTGGACTTAGATATTCCACAGATGATCGCTTCTTCGCGAATATTTGCCGCGATACGGATGTTCGGGTAGCTATAGTACCACCAACCCTGGTAGAAGTAATCGTCACCGGTACCACCAATGAAGGTGGAATATTTTACGTTTGTTCCGGAAGACACAAGCTTCACGACCACCTGGTCATATCCACCTTTGAGTGTCTTTTGATATGCATTTTTAGTAGGGAAATCCCCTGAGTTACTGTAGCCGGCAACGTATGCCTCATCGTATTTGTTCACGTAGATCCCTTCGAAAACATCTGTTCCGTTTCCTCCCATGAGGTTACAGTAGAGGATCTTCTTGGCATCTTTCGACAACTTCAAAACGAATCCATCCTCAGGACCTTTGGCCACATAATTGAAGAATTGTCTGGAACCTAAAGTCACCGGAAAATTGCTCGAGCTGGATTTTCCAACGATGTAGATCTCTTCATCCTTATTCAATGCGATGTTCAAAGCCGTTTCATTTCCTGCCCCACCGATGAACGTACTGTAGATCAGATCTGTTCCATCGCTTTTGAGAATGGTGAAGAAGGCATCACGTTGGTAGTAGTACCATGGTCCGCTGCCTCCACCGTAGGTGTCTTGAATACAACCTGATGTGGTAGGAAAGTCCGATGAGCTTGTGGCTCCGGTTACGTATACGTCACCTTTGGAGTTAAGCTCCAGAGCTTTGACACTATTGAACCATCCGGATCCACCCAGATAGGTTGAGAAGATCAGTTTGGTACCGGTTTCGTTGAATTTAGTAATGAAGGACTTATAGTTGCTGGTACCGGCTCCCACCGTATCGTAGGCGTTTGCCGTGATCGGGAAATCACCGGACCATGTCATACCGGACATTACCGGTTGCTCCAGATCATTTACGGTAATACCTGAGGGAAACTCATATCCGGCTCCACCGATGTAGGAGAAGAAGATCAAGCTGTCGCCGTCTTTATTCATCTTACATACAAAGGCATCAAAATAACCGTTAATCGATGTGTCGAAGGCCCCAGATGTGGTGGGGAAATAGTCACTCGTTCTTCCTGTGATATACACGTCGAAGTCGCTGTCCATATCTAGATCCTCTACCCACGTATAGGCATAATAGTATCCAGTTTGTGTTTGACCTGTTCCATAGAAATAGGTACTCCAATCCACATACATTGGGTCAATCACCAGTTCAACATCAGGGTCCATCTCACCGTGCAGTTCATATCGGAGCGAATTGTCTACGACAGCATATCTCACGTCCACTTCTACTTCCTTCCCTTCGATGATCTGGTAACTATAAGGCTTATCTTCGCTGAACGTTCCCCAAGCGGTCTCTACCAGAAGCTTTCCATCTTCTGTCACCTGTAGCCCCTCAACCCCGTCATAATCAAACTCCACTTGAGCCATATCGGCTCCCGGTTTGATGATAAGGTCGTATTTGAGGCTTCCTTCTTCTGTATTGTAGAAACTGAGATCGATGCCTTCATAAAGGTCATTGTATCTCAAGGCTTCGTAGGCAGGTATTCTTTTCCCTTCAGTTTGTCTTGGACCGAAGTAATTCACTCGGCTATCTACTGATTGATCCGGAGTGATCGTGACATTTGGGCTTGAATTCTTGAAATTGAGTTCCCAAACCAGGAATTGCGATCTGGTTTCTCGAGTCTCCCGGTTCACATCAGTTACCATATCTTCAAATTTGAGATCCGGTGTACGGCGCATCCCAAATGTGATACGGTCATTCTGGAAACTTATAGAACTATGGCTGGAAACTGATCTGTAGCGCAGGGATTCGTCCCACTGACCGACATTTGCTCGGAAGAGCTGTTTATTGAAGTTGAGCAAACGATCCATTTGCTCGACCTTCTCTCGAGCGATGTCATCGGTGTTGGTTGGTGCCTGTGCATTGATTTGAAAGGTCGCCAGACAGACTAATACCAACAGGAGGATTCGTCGAGATTTGAACATATCGGTTGCTAAAATATAAAACACTACGCTTATAAAGACACAAATTCGTGTAAGAACGTCGCAATACCTCGTCAAAATCAGACACAAATATTATAATCGAACTTTCTTCGAAATCGATCTCTACAGTTACATACGTTGAGAAAACAGTTTTGGTTGGGTGTTCTATTGATCTACGCTGCGCTGGGCGTTTGGTTCGGACATGGCATGCCCGAAGGCGTCCACAACTGGGCTCAATCGGACCGACTTTCGATCGCTATAAACTTTGTTGATAACTATTCATTCTTCGAGCCTCGAACACACTCGATGATGAGTGACAACGGTGAGGTTGGAGTTGAATTCCCGCTAATACAGTATTTGGTCGCCGGGCTGAAGAAAGGGATGCCAAGTCTGAGTTTGAGTACCATTTATCGATGGATCACAGGGCTGTTCCTCGCCTTTGGTCTGGCATGGTTTGTCGCTTCATTCCGGTTGCATCGGGCCATTGCACTGCCTATCTACGTTCTTTGCTTGTCGCCACTTGCCTTCTTCTATCAATTCAATTTCCTACCTGATGCTGCTGCACTGGGACTCCTACTCACATCCTTGGGATTTTTAAATCGGTATATTAGAGATGCCTCGTGGTTACCGGGATTACTTATCGTGTTGTTCGCAGCGCTTGCAACCTTGGTTAAAACATCCTGCGGGATCTATTTCATTTCGATCACATCCGTATTCTTCATTGATCTTTTCTTCAATGCTGAGCGAAGGACAAAAAGCCTTATACCAACATTCGGAGCCATTGCTCTGGGGCTTTTCATTTACTGGTACGATCTTATACACTTCTTTCAAAGGAATGAGGAGCTATGGTCCGTGGTTTTCCTTTCGAAGCCTTTGCCGGTAAAGTCCTGGGATGAGGTCGTAGCTATTTGGAAAAACACGCGAACATGGAGGTTTGACTACCTCAGCTATGTTCAATATGTGTTGGGAGCAATTGTCCTTGCCACCACCGTCATTCGTCGATTAAAGCTCCCTTCTATTGTGCATGATCATGCGTTCAGGACTTTGATCGCAAGTACACTTGGCGCCATCATTTATGCATTGCTGATCGGGATGCAATTCTCTAATCACGACTATTATTTCCTTTGCACTTTTTATCCAATTTTCATTTGGGGGACACTTTACGGACTTAAGGCGATCTCGTCATCCGGGCAATTGAATATTGAAGCCTCCAAAGCTGTGCTTTATTCTCTTGCAGTGATTCACTTGGCGGTGAGCCTGAATATTGCTCAAAACAGACGTTCGGAGCATTATAACGTTCGAGACCGTGTGATTCTCAATGAAACTGCCTGGCTTCAAGGTTCTGCGGAGTTTCTTCGATCCAGCGACGTGCCAGAAGATGCTAAGATATTCGTACTTTGTGAATTTGCTCCCAATACCTCATTGATCTATATGGAGCATAAAGGGAAGGTCTTCAATCACGAAGAAATGAGTCGCTCCAGATCGCATATAGATTATTGGCAAGAACGGATCAACCCGGACTATTTTGTGATCAGGAATAAATGGCTCGACCACATCCCGGAAAAACAGCCACATTTGAAAGAGATATCTGAACTAGTTGCTGCAAACAATGAATTCTCCATTTTCAAGTTCAAATATCCCTGACCATGGACATTGAACAGTTTCGAGATCATTGTATTGCCAAACCGGGTGTGACTGGAGAAACACCTTTCGGTCCGGACACTCTTGTGTTCAAGGTTTGTGGCAAGATGTTCGCATTGTGCAATTTTGAGTTTCTGAGTTTCAATGTCAAATGTGATCCGGGAAAAGCCATTGAACTGCGGGAGCAATACCCTGAAGTCATTCCGGGATACCACATGAGCAAGAAACATTGGAATACAGTCTCGGTGACAGGAAGCATCCCAGACTCCTTACTACGGAATTGGATAGATGACAGCTATTCCCTGGTAGCAGCCAGTTTGCCGAAGAAGCTCAGAGAATCAATACAATAAAAAAAGCCCCGCAATAGCGAGGCTTTCTTTATTCCTTTAAGTGTTATTAGTTGGTCAAAGTACCATTGATGACATGGATCACACCATTGGTGCACTGCACATCCTTAGTCAGGATCTTCACGGATCCGTTCAATTTTACATCGCTGCTTTTATCGATCTCAAGATCTGCACCTCGGGTCGTAACCGTACCGCTTGGCAGTTCTGCATAGTAGTAGCCCTTATCGTTGATGATGCCATTATTGACCAAAGCACGACGATCAGCCGGTGCAAGGCGTGAAATAGACACATTCTTTCCGTTCAGGTATGCTACCATGGCATTTTCATGCACCGCGAACAAAGTGAATAACCCGTCGGCCTCAAATTCATTCTTAGTTGCAACTTCCAGCGAAACTGCTGTTTTGAATGTTTCGAGATTCGGGTTGTTCAACAAATGATCGTATATGTTAGCCGGCTCAACTACATCAGACATCTCATGGAGCATCCCATTGGTGCAAGCCACAGAAGCGTTGATCTGAGCTGAGTTCATGCGATGGGATCCCGTCGAAGTGCTCACGGAGAGTGAAAGTTTCTCACCATCCGGTCCAAGTGCAGCTTCACTCGAAATGTATGTCCCATTCTCAAATTGTGAAGTCTCGTACTTACCCATGATCAGGTGATTCTTCACAAACTCTGCCACTTCAGCATCGCTCAACGTGGTTGGGTCGGTGTCAGAAACTAAAAAAGCATCATCAGTAGGAGCAAGAAATGTGAATGTCCCACCGCTGAGCATCGACTCGAGTCCGGCACGATCCACAGCTGCCTTGATCACTGAATATTTAGAAGCAGCAAGATGTTCGTAAATACTCTTTTCCGGTTCCGGGTCTCCACCCGTATCATCCTTACAACCGGGTTGTACCCCAATTGCAAAGAGGACCATCATTCTAAACGCGAGAAATTTGAGATTCTTT
>VMDK01000099.1 GCA_008080835.1 Sphingobacteriia bacterium | reverse complement strand
TTAATCTGCTAGATAATCGATTGGCGGAAGAACGACAGTGAGAGCTATTGGCTGTTGGCTATTAGCCGTTAGCCCAATGCCATTGGTTGAAATCCGAAAGAGCCCGATGTCCGACACCTGAGACCCGAAACCGGCGCGCAGCGCCCTATTCTCCTTTAAAATCCGGCCTGCGCTTCTCCACGAAAGCATTCATGCCTTCTGTTTGATCTTCGGTAGCGAAGAGCATGTAGAAGTTCTTGCGCTCCAGAGCTAGTCCTTCTTGTAAAGACGTTTCAAATGCCATGTTCACCGATTCTTTGACCAATTGAACAGCGATCGGGGACTGTGCCGCGATCTCTTTAGCCAGGCGCACCGTTTCAGATAAGTAGAGTTCCACGGGAACCACACGATTGACCAATCCCATCTCATAGGCACGTTGCGCAGAGATAAATTTGCCCGTTAGGGCCATCTCCATGGCATTGACCTTGCCGACTGCACGTGTAAGTCTCTGAGTACCACCGGCTCCGGGCATCACTCCGATCTTGATCTCCGGTTGCCCGAATTGTGCCGTTTCTGACGCAATGATCATGTCGCAAAGCATCGTCAGTTCACAACCTCCACCTAACGCGAATCCGCTTACAGCTGCAATGATCGGTTTGCGTGTTTTGCGAATAGAGTCCCAGGTACGGAACTGATCGATCTTGAGCATGTCAATGGCACCTTTGCCTGCCATCTGTTTAATATCGGCACCTGCGGCAAATGCTCGCTCATTTCCGGTAATGATGATCACCCGCACATCCGGATTTTCGTCCAATTCAAGCAGCGCGTCGCGGATCTCACCCATGAGTTGTAAGTTCAACGCATTCAGCTCCTTTGGGCGGTTTAACCGAATGAGTGCAATGTGTTTTTCGTATTCGGGTTCAACTATAATGAATTCAGGCATGATTGACTTCGTTTTGAGAGCTCAATATTAGTGCATGAGACCGAAAATCCCGACCTGTCAGTTCAGTTTATGAACGCCACGTTCAATGGAATCCACCAGATATGATCGCCACACTTGCTCCAAGTAGAACGGCGATGATCTTGTACAGAGAAAATCGATGATGCTCCGAATTCTCAAAGAGTATGGTGGTGGAAATGTGAAGAAATACCCCGATCACAACCGCAACGATGTAAGGCATGAACTCTTCGGCATTTGCCGCAAATGATCCTGCATGATCTGCCAGGAACGCACCGGCAGGTGTCATTAGTGCATAGAGCGCAGCCACCGGAATGAGCCACTTGCTATTTGTATTCTCTGATTTGAGCACCACCATCAATGCAAATGCGGCAGGGACCTCATGCAGCGCGATGCCCCAAAGAAAGCTATGCTGGGCATGCGTTTCAAAGAAACCGCTGCCTCCGGCCATGCCTTCCAAAAAGGCGTGTACTGCCAATGCCAGAAAAACCCTAAATGACACGTTTTCGGTATGTCGATGAACGTGCCCGTGCTCCACACCACCTGAAAAAACATCGATCAATATCTGCAGGAAAAAACCACCGAGGATCAGATAGCCAACTTTGATGCCATCCGTTTCATGATGATGATACAGTTCAGGGATCAGACTTATGATGGTAATGGAGAATAGGAAAGCTCCGCTAAAAGCTAGGAACAGCTTCAAGTGGACAGGGTTGTGTTTTTTGATCAACCAACCTATCAAGCCTCCAATCAATGGAAACCCAAAGAGTAAAAAATACCACCAGAAGTTCAATTCGTTTTACAACTAAAGTCTGTGTCCGCTTCTAACGCAAAGTGTGTATGTGTTCAATCGGGAAACACCCAGACCGATCAAGGCTCCGAGCAATCCACCCATGAGCACGTCGAGCGGGTAATGTACCCCTACATATACCTGTGCAAAAGAAATAAGCCCTGCCCAAAAAAGAAAGGGAATAACAATATAGTAGCGTATGCTCGGTCTGTCGAAAATTCGAATAAAGAACACCGCAAGCGCAAAGTGGTTCGTGGCATGACTCGACACGAAGCTGTAACCACTGCCGCAGTCAACTAATCGATTCACCAGATCACCTATAATAGGGTCATTACAAGGACGAGGTCTCGCTACCAAAGGTTTGATAATATGGGCGCTGATTTGATCAGCCAGAAGGATTGTGAGTACTGCAAATCCTATGACATAAAGCGCCTTGAGCTTGTACCTCCGAATGATCAGAATGATGATCAGGATGTACAACGGGATCCAGAATTCCTTATCACGAAACATCGGCATCAACATGTCGAACGTGTCGTTCTTCATGCAGTCGTTCACTTCGAAGAACAATTGCTTATCGATATGAAGGATTCGTTTCAACACTTTTCAGGAAAAGTTCAATTATCGTTTGGTTGCGACCAGGATCAGTCGGTCCGACTTATGTTCGTTGTATTCTGTAAACTGATAATCTCCTGCGATTGTTTGTACGGAAAAACCTGATTGCTCCAGCAATTCACGAAATATTGGCAGATCAAGGGCAGCTACTCGCTCTGTATAGTGATATCTACCTCTCTTATGTTGGAACGAAATTTCCTTCTCGACGAATTCGTCATTTATCTGTTTCTCAATGTGAAATTCAATGCCATCGCGCTCTATGTTCTCTTTGACACCGTCGCAGAGATCTTTCCGGATCTTTCCGATGTTCAGATAATCGATCACCAGCGTACCGCCATCCTTTAATTCCTTACGAATGGCATCCAAGGTTAGTACAAGGTCCTTGCGATTGTCAAAATACCCGAAACTGGTAAAGAGGTTCAATACATAATCAAATGTGCTGGGTTTATACACTTCGCGCATGTCGTGAACCTCAAAGTGCAGTGTTTCATTGGCATGCTCTGATGCCGATTCGATCGAGTTGGGACTGAGGTCGATTCCGTAAGTCTCAAAACCCAGATCGTTCAATACCCGGGAATGTCTTCCTTTCCCACAAGCGAGGTCCAGGAACACACTATCGGAAGAAGGGCTCACGTAGTCGATCAGATTTTGGATCATTTCACGAGCTTCCCGATCATCGCGATGTCCATATAGAATGTGATAAAAAGGAGAATCGAACCATTCTTCAAACCAAGCCTTCTCCTTTTTCATCCTTCAAAAATACACGGATGCAGCTAACTGTTCGGCGCGGAGAAGGAGCTTTGAACGTGCTTGCGCAAAAAATATTGTAACTTTTTATTTCAAACTCCGTATTAAAGTCAGATCAGCGAATGACCACCCGGGATTACAACGAATGTGTAGAGCGTTATGCTGATGCCTTGTATGGCTTTGCGTATCAATATCTCAAAGACAGCTTCGAGGCAGAAAACGTGGTACAGAATACATTCGAGAAACTCTGGGTGCGATTGTCTGATGTAGAAGTAAAAACAGCGAAGGCATTTATGTACAAGATCACCTACAACAACTGTATCGACATCATCCGAAGGTCCAAAAGGGAAACTCAGATCGATGAAGTAGCAGAAGTAGGACACACACATAACGATCAATACACAGATGCCATGGAAATTGTGCGAAAAGCTGTGCAACAACTTCCTGATAATCAGAGAACTGTGGTAATGCTGAGAGATTATGAAGGGTATGATTACCGATCTATCTCAGAGATCACGGGAATGACGGAGGGGCAGGTGAAGATCAACATTTTTCTCGCTTGAAAATTTCTGAAAAGCTACATCAAAGACATCCACGCTGTGATATGAAGAAGGAAAAGGAAAATATGGAAGACTGGAAAAAGGACATCGACTGGAAGTTGTTCGAATTACTCGAAGGGGAGTTGAGTGCTGAAGAGGAGGCTCAACTGCTTGCAGAGATCGAATCAGACGAGGAGCTTCAGGCAGAGTGGGAAGGAATGCAGCGAGCTGTTGCACCCGCCCCTCAAATGAGTTTCCCGAACAAGTCAGCGCTATTGCCCAAAGAACGCAAGATCATTCCTCTATGGTCATTCCTTTCTGCCACTCCTGTGAGGGTAGCTGCGGCAGCTATCATCATCCTCTTCATAGCATACCCGATCTGGAAATTCAGCACACCTCAACAAGGCACAGGATCTCTCGTTGATGCCATAGAAACGCCGGTGACTGATGAAGTCATGCCTCAAAACGACCAAAATGACGCTAGTTTGGTGGCTGATATAGAAGTACAGAACACCACTGACCAAGTAGAAGAGACCATCGTACCGCAGGAATCCGCACCAATAATAAACCAAACACCAAACTACAATTATCCAAGTGACCAGATCCAAGTTGTTTCTGACGACGTAACGGAAGATCCTGAGATGATCACGAATGACGAGGAACTCATGGACCTGAGAGTTGCACCGATCCGTGCTCCTGTGCGATTTGCCAGCTCACAGAGTAGGAGTGAGGCGCCGATGAGACTTTACAAGACTGAATCACGTCAACTGGATAGAAGAGCAGAGCGAGCAATGTATGACCAATACGATGATTACAACGGTATTCGTCCGATGATCGATAAAGGATTGTATGCTCTTGGAACTCCATTCCGCAATACGGTCGTCAAAGTGAACCGCACTGATTATGAAAAATCAACGCTGATCATGGCTTATGTCGGACAGCGCTATCAAGCAATGGCCATGCTTGAATTGAAATAAACCAAATAACCATTAAACGCTAATTACCATGAAAATCATTAATACGAATATGAAATTCAATTATCGCGCGGCCTTGATTTTGGTCGCTACCATGTCGATCTCATTATTCACTGCTGCGCAGGCAGATAGCACTGTGAAAGAAGTGGAGGTTGAGATCGAACAAGACGAACATGTGGTGATCGACAACAAGCTCTTTAAGATCAAATTCTTCGACAAGGACATGCATTTGGACTCTGCTACAAGAGCTGAACTGGAAGAGGCATTTAAAGATGCTGAGATCAGTCTCGAGGAAGCAGAGGTCGAATTGGAAAAACTCTAGAGAAGGATTGAGATCCGCATTGAAGACGGAATGGAAGACAGCATCGAACGCCACATCGAACGTACCATCGTGATGCACAAGAAGGATGATGAAGAGAAAGAGGTTAAACTCGTGGAAACAAGCACGTTTGTCATGGATCTGGGCTTGAATGCCTTTGTGAACGGATCAACTGTGGAAATGCCGGAAGGATATGAGGGTATGAACCTGGATAAGATCCGTTCGATCAACTTCCATCTGGGATTGGTTCAACAAGGTCTTAATCTGTACAAAGGGCATCTGAGACTTGTGTATGGACTTGGAATCGAGTACAATAACTACCGATTCGAAGAGGATATCGACCTTGAGAAAGGAAGTAATCCTCTCGCCTACACCATCAACGATGAAGTAGACTACCGAAAGAACAAACTGGTAACACAGTATTTGACCATGCCTTTGATGCTGAATTTCAAATCTGACCCGGATGACGAGGATGAATCATTCAAGGTATCAGCTGGGATTCAACTGGGATACCTGATCGGTTCGCATACTAAGCAGAAATGGGGTAGGCGAAGCGATAAAGAGAAGCGCAAAACAAGAGGGAACTATCAAGTAGAGGATTATCGCTACGGATATGTACTTCAGTTCGGATATGGAGATTTCAACATCTACGGGAAATATTATCCGAACAGTGTGTTCAAGAAAGATCGCGGTCCTCAGGTATCAACCGCGGCGGTTGGGTTTGTGCTGACTCCATTCTAATAGATACAGAATTGGTTGGCTTAAGAAATTGCGCCTCCTTCGGAAGGCGTTTTTTTATTTACCCCGGCCCTGGATCATAATGAGAGCCGTATATATCAGGATCTTCAAGTCAAGACCGAGTGACATGTTCTCCACGTAAAGAATATCGTACTTCATTCGTTGCACCATTTCGCGCACGTTTTCGGCATATCCATACTTCACTTGTCCCCAACTGGTGATCCCGGGTTTTACTCTGTGCAATCGCTTGTAGTGCGGTGCTTCCTGTACGATCAGGTCGATGAAGTGCTGTCTTTCAGGTCTTGGTCCAACAATTGACATTTCACCTTTTATCACATTGAAGAATTGAGGAAGCTCATCCAAGCGAACTCGGCGGAGGAATCGACCCGTCTTCGTGATTCGAGGATCATTTTCACTGGATAACTGAGGTCCAGCCTTCTCAGCATCGATGTACATGGTCCGGAATTTCAGTATACGGAATGGGTTTCCTCCTAGTCCAACACGTTCTTGTTTGAATAAGATCGGACCTTTACTGCCCAATTTGACCATGAGCGCAATCGTAAGGAACAAAGGTGAGCCTAAAATGATCGAAAGAAGTGAAATGGATATGTCCATTAGTCTTTTGGCACTTCGCTGCCATTCAGGCATTGTATATGGGCTGATCTGAATGAGCAATGCCCCCATGATGTTGTTCATGCGCACGCTTCCCGAGAGGATGTCGTACATGTCGGGGATGACCTTCATAGTCACGCCGGTACCACTCAATACGTCAATGATGCGATTCAATTTACCATGCTCGCTCGTCTCGATGGCTATGATAACTTCCTCTATATCATTGTTTTGAATAATGTCAGGAAGATCGGCCAAGGAGCCTAGATCAGGAATGATGCCTTCCAGCAGGTTTTGATTTTCCGGGTCAACACGAACGTATCCTTCTACAAAATATCCTTCACTGGATTTGCTTTCTGTTAACTCCTTGTAAAGGGTCAAAGCTTTTTCGTTCGAACCGATCAGGAGTGTCTTGAATCCGATCTTCCGGGTCTTGATCTGTTTGGCAAGATTGCTCGAAACCAAGGTTCTAAGCAGGGCAGTAAGGAAAAAATGGAATCCGAGCAGGATCAGAAAGGAACGATAATAAACTCGATAATCACTGACCTGGTCATCGAGCACAAGTATGAAGAACAGGATGAGGTTACCGATCACAGATAAGACAAGGACCTGACCGATCTCGCGAAGTCGGGATTTACGGAGAACGTTCCTGTACATTCCGTACAGGGCGTAACCAACTAACCAGAATATTGGAACGACGATAAGGCCTTTGACCAGATTGGGGTCACCCCAGGCATCTGTGAGGGTCTTCTTCTCGATCATTACCGTTCGGAACAGGAAGAAGCTCAACCACGCCGTGGTTGCGCTTATCAGGTCGCTGAAAATGTACCATATCCTGTATCGGGTTCTGATCATGAGGTTTATCTCACTGGTGGATCACTTTGATGTTGTCGATGAAGACCTTCGGATTGGTCTTCGTGCCATCGTTGAATGCCGACATGAAGACTTTAAAATCCATATCGTCATAGCTTTGATTATTGAGATCCTCTCCGAGGCTGATATAAGCCTTATTCCACTGACCTCCAGTCTCTTTCAAGGTAAGAATACTCACTCTGCCTGCTTGAATGTCATTATCCATTGGGATGATCCCGAAAGTAAGTAAGACATCTGTACGGAAATGAATTTCAAGATATACTGCGCGTCCTCTTGGGAAATCAAAAGTCGGGATGCTCCAGCATTCCACGTTCTGCTCGCCCGTGCCAAGGTCCAGATATGCGCTAAAGCGATTCTTAGTATTGTAGTTATATACTTCCGCTGAGTCACCGGTTAGCCTGAATGTGTCGATCGTTGACAAGTCACTTTGGATCTCCATGCTGATCGTCCGATCCTCAAAGTCCTCTAACCAGGGGAAAACCGCTCCGTCAATGTATGTGATCACCGGTCGTATCGTATCAAGAGCTCCTTCTACACGCTTGATCGTATCTCGGTAAATCTTGTAAAACGGATATCGGATGCGATTGTCGCTTCGACCGTTGTTGCGCACGCCCGCCTGGGCAAGAACAAAGAGATCGTCGCCATTGTCCAGTACAGGAACCGTTACCGGGACCTCAAATACTCCAACGGACTGTCCGTTCACATCCAACCAGACATCGCGAATGTCGGTTGCAGCACTTCCTTGTGAATTGTCGCTGGGCACAGATAGCTCATATTCTGCGATGTGCAGGTAACTCGGGATAGGTTCATCGCGGTCAATAGCATTACATGACCACCCCAGCAAAAGGACAGAAGCAGTCAGTAAGATTAAAAGTGTGAAGGAATTATTTTTAGCTCTGTGAAGTCTGTTATTCAAACCTCGAGCTGTTCCGCGTGTTTCGCTCATTTTCTCCGGAAATTTCTTTCTAATTGATCGAGAATGTCATCGGCAACCATTCGTGCATTCAGATAATCATCCAATACACTAACGGGTTCCGTCCCTAGTTCGATGCAATAGTAGAAAGATTCCAGTTCTTTTTCCAGAATTTTAGACTCATTGACCTCATCGTGAAAGTTGGTTTCGTCTGTCACTTCAGGATGTCCATGTTCCTCGGTGTCAGATTCTTCTGCCTTCACGGTGCGTACACTCTGATCCTGATAGTTGAGCGTGTGATAGTTGTTATTCTCGAAGAAGCGGATCTTATGTACTTTTTTGTCTGATATCTTACTTGCTGAAAGTGTCGCAATACAACCGTTGTAAAATTCGATGCGCGCATTGACTACATCAGGATCGTTATGCATAACTCCCACACCTGTGGCAAAAACACTTCTGATTCGTGCGTTCGATACACTGATCAAAACATCCAGATCCGGCATAAGCAGGTCCTCGATCACAGAAATATTCTTATTGTCCTTGGAACGCGGATGGTAGTGATTACACTCTATGATGTGTGGTTTGAGGTCTTTTTCCTTCACCTCGTGATATGGGCGTTGGAATCGGTGAGGCATACTTACCTGGATCTGAACACCGGCTTCATATGCCAAGGAATTTAATTGTCGTATCTCTCTCTTGGTCAAATACATGCAATTTGCAACAAATACATGCTTCAGGGACCTCACGAGGTC
>VMDK01000087.1 GCA_008080835.1 Sphingobacteriia bacterium | reverse complement strand
GCTCTGCAAATGTGTTTGCAAGGCGAAACCGTTGTCCCGGAGTGGTTGGTTTTAACTTTTTTACTGGCATTGCTCTACTCCCTTTGTATTATACACTCTCAAAGAAGTCGATCTCCTGACCCTCCTTCAAGGTGATGATTGCTTTCTTGTAATTCGATTTCTTACCGGTCACCATTCCGCCCTTGGTGTAACGCATACGACGTTTCCCGCGAACGACCAGTGTACTGATGCCTTCTACATCAACTCCGTACATCTTCTCTACTTCAGAGATGATCTCGGGTTTAGTAGCATTAAGCTCAACGATGAACACGTACTGATTGACTTTCTCCGACAGGATGTTGGATTTCTCAGTGATCAGTGGTTTTACTATTACTGCCATCTTCTTAGTTGCTTAAATTTTCTTCCAACTTACCGACAGCTGCTTCTGTAAGAATGAGCTTACCGGCTTTCATTACCTGATAGGTGTTTACATCCGATGCAGCAAGTACTTCTGCATTCTGGATGTTTCTGCTCGACAGGTATACGTTGCGATCAGATTCGCTGGTCACGAACAAGGTACGAACGTCTCCTGCCTCCAGATTTTGAAGGAATGATAAGTAAGACTGAGTGTTCGGAGTATCCATCTCGAGGTTATCAATCACGATGATGTTCGAATCCTGCGCTTTATAACTCAAAGCAGAACGGCGAGCCACTTGCTTGAGTTTTCTGTTCAATTTGAACCCGTAGTTGCGAGGACGTGGTCCGTGGAACCTTCCTCCACCTCTCATCACACCGGATTTAACAGAACCCGCACGAGCAGTACCTGTACCCTTCTGGCGTTTGATCTTTCTGGTTGAAGCAGTGATCTCTCCTTTGTCTTTGGACTTGTGGGTTCCTTGACGCTGGTTGGCGAGATATTGTTTCACATCCAGGTAAATGGCGTGGTCATTCGGCTCAACACCGAATACCGCTGAGCTGATCTCAACTTCTTTGCCTGTTTCCTGGCCTTCGCTATTTAAAACCTTCAGTTTCATTACTTCTCAACTATTACGTATGCACCCTTATGTCCAGGTACACTTCCTTTAAGTACGATTAGATTCTCCTCAGCGATCACCTTAACCACTTGGAGGTTCATAGTCTTTACACGCTTACCTCCCATTCGTCCTGCCATGCGCATTCCTTTGAATACACGTGCAGGGAACGAAGCGGCACCGATAGAACCCGGAGCTCGCAGGCGGTTGTGCTGACCGTGTGTAGCGTCACCAACACCGGCAAAACCGTGACGGCGAACAACACCCTGGAAACCTTTACCCTTAGAGTTAGCGATCACGTCGACGAATTCTCCTTCGTTGAAGATCTCGACAGTCACTTCCTCTCCGAGCTTGATCTCGTGATCAGAATCATCGCGGAAATCCTTGAATTCATGAATACGACGCTTTGGAGCTGCACCTGCTTTTGCAAAGTGCCCAACCTGAGCTTTGTTCGTATTTTTCTCCTTCACATCGTCAAAAGCGATCTGCACTGCACGATAACCATCGTTATCGATGCTCTTGAGCTGGCTAACCACATTTGGTTCCGCTTTGATGACGGTACAAGGGATGTTTTTTCCTTCTTCGGAAAAAACACTGGTCATACCTACTTTTTTACCAATGATTCCTAGCATGACTATACTTTAATTTCTACATCGACTCCACTAGGCAACTCCAATTTCATGAGTGCGTCAACCGTTTTGGAAGTAGAGCTGTAGATATCCAACAATCTTTTATGAGAACACAACTGGAACTGCTCACGCGCTTTCTTGTTTACGTGAGGAGAACGCAGCACTGTGTATTTTTTCTTCTCAGTTGGCAGAGGGATAGGACCATTTACGATGGCACCAGTAACCTTTACCGAACGAACGATCTTCTCTGCCGACTTATCGATCAGGTTGTGATCGTACGACTTAAGCTTGATTCTGATCTTTTGATTCACCATTTTTCTACGCTTTTACAGCTCCTTTAAGGGTAGCCAATACATCTTCTGCAATATTCTTAGGCACTTGATCGTAGTGTGAGAACTCCATAGAAGAGCTCGCACGACCTGAAGAGATGGTACGGAGTGAAGTCACATAACCGAACATCTCGCTCAAAGGAACTTTTGCCTTGATCACTTGTGATCCACCTTTTTCATCAACTCCTTCCATCTGACCACGGCGACGGTTCAAGTCACCCATGATGTCACCCATATTCTCTTCAGGAGTAACTACTTCGAGCTTCATGATCGGCTCGAGCAATACTGCACCTGCTTGAGGGGCAACGGTACGGAAGGCAGTTTTAGCTGCGATCTCGAACGACAACTGGTCGGAGTCAACTGCGTGGAATGAACCATCGAACAGTCGAACCTTCATGCTATCGATCGGGAAGCCGGCCAATACACCGTTCTTCATCGCTTCAGTGAATCCTTTCTCTACAGAAGGAATGAATTCACGTGGGATGTTACCACCAGAGATCTCGTTGATGAATTCCAGTCCTTCTTTCTCATCCTCACGAGGTCCGATCTCAAACTGGATATCGGCGAACTTACCACGACCACCAGTTTGTTTCTTGTATACCTCACGGTGAGTAACCGGAGTAGTGATCGCTTCTTTGTATGCAACCTGTGGAGCACCTTGATTGGCTTCCACTTTGAATTCACGCTTCAGGCGGTCGAGGATGATCTCCAGGTGAAGCTCACCCATACCACTGATAACCGTTTGACCGGTATCATGGTCTGTCTTTACACGGAAAGTTGGATCCTCTTCCGCGAGTTTCTGCAATGCAACACCGAGTTTCTCCACATCAGCCTGAGTTTTAGGCTCAATAGCCACACCGATAACCGGCTCAGGGAATGACATAGACTCGAGTACGATAGGCTTCTTCTCGTCACAAAGAGTATCACCTGTGCGTACATCCTTGAATCCTACAGCTGCTCCAATGTCACCTGCTTCGATCTGATCGAGAGCTTCACGGTTGTTAGAATGCATTTGGAAGATACGAGAGATACGCTCTTTCTTGGCCGTACGTGTATTCAATACGTAAGACCCTGCATCGAGAACACCTGAGTACATCCGGAAGAATGCCAGACGACCTACGAATGGGTCGGTAGCGATCTTGAACGCAAGTGCACTCATTGGAGCCTCGTTGCTAGGCTCACGAGTTTCTTCTTGCTCTGTGTCTGGGTTGGTACCAGTGATAGAACCAATATCCAATGGAGAAGGAAGGTATGCGATAACAGCGTCAAGCAATGCCTGAACACCTTTGTTCTTGAATGCAGAACCACACATTACCGGGAAGATCTCCTGAGCTGTAACAGCCTGACGGATCGCCGCCATCATCTCTTCTTCAGTGATGCTGTCAGGATCTTCGAAGAATTTCTCCAACAATGAATCGTCGAATTCAGCAACTGCTTCAACCAGCTTTTCGCGATACTCATTCACAGTATCAACCAGGTCAGCAGGAGTTTCGATCACGTCATACTTCATCCCTTGAGTCTCATCGTCCCAAACGATCGCCTTGTTCGTGATCAGGTCAACTACACCTTTGAAGTTATCCTCTGCCCCGATAGGGATCTGCAAAGGCACTGCGTTGGCGTAGAGTTTTTCTTTAATATCCTCAACAACTGCGAGGAAGTCAGCTCCGGCACGGTCCATTTTGTTCACAAAACAGATACGTGGAACATTGTATTTAGTAGCTTGACGCCATACAGTCTCAGACTGAGGCTCAACGCCACTTACTGCACAGAAAAGTGCAACGGCACCATCGAGCACACGCAATGAACGCTCTACCTCAACGGTAAAGTCAACGTGACCCGGGGTGTCAATGATGTTTACTTTATATGATTTGGTTTGACCTTTGATGGCCTCACCTTGAGTAGTCGGATAGTTCCAGTTGGTAGTGGTTGCAGCAGATGTGATCGTGATACCACGCTCCTGCTCTTGCTCCATCCAGTCCATGGTTGCAGCACCATCGTGCACCTCACCGATCTTGTGAGTAAGTCCTGTATAGTACAAAACACGCTCCGTAGTGGTGGTCTTTCCGGCATCGATGTGAGCCATGATGCCGATGTTTCTCGTATATTTAAGATCCCGTGTTGACATGCTTGTTTACTATACTCTAAAGTGTGAAAATGCTTTGTTGGCTTCAGCCATTCTGTGTGTGTCTTCTTTCTTCTTGACAGCAGCGCCTTCTCCTTTGGATGCAGCTACGATCTCAGAAGCAAGTTTCAATGCCATGGATTTCTCGTTGCGAGCACGCGCATAACGGATCATCCATTTCATACCGAGTGCGATCTTTCTTTCAGCGCTTACCTCGATAGGAATTTGGAAAGTCGCACCTCCTACACGGCGAGACTTCACTTCCACTGAAGGCATCACATTATTAAGTGCTTTTCGCCAAGTTTCAATACCGCTTTCCTCTTCGACCTTAGACTCTACGATCTCCATCGCAGAATAGAAAATGTCGCGCGCAACGGATTTCTTCCCTTGCCACATCATATTATTAATAAAGCGAGTGACCTGAATGTCGTTAAACTTCGGGTCAGGCAAAATGATGCGCTTTTTAGCTTTTGACTTTCTCATTATTTCTTAGGTCTCTTGGTTCCGTATTTACTTCTTCGCTGTGCACGTCCTTCCACACCGGCAGTATCCAGAGCTCCGCGAACGATGTGATATCTCACACCGGGAAGATCCTTTACCCTTCCACCACGCACAAGCACGATCGAGTGCTCCTGCAAATTGTGGCCTTCACCCGGGATGTAGGCGTTCACTTCTTTACTGTTCGTCAGACGCACCCTGGCCACTTTTCTCATGGCCGAATTCGGCTTCTTTGGAGTGGTCGTGTACACACGTGTACAAACCCCTCTTCGTTGCGGGCAGGAATCCAGCGCTCTCGACTTACTCTTAGTCTCAAGCGTCTTGCGTCCTTTGCGTACTAATTGTTGTATCGTAGGCATACTAAAACTATCCTAATTTTTTAAGGTCTGCAAAGGTACGCCTTACTTTAAATAAAGCAAAAGGCTCAGCTAAAATTTTCAGGGAAAAAATCAGAGGGCTAAAAACCGACTGACTATCACCGACTTAGAGTCGTTTGATCGGCGTTGAAAATCGCTCGATCTGAGGCTCGTGAATCAGCCTCTGTAAGTAACCTGATCAACGGCCTCTACGATGCGCTGAACAGATGGCAAATATGCGTCCACCAAAGTAGGTGCATATGGCAATGGAACATCCCGGCTCGTGACGCGAACAACCGGTGCATCCAAATGATCGAAAGCGCGTTTCTGGACCATGAATGCCAATTCCGATGATATTGACGCCAATGGCCAGGCTTCTTCTACAACCACCATGCGGTTGGTCTTTTGGACGCTTCGGATCAAGGTATCGTAATCGATCGGCCGAACGGTTCGAAGGTCGATGATCTCCGCATTGATCCCTTTCTCGCGGAGCGCCTTGTCGGCTCCCTCCACGATGCGCATCATTTTACCAAAACTCACGATGGTCACATCTTCACCTTGCTGAACCACATCGGCTAAGCCGATCGGGATGGTGTATTCTCCTTCTGGGATATCTCCTTTCAAACCGTACATCTGCTCACTCTCCATGAAGATGACCGGATTCTCGTCGCGAATGGATGACTTCAGAAGTCCCTTCGCATCAGCCGGGTTAGATGGAACGACCACTTTCAACCCCGGGGTGTTGGCATACCAGTTCTCGAAATTCTGACTGTGTTGAGCTCCCAGTTGTCCGGCACTTCCCGTCGGACCTCTGAACACCATCGGACACGTGAAATGTCCTCCACTCATGGAATTCATTTTCGCAGCGGAGTTGATCACCTGGTCGATGGCTACCAATGAAAAATTGAAGGTCATGAACTCGACGATCGGTCTCAATCCGTTCATGGCAGCTCCAACTGCAATACCAGCAAATCCCAACTCGGCGATCGGAGTGTCGATGACACGCTTGGCGCCAAACTCATCGAGCATACCCTGGCTCACTTTATAAGCACCATTGTATTCAGCAACTTCCTCCCCCATCAGGAATACACGCTCGTCCTGGCGCATTTCCTCTTCCATGGCTTCTCTGAGTGCTTCGCGAAATTGTACCGTTTTCATAGATGGTAAAAATGTGCGGCAAAAATAAGCAATGCTCTACATCTCCAAAGCTATCCTGAACCGCAGTTCTTTGATTTTACAACATATAATTATCCGGGAGGTTTGGCGTTTAGAATTTATGCGACTTCGTAGAGCCATCATCATACTTGCGGTACTGTCATTCTTCCTGCTCATTCTCCTGATATTTCGACCGGTCCCATTGGTGCCTGAGTCGAAATGCATCGTTCATACCGGAGAAGTCCAGGACGTTTTCGAAGCCGGTGTCAAGGATGTCGTGCTTAGAATGGAAAACACACCTACCCGCTTCTACATCAACCGTGGCTTGAAACAGGGACTTATCCTCGATTCATTGCGCGCTCAACTCATTGGCAAGCAAGTCACAGTGAAATACCCACCTTACTGGACGCCGCTTGACCCAAAGGATAAAGTGAAGCACATTTCCAAATTGGAATACAATGACATCGTGATATTCTCGGAGCTACGAGATTGATCCACAAGTGATCAATTCAGTGCTTGGGATCAGCATCTTCAATTTTGATCTTTCAAAAAATCCAGTTTGAGTTTGTCGCCTTTCTGCACTCCCTCAAGCATGCTGACCGGTAGTCTGAGTTCCAACCGATCTTCCCCTTTTTTCACCTTGACCAAAGCGGTGTTTTCTTCCAGATGTATCTCTTCCACAACGCCATGATCATGATCCGGACTCAGGGAGGAGTAATTCCGAGCCGCTTTCACGCGTCCATTATTGATGAATAGTATTCTTGAGCAGAGATCCTTCAATTGATGATCGTGATGGCTGGCAATCAAGACAGTCGAACCATTCTCGTCATGGTGATGACGGATGACATCCACGATCCGCGAACGCATTCGTTGTTCCACCGATGCGAAAGGCTCATCCAACAATAGAAGCTCAGGTTTGGGCGCCAGCGCACGCACCAGTGCAACGCGTTGTTTCTGTCCTCCGGAAAGCTGATGCGGCATACTATCCCGCACGTCATCCAATTCCAGTCTTGCGAACAGATCCGCGATGTAGGCTGAGTCAGGTTGCTTTGTGGCGAATTCCACATTCCTGATGACAGACATATGCGGGAAGAGTGCATGATCCTGGAATACGAATCCGATCTTTCTCGCGGAAGGATCCACGACATTGACCTTGTTTTTCGACCAAACCACTTCATTGCACATCAGTTCCCCATCGAATTTTTCCAATCCGGCTATAAACCTCAAAAGGGTTGTCTTCCCTGAACCGGATGGTCCCGAAAGACCGGTAATGCTTCCGACAGCGATCTCCTCCTTCATTTCAAATTTGAAGTCCACTCCACTTTGACGGAACACCTTATGTACATCGAATCGGATCATTTCCAATAGACCTTTTCGCTTTTCCGATTGAATGCATATACCATGAATAAAATGGCAAAGCTGAACAGCAGAAGGATGAGCGAATATTGATTCGCTGCAGCATAATTCATCGTTTCCACCTCTTTGTAAATGGCTATGGAAGCTACCTCCGTAAGGCCGGGGATATTTCCACCGATCATAAGCACGACACCGAATTCTCCGATCGTATGTGCGAAACTGAGTACTATGCCGGTGATAAGTGAACTCTTGATGTTGGGAACCAAAATGCGATGGAATATGCTCCAGTCGGAATGTCCCATCAATTGAGCCGCTTCACGAAGTGATGCGGGGAGATTTCGGAATCCGGCCTGTACCGGATGTACCATGAAGGGCAAGCTGTAGATCACGGAAGCGATCACGAGTCCTTCAAAAGAGAAGACAAGAGATAGGCCCAACGTGTCATCTAGCCAGGATCCTAATCCACTGTTCCTGCCAAAAGCCATGAGGAAATAGAACCCCAAGACTGTCGGTGGCAGCACCAAAGGCAAACTAATGATGCTCTCGATAAATGGCTTCGTTCTGCTCTTAGATCGGCTCAGGAAATATGCCAGCGGGATCCCGATAAGCACCAGCACCAATGTTGTGATGAGCGCAAGCTTCAACGAGAGGATCAATGGTTCCCTGAACATGGCTCAAAATTAATCAATGGCCCGGGCTTTGATACCCGTATTGGTTTAATATTGAGACACCTTGAAGACCAAGTACGAATGCCGCAAAAGCGTCAGAATGTGTCGATCGTTTGACCACACCAAAAGCTTGTGAAAGGGGAATGTACAAGGTGTCTGCTAGAGTTGTTGTGTGCACCGTAATTTGATTTTGCCGAAAAAAGGGCAAACTCGAGGCAGCGATGAATCCAACATCGGCAGCCCCGCTTCTCACCATTTGATTTACGTGAGACACGCTCGGTGAAAAGACCAGTTTGGTTTGCACTTCTTGATAGAGCCCGGATAGTTTCAGCACTTCGAGAGCTGCCTTTCCGTATGGAGCAAGCTCAGGATCTGCCATTGCGATCCGACGTACTCTATCAGAGGTCAGCATATCCAGCTGTGGATCTTTAATGGCGCTTGAGCCAAGGAGTAATGCTCCTCGAGCATACTTTACAGGAGCTGAGACAAGATATCCATGCTTAAACAGTCTTTCTACGTGATCCTCATCGGCGCTGAAGAACATATCGAACGGTGCGCCTTGGGTGATCTGGGTGGCCAATTGACCTGAAGAACCAACGATCATTTCACATTCCAAACTGTTGGCTGCAAACTGCCGGAGCAATTCCTTCATGGCAAATTGCGCATTGGCTGATGTGGCTACTCTCAGATCCGGAGAACGCTTT
>VMDK01000040.1 GCA_008080835.1 Sphingobacteriia bacterium | reverse complement strand
TGAAAATGAAAGGGTTTGAAAAATCTTGAAAGGAAAAAGTGGAGCTGCCGGGAGTCGAACCCGGGTCCGGCGAAGGAATCGATGGCGCTTTCTACATGTTTATTGAGCGATCATTGTCGGGAGCTAACTGTGCACTCACACACGCTTTAACTCCGTAGTCCGCTTATGACCCTTTAGCTAGCAGACGATCACCAAAAGGTATCCGGGCGTGTCGACCGTCTCGGATCCGCAGTAGCCCAAATAAAACCGCGGGAGACAGATGGCTAATGACTAATCACTAGATTAGGCAGCCATGGCGTAATTGAAATCGCCGTCTGAAAAGTGAAGGTTTCGATTTAAGAGCGATCCCTACAAAACTCCACATGCTTACACCTCAATTGGCCTTCCCGTCAATTCCAGTCAGCCCCAATGAGTTGTTTTCAAATAACGAACTGCAAAGGTAAGGCCAAGTTTGTGATGTTGGGACTTTCGGTCAGGTTGACAGCAACTGAATGGAGAGTGTAAGGGCGAAGGGTAAGTGAACAGGAAGGGAGCGCTGGGAGACCGATTGACCTCGCACGAATAAAATTCATCATATTGACGTGCGAATCTGAGCTTTAGATGGATAATTTTCCTCAATGTTCGATTTCGAAGATCTTTTGGTTTATAACAAAGCTGTTGAGCTCCATATCTCGATCGATGAAATGCTGAAGAGTATCAAAACTCACAGGTATGTTCGAGATCAGCTGGGCAGAGCGAGCTTAAGTGTAGCCCTCAATATAGCCGAAGGAGCCTCAAGATTCAGCAAGAAGGACAGAAGGAGGTTCTATGTTATTAGCCGTGGAAGTGCGTATGAATGCGCAGCTTTATCAGGGATCATGAATAAGAATGGATTGCTTACAACAGAAGTCGCTACCAAACTGCGTTCGAAATATCTAGAGATATTAAAAATGCTCTATGCGATGATAAAGCGACTCGAAGAATAGAACCTGCGAGCATTATTATTTTACGTCAGCCCCCTGTTCACTTACCCTTCACCCTTACACTTACCTTTGCCCTAACCCTTCAAAAACCTGTTCACTTACCCTTCGCCCTTACACTTAACTTTGCGGCATGAAACTCCTGCACCTCATACTTGTCCTACTGGTCACCCTAACAGTCGCTTCTTGTCGTTCCAGAGTTGACTTGGAGAATGGTACATTTTCAGGCCGCCACGTCCGCCTCGGCTCCCAAGTCGCCCTCCTCCAAAAGAACATCGAAGTCGTCCTGGTCAAAGATGGTCGCGTATTCATGTCCGACCTAAGCGGAAAGTACAAGCAGATCCACAAAATGAAACGATGGTATGCGTTCTTGCTCATCCGTTCCGTTAAACGTTCAGGGATCCGCGAAAAGGAGATCGACCGCCCGGGGATGATGCTGACCTACTACGTGCAGTACAACTCCAAAAAAGGACAATACTCCTGGGTTTGGGGGAAAGACGGCGCCAATCCACCTGATGAGCTGAGCGACGAATTCGATGAGATCCTTGACCTGTTCAACAAGGAAAAAGCTAACAGTCTCCTTTCCAAATGAGAATAAAATCCCTTCGTGCCCTTGCAATCTTGCCCGTGCTAATGCTCGCTCTCTCTTCTTGCGTTTCCAACCGATATTCGCTTGACGAGAAGCCCCAATCGTACATCATCGTCGGCTCCGGTGGCGGCTTTACCAACCTCGTAGCAAGCACCTACGTGTACCCCAACGGACAGGTTTTCGAGACTCAAACCTTCGTGGATTCTACGATTACCCGTCCCAATATCAAACGCAAAGACGCCAGACGTCTATTCAAGGACTTGGAAGCGAGCAATCTCAAAGAACTTAAGTTCTCCCAACCGGGAAATATCTACCTGTTCCTGACCTATGTCGACGAAGGCCAGAAGTACTATTTCTCCTGGGGCGCCGGAGGGAAATTACCACCCAAAGAAATATCCGAATTCTATATTCGCATTTCCGAACTGACCAACCCCGAATAACATGAAGATCGCACTGATACGAGAGCGTAAAATGCCGGCCGACCGACGCGTAGCGATCAGTCCGGCCGATGCAGCAGAACTCAACCGCAGTTTCGAAAACCTCGAAGTGGTTGTAGAGTCATCAGAGGACCGGATCTTTACCGATGAAGATTACGCCCGACGCGGTGTGGAAGTCATCGAAGACGCCTCCGATTGCGATGTATTAATGGGCGTGAAAGAAGTCCCGGTGGATGCACTCATTCCCGACAAGACCTACTTCTTTTTCAGTCATACGCACAAGGAACAAGAGTACAACCGTAAGCTCCTGCAAGCACTCGTTTCCAAAGGAATTCGCATGATCGACTACGAATGTTTGGAGTGGCCAACGGGCGGACGAGTCATTGGCTTCGGACGATGGGCCGGGGTGGTCGGGGTCTATAACGGCTTCCTGACCTGGGGAAAGAAATTCGGCGAGTATACCCTAAAACCCGCCTATGAATGTGCCAATTTCGAGGACCTGATCCGTCAGCTTCGAGGTATCGATATCCCGAACATCCGTATCGCACTCACGGGAACGGGCAGAGTGGCCGGCGGTGCATTGGAGGTGCTCAATGCCCTTGGAATTGACCGCGTGGATCCAACGACCTACCTCACCGAGGAATTCAACCGAGCGGTTTTTACCTGTCTTGATAACGAAGAAATATTCCGTCGGAAGGACTCCGACGAGCCCTGGGATCGCGAGCATTTCTACGCGAACCACAGCCACTACGAATGCGCCTTCGAACCGTATACCCACCACACCGATCTCTTGATCAATGGTATGTACTGGGAAGATGATATGCCGGCATTATTCACCAAAGAAGAAACAGCCCACGACGATTTCAGTATTCAGGTGATCGCTGATATCACTTGCGATGTGGAAGGTTCCGTACCGATCACTCTCCGTGCTACAAGCACTGAAGATCCGGTTGTTGCCTGGGATCCGATCACCCAACGCGAGATCCTGCCGTATTCACCGCAATGTATCGACGTGATGGCAGTGACCAATCTGCCGACCGAATTGCCAGCCGATGCGAGTCGTGATTTCAGCGAGGTACTATCAAAAGAGATCGTTCCATTGCTGGTCAATGGAGATCCGGATGGCATACTTCGAGGAGCAACATTGTGCGAGAATGGGGAGCTGACGGAAAAGTACAGCTACCTGCAAGACTTTGTCGACGGGAAATAAGACTTAGCTCACGGCCAGAGAAACCATGATGCTTTCGAAAATGGCTACGCCATCCTGATTGCCCAGCTTCGGATCCGCACCACGTTCCGGGTGAGGCATCATACCAAATACATTCCGACCTTCATTACAGATCCCGGCAATGTCGTTCAGTGAACCGTTCGGGTTACTCTCTCCACCAACATTCGCATGCTTGTCGCAATAACGGAAGAGGATCTGGTTGTTCGCTTCCAATTCATCTAGTGTCTCTTCATCGGCATAGTAACGACCCTCCGCATGCGCGATCGGGAAGTTGTAGGCCTTGTCGCGATCGAGTTTGTTCGTGATCGCTGTTGCGGTCGTCTCCGGTTTCAGGTATTGATTCTGACACACAAAGAGCTGGTTATTATTTCGGAGTAAAGCGCCTTTGAGTAGTCCGGATTCGCAAAGGATCTGGAAACCATTGCAAATACCCATCACGTATCCTCCGTTATTGGCAAATTCCACTACCGAAGTCATGATCGGACTTAGTTTGGCAATGGCACCACTTCGCAGGTAGTCGCCATAAGAAAAACCACCCGGAATGAACACGAAATCACATCCTTGCATGTCTGTATCCTTGTGCCACAATTCAACGACCTCCTGGCCTGTATTTCGCTTCAATGCATCGATCAGATCGTGATCGCAGTTGCTACCGGGAAATATTACTACTCCGAATTTCATGGGGCAAAATTACACCAGCCCGAAGGGCTATCCTACACGAGTGTATAAAATTCTGTCTTCTCCGTGGTATGCGAACGGATCACCCCGGCACTGATCAGATTCACCAGGATCTTGGAAGCTCTCCATTTTGAGATATTGATCATCTTCCGATATTCCTGAAGCGTGATCCGCTCGTTCTTGTTGAGATAGTCAAGCAACGCCTTTTCTTTACTGGTGAATTGGATCATGGTTCCTCGATCGGAACCTTGTCGACGCATCACATCGACCACGACCTTACTGGCCAGCAGACTCTTGTCGTTCACACGCACATAGGCCCACCATTTCCCGTCATCTCCTTTCGCATAGATCGGCTTATCCTCCGCTTCCTCCACCTTGCATTCCAGGATGATCTTGTCGCCCACCTGCCATTCGATGATCTCCAGATCGATCGGCGGTTTGCAGTGAAATTTGGCGGCCAGATCAAGCATATATTTCTCATCCTCGCTCCGTATTCCACTGATGCTCCTGTTATCGCGCACCCCAACCAACAAACGCCCTCCCTTATGATTCGAAAACGCCGAGAACGTCTTGGCGATCTTTCCTGCACTGGAAATACTCTGCTTGTAATCCAAGCGATCGTCTTCACCGTTTTCTAAAAAGTTTCGGAGGTGCTTGTGCATTTGGTCGAAAATAACGTTTGCAGGTTTGGGAATGTTCAATTTTGAACTGAATCAACATATGATGGTAGGCTCAAGGCATGCCTTGAGCCTACTATTGGGATCGCAACGCTCAAACATGTAGAGCGGATGTTATCCGCCCCTATAGATCAAATGCAGGAGTTCATTTACAGGGGCAGATAACATCTACCCCAAATAGATGCTTTGGAGCTATTCGCGCACGTTGATCTTTTTCCTCCTTTTTGTATCAAGACAAAAAGCAGAATAAAAAAGAGACCCCCGCTTTCGCAGGGGCCTCCAACCAATTAATCAACAACTGACTACTAACTTTTACTTAATGCTAATGCCTTTTGGCTTTTGTGCTTCGGATTTTGGGATGCTCAGTTCCAGAACACCGTCGTTGAAGGTGGCTTCAATGGCATCCGAATTCACATTTTCAGGAAGACGGAATGTGCGGGAGAATTTTCCGTAGCGGATCTCACCGATATGATATTTCGCGTCCTTTTTCTCGTCTTTCTGTTTGCGCTCACCGCTGATGGTCAGCACATCATTCTTGAGATCGATGCTGATCTCTTTTTTCTTCAGCCCCGGGATCGATAGGTGGATCTCGAAGGCATTTTCACTTTCCAGAACGTCTACACTCGGGCGGAAGAATGAGGTTGTCTCATTCATGTCTTCGTTCCACATTTCGTTGAACATAGAGCTCAGACTTCTTGGAAAAAATACGTCTCTCAGATTCGATGGGTTATGCTTTGTAAGTACCATAATTGAAAACTTTTACTTGTTGTCTTTAATGTTTGGTTGTTTCTCAGTTCAATTTCTTTTTCGTGTCTATCACGATCACAATCAGGTATTATCAATTGAAGTACCAGTACCAAAACAGACTAAAAAAGCGCCAAAATGGCGCAAAAGGAGAATTTGTTCCGAAAAAAGACGCCAAAATGACGCTATTTGGCTAGAATGATGCGATTCACACCGAAATGCTCGCTGAAGGTCACTTGCCGGAATAGGTCCGATAAATGCACTTGGAGATCGGAGTATTGGGTTCGATGCTCTTCTCGATCGATCACGAAATTGTAGATCAGTGAACCATCAGGGTGCAATTGGTCACTGCAGTGTTGCAGGAATTCTATTTGGCGGAATGGTTCGGGGACATCCAGTTCTTCGAAAATATCCACGATGATCATATTATAGCGTCGGGTATTGCCTTCTATGAATTTGAACGCATCTTCACAAATGAGCGTCCGCGTGTGATCGTTGAAGTATTCTTTTTCCCATTGTAGCAGGCAGGGTTGTACTTCGACTCCGGTGAAGTGTACGTCCGTACATTTCACTTCAACCAGATCTGCCACACTACCCATACCATAACCCAGAATGAGCACATCATGGATATCGTCCCATTGGATATCAGCTCTATCGAAAAATTCTGCGAAAGCTGCCTGTAGCTGTCCGTAAGAGTAGTTGGCAGCTCCCTTATTGACCACCAGTTTTCCGAACTCCAGCACCAATTTTACTTTGGGATCGTCCCCGCATCGATCTATCGTGACGGGCCAGAAGTAGGAGAGGAGTCGCTTGATGGTAAACAAAAAGGTCTGCCGTTTTACGGGCAGACCTTTCTGAATTCGTTTCATCAATTGTATCAGTTGCTTTTCACCACTCGGTAACTTCCTTCGTGATGAGCACCCTTGAGTTTTACAAAGTATACTCCTGCAGGAACGGTCGACATATCAAATTTCACTGATTGTGCACCTGCACTGTAGATGTCTTTAGTTACTCCAAGCATACGCTTTCCTTGCATGTCGTACAATGAGATCTCCACTGCATCGCTTTGCTCAGCAGTGAAATCGATGTTCACTTTTCCAACGGCCGGGTTTGGATATACATTCAAAGTCGTTGAAGCTTTGGCTACTTCCTTAGCGGAGGTCAGCAAGTTGTACGACTTAAAGATTCCACGTCCGTGAGTACCTGCGTAAAGTGTAGGACCTGTTCTCCAGTTTTCACGCTGGATCTCAGTTTGCACCATTTCGAAGACTGCAGTATTTGGGAATCCATCACTTTGTTTCGTCCAAAGTGGTGTGGTAGCACTACCATTTTCTGTTGCCCAAATACCGAATTCTGTACCCAGGATCATGTGATCAGGGTTTTCCCAACTGATCTCTATATCGAAGATCGGCATGTTCGGTAATGCACCGTCAATGTTGCGGAACACCGGTGAAGCTGCCGTCACATCTTCAGTGATGAAAACGTGGTTTGAAACACCATAGCTGCCAAAAGTAACAGCAACTCGTTTCTCATCGCTATTATCAATTTCCAGATCAGTCATTTGAGCATTCGGGAACCCGTCATCGATGCGTGTTCTTGTAATTTGAGAAGGGATCGCCAATGGTGCAGCAAGTTCTCCCGTCGTATCCCACGTAACATCATTCAGACCTTCAAAACGGTACAGTCTGCTGTTGTTTCCAACATAAACGGTATTACCATCCTTGGTAACTTCGATCTGGTCGGCTACACCTCCAACGTTTCCGATCTTGTACCAGACGGGACTTGGCTGATTGACAACATCATAAGCCATCCAGAGGGAATTGTTCAATCCAAGGAAGAAACGATTCTCACCTGTTTCCAAATTCTCCCATAGGCGCAGTGCGCTGTTAAAGTTGTTGCCGGGAACGTATGGGTCCGTATCGCTATCCGGATCATCCGGATCAACAAACTCTTCGTTGATGCGAAGATCCCAGAATGAACTCCATCCTCCTCCTTTGTTCAAGGAGCGGAACAAGAAAGCTCTAGGGTTTTGAGCAAAGATGATATCCGGATTCAGATCGGAGATCTCTACACGTCCACCATCACCTGGCCAAACAAATTCTCCATCTGTTGGGCGGCTACCATTAAGGTCGATGAGTATAGTCCTTTGATCTTGAGTTCCACCAAGGATTGATCCATCAGGTCCAACGTCAATACCAAAGAATTGTGTGGTTTGGTATCCATTAGTGATTGTCGCAAAGCGATCTATTGCCGCATTCGTACTTTTCGTAATTCCACCATCATGGGTGATGTACATGATCGGAGGATCTGATTCAGTATCCCAAGTGATGAAGTGCTTGTCCGGGTGTATTCCGGCAGGATTAGTTGGAGAATCAAAGGTGTTACCTACGATCCTTGGTCCACCTTCCGGAGTCCATGATGCAAATTCAATTCCTCCCATGAAGATCCATTCCGGATTCTCAGGGTGAACGGAGATGCATGAGTTATAAATTCCTTGACCACTCTGCAAATTGAGGTGCGTCATAAGGTTGAAGTAGGTGTTTTCCTTCCCTACGATCCGCTCAAAGCTTGAGCCATTATCTTTTGATTGATACACTCCAACCAGACCATCACCAACGGAAACATTTCCGGATGGTGTTTCGATGGTCACAGAACCCGTAACTTGAGCGTACACGAATTTTGGATCGCTTGGAGCCATGGCTACTACCACTCGAGCTCCTACCGGAACTCCGGTAGCCAAAGTGTAAGACGATTCTGTTGTAGCGGACGTGGCTCTGTAGACACGATTCGCAAACACAGCGATCGCACTTCCGTCAGAAGCTATAGCAAAATCAGTACAAGCACCTGCTTTGATACGATTCCACCTAACCCCTTGATCACTTGAATAGTACAATCCGATATTGGTGGCAGCGAATACAGTGTTATCTGTAGGATGGCTAACCAGTCGATATACATAGGTGAAGATCTGAGAAGTAGTAAGTTTTGTGAACGTCTCTCCGTCAGTGCTCAAAAAGATACCGTCACCTGGGAATCCGGGGGTATATGTTTCGCCTCCCGCCAAAGAAGTGAACCCTTCACCGGTTCCGGCGTAGATGTCACCATTTGGAGTTTGACACATACTTCCGACCGACAATGAGCTGATCTCATCCGAAATTGGACTCCAGCTGGCGCCTTTGTTGGTAGACTTCCATACTCCACCATTCACTCCACCAACATACAGTGTTCGGTTATCGCTGTTGTCGACAACAAATGAACGTGTGCGACCTCCGATATTGGTTGGTCCCGCTGTTTCCCACTGTAGCGGGAATGAAGCCTTACCCAAATTCTTCATGCTTTCGATCTGACTCAACGCATTTTCTACGTCCGACTTGTCAACCCGACCTGTAGCAGGGTTTTTCTTCAGATCATTCAAGTACTCAAAGTATCCCTGAATACCATCAGCTTGAGCTTCTTCTCCGCGTGGTTGATAAGTAGACTTATCACAATCTCCACAATCCCAAATTAAACTCGTTGCAGCGGCTGCAGCAACAACAACTAGAGCAATGTA
>VMDK01000035.1 GCA_008080835.1 Sphingobacteriia bacterium | reverse complement strand
ACTCGACTCCGGGTTCTATATGGGTTTGGTGACCATTCACGGAACGATAATGGTATTCTACGTTCTGACAGCCGGTTTGAGTGGTACTTTCAGTAACCTGCTCATTCCTCTTCAAGTCGGAGCACGAGATATGGCGTCGCCATTCATGAATATGTTGTCATACTGGTTCTTCTTCCTATCAAGTGTGGTGCTTTTGGCATCTGTATTCGTGGAAACAGGACCTGCTTCCGGTGGTTGGACGGTCTACCCTCCTTTGAGTGCCTTGCCAAAAGCAATGCCGGGCTCAGGAATGGGTATGACTCTGTGGTTATTCGCAATTGTACTATTCATCGTATCAGCGCTGCTTGGAGGTATCAACTACATATCTACCGTATTGAATATGCGTACCAAAGGAATGTCTATGAACAGACTTCCTTTGACCATCTGGGCGTTCCTGCTCACAGCGATCCTGGGACTGCTTTCATTCCCTGTATTGCTTGGAGGTGGGTTGTTACTCATCTTCGACCGCCTTGCAGGTACGAGCTTCTACTTGAGTGATATTTGGCTCAATGGTGTTGGGGCGATGGAACAACAAGGTGGTAGCCCGATCTTGTTCCAGCATTTGTTCTGGTTCCTCGGACACCCTGAAGTATATATCATCATTATGCCTGCACTGGGTATCACATCTGAGGTGATCGCAGTGAACTCGCGTAAACCGATCTTCGGATACACAGCCATGGTTATCTCGCTTATCGGGATCTCTGTCCTTTCATTCCTGGTTTGGGGACACCATATGTTCATCACAGGTATGAATCCGTTGCTAGGAACGATCTTCCTGATCATGACGCTCATAATTGCGGTCCCCTCCGCAGTGAAGACGTTCAACTATTTAGCGACCTTATGGAAGGGAAGTATACGATTTACCAACGGAATGATGTTCGCGATCGGACTGGTATCCTTCTTTATCAGTGGTGGTCTGACGGGTATCTTCCTGGGTAACGCATCACTTGATATTCAGCTACACGACACTTATTTCGTAGTAGCTCACTTCCACCTTGTGATGGGATCTGCTGCGATCTTCGGTATGATGGCCGGTATCTATCACTGGTTCCCGAGAATGTTCGGTCGTTTGCTGAACAAGACATTAGGATACATCCATTTCTGGTTGACATTCATCTCCGCATATCTGGTATTCTTCCCTATGCACTTCATGGGATTGGCAGGAGTACCACGTAGATATTATACATTCACTCTCGTGCCTGAGTTCGGCGTGTGGATGGACGTGAACGTTTTGATCACCGTAGCCGCGATCCTTGGTGGTCTGGCTCAGATCATCTTCTTGTACAACTTCTTCTCCAGCATTTTCGTTGGTGAGAAATCATCTCAAAACCCTTGGGGTGCGAATACGCTTGAGTGGACTTCACCAGTTGAGCATCTCCACGGAAACTGGCCGGGTGAGATCCCACACGTATATCGTTGGGCATACGACTACAGTCACCCTGATGCTGAAGATGACTTCATACCACAGAACGTTCCGGATGAAGGACAACCTGAAGAAATATCGGTCAGCCCTACCCCTCCTGAGACCAGTGAGGCTAAGGAACCGGAAGAAAGTGGTGAAACAGTTCTCTTCTGGGGCTTGATCAAAGGATGGTTTGGATTTGGTCGTGCTTGATCGTTGACTGAGAAAAACTTTTATCGATTTTGCCGATGGACCGCACTAGCCATATTCCTGCTTTTCTTTCTGGGCGGACTAGTTCGCTCAACGGGAGCTGGAATGGGCTGTCCGGATTGGCCGAAGTGTTTCGGTCAGTGGGTGCCGCCTACAAGCGAAGACGCCCTGCCGGAAAATTATGAATCCTACTTTTTGAATAAAAGGAAAGATAAGATAGCACGTTTGGTAACATTTCTTGAAAATATCGGACAAGAAGAAAAAGCGACTGAGATCGCTCAAGCCACGTGGTTGATGGAACACGATCCGTATAGCTTCCGCAAAGCGTACACGGAGTACATCAATCGTCTGTGGGGTGCCTTCACAGGTCTTTTGGCCATGGGCGCACTCGTTCTGAGTTTTCAATTCGTGAGAAGGCAACCTGCCATCACGGTGCTCATTACACTTGGGGTTCTTTTCACATTTTTCAATGCATGGTTGGGGTCACTGGTTGTTGACACGAACTTGTTTGAAGGGATGGTGACCATTCACTTTGTATTCGCTTTCCTGGCTTTTAGCGCTTTCGTTGCAGCGTATTATTATGGTAAACCTGCATTGAGAACAGAGACCAATGTGAAATACCTCGCAATCGGAGCCATTCTCCTGATACTGGCATCAGCTCAAGTCATTGCTGGCAGTCAGGTGCGAGAATTGGTGGATGTGAGCGCAAGGAATGGTGCAGCTATTGGCCTTGACAACTACAAGAGTCTTGGCTCAGTCTTCAACTTCCACCGCGTGAGCAGTGTTATCGTGTTGATAGCAGCCGGATGGATGGCTTTTGCTTATAGACGCAATGAAGGCAAATCTGCCCTCTACAAAGCTTCAATTATTCTGGTGGCAGTAGTACTGCTCCAGATCTCTACGGGAGCATCGAATATCACTTTCGGTTTCCCTGCGTTTGCACAAATTGGACATATTACAATGGGAGCTGCTGTGTTCGCACTCAGCTTATACCTTTTTATTCAGGAATTTAAGATCTGGAGGTTGAGATCATGAATACAAGATCCATCATAGCAGTTGCCGTACCTGTACGTGCCAAGCTCAAGGACTACCACCAGCTTGCTAAGACCCGTCTGACATTCACGGTCGTGCTGTCAGCTGTATTTGGATTTTTGCTTGCTGCCGGTGCCGGTACGAGCTATGCCGACCTATGTGCATTGGCGATCGGTGGATTTCTGGTTGTCGCTTCTAGTAACGGTTTGAACCAGATCATTGAAAGAAACTACGACAAATTGATGCACCGCACGAATAATCGTCCTGTGGCCACGAATCGAATGTCCGTTCAGGAAGCTTTCGTTTTCTGTGCCATCAGCGGGATCGCCGGTGTATTCATTTTGACATCATATCTGAATCAGCTGAGCGGGATCCTGGGATTATTTGCCCTGCTGTCTTATGCATTTATCTATACTCCACTCAAGCGAGTTTCCAGTATAGCAGTGTTTGCAGGTGCCTTTCCTGGTGCCGTCCCTCCCCTATTGGGCTGGGTGGCTGCCACAGGAACCATCGACTCCGCAGCCTGGGTATTGTTTGCCATACAGTTCATTTGGCAGTTCCCACACTTCTGGTCCATAGCCTGGATCCTTGACGAAGACTATCGAAGAGCCGGTTACAGACTATTGCCTTCAAAAAATGGTAAGGACAAACGCACTGTTCAATTGACCTTGTGGTACATCGCTTCGCTGATCCCTACTACAGCTATGATGTACTTCCTGGGAATCACAGGGTGGATTTCATTGATCATTAGCACCCTGGCGGGTGTAGCTTTCCTCTATCAAGGTTGGAAGTTTTATAAGAGTTGTTCAACGGCGGATGCAAAGAAGTTGATGTTCTATTCGATCATCTACAATCCGCTTGTATTGCTGGTCTTCATTCTCGATAAAGTTTAACCTCATGCAACAAACCGTATCGATGACGAACAAAAAAGAACGCTTAAACCCTCGCAAATTCAACGTGTGGCTGCTGATTGTCGGCAGCGTAATGCTTTTTGCAGGACTCACAAGTGCGTTCATTGTTCGAAAGGCTGAAGGGAACTGGAATGAATTCGAACTTCCTAGTCAGTTCTTTTATAGCGTATTGGTAGCGGTTGCAGGTAGTATAACGATGTTCATCGCGTACCGTGCAGCTAAGAACGATAACATTCGAGTAGTTCAAGCCGGTTTGGGAATGACAGTTGTTGCTGGAGCGGCATTTGCCTTCCTTCAGTATCTTGGATGGATGGATCTCGCGGAACGCGGAGTGTTCTTCGCCCCGCAAAGCGGTGCCGGAAGAGGAAGTATATCGGGATCATTCGTAATACTCCTGGCAGCAGTTCACCTCGCGCATTTATTGGGCGGTTTGATCTTCGTGATCATCGTCTGGATCAAGAGCTTGATGCTCAAAGTGCACAAGAAGAATTTACTATCGATAGACCTCTGTAATACGTACTGGCACTTTGTTGGGTTGTTATGGGTCTACCTATACTTATTTTTATATTTCGCACCACAATTTTAAAAACATGTCTGAAACCACTATTTCAACAGAAAAAACCTGGAGCGGAGGTCGATCTCCCTTCAACGTCAGCTATGGAAAGCTGATGATGTGGATCTTCCTCTTATCGGATGCATTTACGTTCTCGTCTCTTCTGGTGGGATACGGTGCTATTCGATATAGCTACCCTTCTCCTCCTGAATTTGAGATCCCGGTTTTCGAGGATGTTCATCATATGTTTGAAGAGCAAGGTGGCTTCATTGAAGCCCTTACGGAGCAAGGTATTTTCTCCGAAGGACACTGGCCATCTCCGGATATGGTATTCAACCATTTCCCATTTGCTCATGGAATTCACTTACCGTTATTTTTCGTGAGTTTGATGACATTCATACTCATTTTTAGTAGTGTGACGATGGTATTGGCAGTAGAAGCCGGTCAGCGGAAAGCCAGAGGTGAAGTGACCAAATACATGATCTACACGATCATTGGTGGATTTGCCTTTCTTGGCTGCCAGGCATGGGAATGGACGCAGTTCATCCATGAAGGAGCAACGCTGAATGGGAATCCTTTTGGGCCCTGGCATTTTGCAGCGTTATTCTTCCTTGTAACAGGATTTCACGGGTTCCACGTATTTAGTGGTGTCGTGTTGAACATCGTGATCCTGATCAACAATATGATGGGAACATATGAGAAACGAGGTCATTATGAAATGATTGAAAAAACAGGACTTTACTGGCACTTTGTAGACTTAGTGTGGGTATTCGTCTTCACATTCTTCTATCTCATCTAGGCATTGACAATTGAATTTGAACAGTTATGGGACACAATCAAATAAACTACGATAATTACGATCCAACCACCTGGGTTCCTGAAGCAGAGAACCATGGAACCAAGGCGCTTTGGAAGACCTTCATCATTCTCTCGGTCATCACCGTACTGGATATCATCCTTTACTTTACGATCGATCCGGGTATGCCAAGGAACATAACCTTTATCATTCTGGGAGTTGTCAAAGCTGCCTTCATCGTGTACGTATTCATGCACATGACCTATGAGAAAGGTTCGTTGAAGAATACCATCATCTTACCTATGATCTTTGTGATCTACTTGATCATGCTCATGCTGATCGAGGCGGATTTCTGGAATTACCTAAACTATCTGCTTGACTGATACACAAGTCTTCGGATTGAAAAATAGAAAAGCATTAATACTAGGACTCATTGTGATAAGCCCCATTCTTTGGGGCCTTCTTTGGTATCGGGCTGAGGGAAAACTGAAACCGCTCCAGATCTATGGCGACCAGGAAATGGATGGTTCGACGACTCCTTGGGTTATTCCCGACTTCAAGCTGATCGATCAAAATGGGGATACTGTCACTAAGGCGGATCTCAAGGGCAAGATCGTGGTTGCGAACTTCTTTTACGCGACTTGTCCGGAAGTATGTCCAAGAATGAACAAAGAGATACAGCTGGTCGCCTATAAATTCACCCAGCATCGCGACGTGCTGTTCCTTTCGCATTCGGTAAATCCGGAATATGACACTGCTTCTGTGCTCAAGGAATATAGTCGCCGATTCAACTTACCGGATGATAAGTGGAAATTCCTAACCGGCCGTAAGCGTGATATCTACGATCTTGCTGTGAACCATTACCGAGCTGTAGCTGTTAAACCCGATGGACCTGATGACTTCATTCACAGCACGACCGTGGTCTTGCTTGATAAAGAACAGCGGATCCGCGGGTTCTTCGAATCCATGGACAATCCCAAATTCTTTAATGATGTTAAAGGAGCTATCCAGGTATTGATCAAAGAATATAAGCTGCAGGAAAATGAACAGGGATAAACTCTTTTTTAGGATTGCTCTAGGCATTTCTATCGTCGTATTTCTTCTCGTTGTGATCCTCAACAGAAGACTATTACCGGCTCCGGAGAGTATTCCAAACTTTGTAAAGTATCTACCGGGATTAAATGCCTTCATCAACGGCACCTGTTCGGTTCTGCTGTTGATCTCACTCTGGGCTGTAAGAAATAAGAAGATAGCTGTTCACAAGACCATCAACCTGACCACGTTTGGCTTGAGCGCTTTATTCCTGATCTCATATGTGTTGTTTCACTATTTCATTGCTGAGACGACATTTGGAGGTGAAGGCGCGATAAGGAAGGTGTATTACACGATACTTATTACTCATATAATTTTGGCAGCGATCGTGCTACCATTGATTCTCCTTTCGTTCTATCATGCCTTGAATGGGAACTTCGTAAAGCACAAGCGCATCGTTCGGTTCAGCTATCCCATATGGCTGTATGTGACCATTACGGGAGTGGTGGTATATTTACTCATTAGTCCGTACTACAATTTCACTTAAACAGCGCATCGCGTGAAGGCCCGCATTCAATATATCCTGCAGCGCATCCTGGGTTTGGATACGTACTTGTTCCTATTTTCTTGGTTCAAGATCAAGACGCTGAAATCGGACAGGTACGAACGAGACTTCTTCAAATTCCTCGATCTGATCGAACCCGGGTCCACGGTTCTGGATATTGGAGCCAACATTGGGATCATGTCCTATCATCTGTGTCAGATCGATGATGCGGAAGTACTGGCTTTTGAGCCAATTCCCCGCAACGTAAAAACACTGGAGCGCATAAAGAACTTCTTCCGATTAGAGAATTTGGACATCTACCCTATTGCATTGGGAAATACTACTGGTCACATCGACATGGTCATGCCTGTAGTGCAAAACGTAAAGAAACAGGGACTGAGTCATGTGTTGACCGAGGAGATCAAAGAATTCAATGAAGGTGATACGTTCAAAGTTGACATCACCCGGCTCGATGATATTGAAAAGGTCCGAGACCAGAAGATCTCTGCGATCAAGATGGACGTAGAGAATTATGAGTATCAGGTCTTACTCGGTGCAGTAGAAATGCTAGAAAACGATCATCCGATCATCTACTGCGAGTTATGGGACAACGAGAATCGCGCTAAATGTTTCGAGTTACTGCGTGACATAGGTTACAACGTGTGCGTGTTGGATGAAGGATCTTTGAAGAAATGTGACGGTTCTCAGCCGACCCAAAACTTCTTCTTCTTGTTTGATTGATATACTTTTGAAGTACGAAACCTCATGAAAAAAGCGATCATTTTAACTCTTCTCGCAGTACTGTTCATCGGAATGGGTGATGTATTGGCTCAGTGCCCGATGTGTCGTAGTGCGGTCGAATCCGGATTGATGGAAGAAGGTAACAAGATCGGTATTGGCCTGAATGATGGGATCATCTACCTTCTGGCCACTCCATACCTGATCGTTCTGGTTATCGGGGGGTTGTGGTATCGTCGCTATCGCCGTAGCCACTGATGTCGAAATTCGTCAAAAACAGATTTACAGCTTTTCTTTCCGGTCGTTGTCCTAAATGTCAAACCGGCCCGATTTTCCATTCTTCATTCCTGAGTTCCAAGTTCCAGAAGGTGAATGACACTTGTTCCCATTGTGGCACCAAGTTCAGCCCGGAACCCGGATTCTTTTGGGGAGCCATGTATTTCAGCTATGCACTGGTCGTTGGATGGTGTATCGTTACGGCAACAATATTCTACCAGATCTATGAAGAACCACCTTTGTTCTTGACGAGCGGAATAATCATTGGCACGACTCTGCTGCTCTTGCCCGTCATTGCAAGACTATCGAGATTGTTATTGATCTATTTGATCGCGCCTTACCGGCAATTTGATAAGGACAAGGTGTGATCACCTTGCCAAATTCAGAACCTTAAGCCAAAGCTTACGCATTCGCTTCAGCAGGTTCTTCTGCTTCAGGAGCGCGTCCCATGATCTTATCCATGATCTTGTTCTCGATCTCGTCCATGAGCTCCGGGTTATCGATCAATAGCTGCTTGACCGCATCCCTACCCTGTCCGAGTTTCGTTCCCTCATAGCTGTACCAGGAACCGCTCTTCTGAACAATATCGTGGTCCACTCCCATGTCGATGATCTCGCCGACCTTGGAGATACCCTGACCGTACATGATGTCGAATTCCACTACGCGGAAAGGTGGTGCAACTTTGTTCTTGACTACTTTGACCTTAGTACGGTTACCGATCACGTCCATCCCGTCTTTAATCTGCTGGATGCGACGAATATCCAATCGCACGGATGAGTAAAATTTCAAGGCGTTTCCACCAGTGGTGGTTTCCGGATTTCCAAACATCACTCCGATCTTTTCACGAAGCTGGTTGATGAAGATACAGATCGCCCCGGTCTTGTGGATGGTACCGGTGAGCTTTCTCATAGCCTGCGACATCAATCGAGCCTGCAGTCCCATTTTAGAGTCCCCCATGTCGCCTTCGATCTCTGCTCTTGGCACAAGTGCAGCTACCGAATCGATCACGATCACGTCGATAGCACCTGAACGTATGAGGTTATCAGCGATCTCCAGAGCTTGTTCTCCGTCATCGGGCTGAGAGATCAATAATTCGTTGGTGTCGACACCGATCTTCTCGGCATAGAACCTATCAAATGCATGCTCGGCATCCACAAATGCCGCTATACCGCCTTTTTTCTGTGCCTCTGCGATACAATGCAGCGCCAAGGTGGTTTTACCTGATGATTCAGGTCCATATATCTCGATCACTCTTCCGCGCGGAAATCCTCCCACACCGAGAGCTATATCCAATCCTAAAGAACCTGTGGAAACAGACTCAGCGGTTGCTACCGAGTCATCATCCATCTTCATCACGATGCCCTTCCCGTAGGATTTCTCCAACGTGTCGATGGTCAGCTTGAAGTCCTCCAGCTGTTCATTACTCTCGCTTGCCAT
>VMDK01000101.1 GCA_008080835.1 Sphingobacteriia bacterium | reverse complement strand
CACAACAACTATTTCAAAGAGCGGTACGGCGCCACAGTCGAAGAAGTTATTCAACGCACGATCACAGAATACATGGAAGAGAATGATCCGCTTCGTCGTACCATGTGCCATCAGTTTGTGTGTCATGGAGATCCTGCCATGCGCTACTACAGTCCTCAGAGGCCTGATCTTACGTTTGATCCTGGGACCACCGGATTGGACGAGAACAGTTTGGTTACCGGAGGTGACTCTGTCTACATGGCAATTGGTTTGAAAAACCTGGGGAAGACCGGAGTGGATTCGATTTTCCTGAAAATGGTGCGCAGTAATGGTTCCGGGGTGAGTAAGACGTATCTCCGAAGAATTCCGGCACCGCATTATTCCAACATCTACCAATTCCGGGTAGAGAAAAGCGACACCTTCCGTGGATTAAATCGAATCTCACTTACTGTGGATCCGGATGATCATACCGATCTCAAATATGCTCTTGAGTTCTTCGATAGCCTCAACGAGCTCAGATTGCCTTGGTGAACCGTCAACAGAAAAATGAAGTCTGATCCGCTCTTTGTCGAGACGACTTAATGAGGATACGAGCTTATCGAGTCGCTGAACTGATTCATAACAAATGATGAGTATCTCGTATTTATCCTGCATTAGCCAAATATAACTTGTCTAACGAAGAGGAATCCACAAGAATTGTCATTCCAGCATAATTCGTCGGACTGCAGTGGCCTCTCCCACTTGAACCCGCAGGAAGTACATGCCGGGACGGAATGACCGGACATCCAGAGAGAAAACGTTGTCGTCCGATTCGGACAACTGTCCATTGACCTCGCGGATCAAGCGCCCATCTACGGAATACCATTTGAAATGGGCATTCTGTGCTCCGTCCAGTTCCGTTCGAACCATTATTCGGTCTTTAGCCGGATTTGGAAAGGCTACGAACTCCAACTCCGGATAGCTCTTGTAACGAAAATATCGAATGCGTTCAATATTCTCTGCTACCCATAATCCACCAGATACACTTCCTGCCCAAACCTTGACACCGTCAGGATCATTTGGATCTATGAGAATAGTTCTCGTCCGACCGCCAACATTCAAAGGGCCCCGCTCCTCCCAATCGCCTTTGTGGTCGGAACCGATCTTAGAGGTGTATATCCCACGGCCATGTGTAGCAGCTACCAGGGTGTTGTCTGAACTTCGAAAACGTAACATATCTATACGAAGATTTGCGATCCCGTCACTCATGAGCTCCCATTTGGTTTGGTCTCCATTCAGCTCTGTTGTCATCATCACTCCCAACTCAGTGGCCACATAGCACACCTTAGGATCGTTCGGACTGATCAATCCCCAACGCACGGGCAGGTCAGGTAGATCCCCTTCCACGCTGTCCCACTGAGGAAGCGCTTCAAGGGCATTCTTAGTTTCCCAAACACTGGTAACCCCGTAATTGGAATAGGTGACCACCAAGTGGTTCGCATCATTTGGATCGACCGAAATGCTGGATGCGTAGGCGGTATTAGGAAGTACATTATTCGGGTCTAGATTGATCGGCACTGTGCTATTGCTCGAAGTATGAACATCATTTATCAAGTATACATTCCCGCCGGCGGGTCGTGCAATGAATGCCTTGTGTGGTTGGTCCACACTGAGTGCGATCGCCGACAATGCCCCAAAAGGAACTGTAGCTCTTTCCCAGCCGTTACTATCATTAGTGGAGGCATTGGGCAAGCGCCAAAGGCCTATATTACTCGGTTGGTAGATGTACTCCGGATCCACAGGATCGATCTCCATTGGGTTAATGAACAGCGTATTGTTATTCTTGAGATTAGGATTAGTGATCGTGTCGGGTACCCCATATTTCGTGCGATACATCCTACGATATTGAGTTGTGGTGTAGTAGATGTTCGGATCGTTCTTATCCACGGCACAAAAGCTTCCATCAGCCCAGGATATCTGGCCAAAAGTGCTGATCCCGGTCTGCTCAGATCCCAGTGAGCCATTGTCTTGAGTTCCCCCAATGACAAATGAACTCCCGGCCGTTGCGTCCACTGCACAGCTGTAAAACTGCGTGACATTATAGTTCTCATTCAACGAATAGAGAACCGGCGTATCAGCCGTCATGTTATCACAGCGATAGATTCCACCGTCATTTCCGAAAAGCACAGTATCGGAGTTGAGGAATTGGATCTCATGTTGATCTACGTGAACGTATTGCAGGTCGGATTTCACGCGTCGGTCGCCTTCAGTAAGTTGTTGCCAGGAATCTCCTCCATCCTGCGTGCGCCAGATATTCAGACCACCTGCCACGACTACATCTGCATCATTGGGGTCAACTTGAAGGATGAGATCGTACCAACCTTGTTTCTTGGAAAAATTCTTATCTCCACCTGGATCAGCAACAGCTTCCCAGTTCATTCCTTTGTCGCTGCTCCTGTATACTCCAGCAATTCTCCGCTCATCAAAACGATTGATCGGGATTGCATAAACTCGATTGCTGTCACTAGGAGCAGTAGCGAGCTCTATTCGTTGAACGCTGAGCGGAAATCCGTTCATACGTTTTTCCCAGGATCCTGCATCACCGCTTGAGCTGTAGTAAATACCATCGGTATTGTGAATTCCCGTGGCTACAAGAATGTCACCATCTGATGTGAATTCGATGTCAGCAACGCGATCGGTCACTGCACCCAGATCAGCTCCAAGGACTTTGGTCCATGTATCTCCTTCGTCAGAACTCCGATATAGCCCGGCAAGAGTAGCCACGTACAGGTCAAGAGTTTGTGGGTGGACTTTCATATCCTGACAGTAATAGAAGCTGTCGCCTTGCGTAGAAGGTAGTTGATACCAATTCATTCCGGCATCAGTGGTCTTCCAAATACCTGCACCCCTGGCTGCGTCGGCATTGCCCCAGCCTTCACCTGTACAGAAGTACATAGTTGTGGTTTGCGAAGGATCATACACGATGCGAGTCACGCTAAGCGATGCAAAGAAATCATCGACCGGCTTCCACGGGTGATCGTAGATCTTTCTCTTGTCGAGCATCAGCTGCTGATGCATTCCTGAACGTCTTGTATTCAGAGCTTCGAAGAGTTTTTCTCTTTCCACTTCCCGTGTGAGTGGGTTCCGCGTTCGCATATACTCGAACTGAACGGATTCAGGGGCAGCATTGAGTCCGTCATCTTCGCTATGCTCCTCATTATTTTGACATGACTGGAATGAAGCTATCAGCAGTGCGCCGATGAGGGTCAACCATTTTTTACTCGAAACCATACGCATCCGGATCGAAAGTAATACTGCTTTCACCAACTCCTTTCACAGGAGGGTCGAGTTTGGTCAATTTTATTGCCAGTTTTTCCACAACCGGAAAGCGCTCACTCAATTTCTCATGGATAAGAACAGCCGTGGACTCCATTAGTTCCCTTGGTTCGTTCAACAGTTGTCGCAGGTATTCTACTACGGCCGCATAATCAGCCGTTTGTTGCAGATCTTCGGGGTCTGTCGGACTCACCTGCATGGAAAGATCAACGCGGAAGGATTGTCCGAAGACGCGTTCCTCGGGATAATATCCGAGTGGCAAATACAACTTGATGTCGCAAATGGACAACCTCAATGGGTATGCAGCTTTCAATGGTTCTTTAATTCGTTGGGAAAAAGCTTTGACTATCTTTGCAAACCTACTGAAAACACATGAATAGAGAAGACTTCGAACGACTGAGAGAGAGCAGGTTGGGACAGGATACATTTGATCATCCCGACTTCTATTTACTGGACGAATTACTCACTGAAGAACATAAGCTTATTCGTTCTTCTGTTCGGGACTGGGTGAAGCGTGAAATCTCCCCGATCATCGAGGAGGCATGCCAACAAGCATATTTCCCGACGTGGATCGTAAAACAACTGGGTGATATCGGTTGCTTTGGTCCTCAGATCCCCGAACAATATGGTGGTGGCGGTTTGGATTACATCTCCTACGGATTGGCCATGCAGGAATTAGAGCGCGGTGATTCCGGAGTCCGTTCTACAGCAAGTGTGCAGGGTTCACTAGTCATGTATCCGATCTTCAAATTCGGAAGCGAAGAGCAGAAAATGAAGTACTTGCCTAAGCTCGCCAGCGGTGAGTACTTGGGATGCTTCGGTCTTACAGAGCCTGACCATGGTTCAGATCCGAGCAGCATGATCACGAAGTTTACCGATGAAGGCGATCATTACCTTCTGAATGGTGCCAAAATGTGGATCAGTAACGCCCCACACGCTCAGGTGGCGGTGGTTTGGGCCAAAGATGAAGAAGGTGTGGTCCGTGGACTCATCGTCGATCGCGACAGTGAAGGATTCAGTACACCGGAGACACATGGAAAATGGAGTTTAAGAGCATCCGCAACCGGTGAGTTGGTCTTTGACAACGTAAAGGTTCCGAAAGAGAATCTTCTTCCGGGAGTCAAAGGCTTGAAAGGACCACTAACTTGTTTGAATTCTGCTCGTTACGGCATCAGTTGGGGAGCCATTGGTGCAGCCATGGATTGTTACGTATCTGCCGTGAATTATGCGAAAGAACGTAAGCAATTTGGCAAACCGATCGGTGGTTTCCAACTCCAGCAAAAGAAATTGAGTGAGATGCTCACAGAGATCACCAAAGCACAGTTGCTCACATGGCGTCTCGGTGTTCTGATGAATGAAGGACGAGCCACGCCGGCTCAGATCTCTATGGCCAAGCGCAACAATGTTGAAATGGCATTGAATATCGCACGTGAAGCTCGACAGATGCATGGTGGAATGGGTATTACCGGGGAGTATCCAATGATGCGCCATATGATGAATCTGGAATCTGTGATCACTTACGAAGGAACTCACGACATACACCTGCTGATCCTCGGAATGGAGATCACCGGTGAAAATGCTTTTATTTAAACCCAACAACCCAATGTACACGATCAAATTCGGAACCGACGGTTGGCGAGCCATCATCGCCAAAGATTATACGGTTGATAATGTAAAGAGAGTAGCACTGGCTACTGCGAAATGGGTCAAAGACCTTAATGACAAAGACCCTTCAGTCATCATTGGGCATGATTGTCGTTTCGGTGGACGCATGTTCATGGAAACTACGGCAGAAGTCCTGGCCTCTGAAGGAATAAAATGCATTGTGGCAGATGATTTTGTGAGCACCCCGATGGTCTCGCTTGCATGCCGCGAGTACAATGCCAATGCCGGTGTGGTCATCACCGCCAGTCATAACCCTCCATCATACAATGGGTTCAAGATCAAAGCTCACTATGGTGGGCCTGCTTCTCCAGCGGAAATTTCCAAGGTCGAAGACTATCTGACGGACGATATCCCTCAAGTGAGCAGCACTTTCGCTGATTACGTGAAGTCCGGGATCGTGGAATTCCGCGACATGGAAACGCTATATGCAGATCATGTTGAGCGTTCCTTCGACACTGCCACATTGAAGGATGAGAAATATCAATGGGCCTATGATGCCATGTACGGTGCAGGGCAGGCAATTGTGCCGAGAATACTTCCGGCGACCAGACTACTGCACTGCGACACAAATCCCGGCTTTCAGGGACAAGCTCCGGAACCAATTCACCGAAATCTTGGAGAATTCTCTGAAATGATCGCCAAGGCTGGCGATATCGACAGCGGATTGGCCACCGATGGTGACGCAGACCGTGTTGGTCTTTACAACAACAAGGGCGAATTCGTGGACTCGCATCATATCATTCTACTTCTGATCCACTATCTGCATAAGTACAAAGGCCTCAGTGGCAAGGTTGTAACCAGCTTTTCATGCACAGAGAAGATCAAGAAGCTGTGCGCGATGTACGGTCTTGAGCAGCAAACCACTAAGATCGGATTCAAATACATCTGTGACATCATGGTCGAAGATGACGTCCTCATCGGAGGTGAAGAGTCCGGCGGGATCGCCATCAAAGGACATATCCCGGAACGCGATGGGGTTTGGATCGGTTTGGTGATCTGGGAATACATGGCCAAGACAGGAAAATCCCTCGATGAACTCATCGGTGAGATCTACGACCTGGTTGGATCATTTGCCGTCGATCGCTACGACCTGCACATCAATGACGCTTTGAAGAAATCGATTGTAGCGAAGTGTGCTGCGAATGAATACTCGCAATTCGGTGAGTACAAGGTGCAGCGAGTAGAGAGCATCGATGGATACAAGTTCCATCTGCAGGACGAACAATGGGTGATGATCCGACCTAGTGGCACCGAGCCTGTTCTGCGTGTATATGCCGAGAGCTCCAGCAAGGAAAAGGCGATCGACATCCTCGAGCAGACCAAAGCTGCGATTTTAGGTTAAGATCCCTTAGGTAGCGTTGCTATTTGCGCATCCATTTGGGGATTTGGAGTGTCCAGACGCCATTGCCATACGTGGCGATGTAAACTTTCTGCTGGTCGATCTGTATGTCCATATCCCGTACCATCAATTCCGGCATATCCCCTTCCAGTTGGAGCCAGTCTTCTGTCTTGTCATTTCGGAAGTAGACGCCACGATCGGTTCCTAGCAGAATTCCTGATGAACTCTGTGGGATATAGGCTAAACAGTAAGTGTTGATATTCGGCAATCCTTCCGAAACATTCACCCAGGAATAGCCTCCATCCTCAGAGTAGTATACCTTCTCTCTGCTTTCTCCATCGTCGTATCCGTACAAACTCACCCACATTCGTTGAGGGTTTTCCGGGTGTATCAATACGTCTCCAACAGACCGCCAGGCGAGCATCCCCAAATTGGCTGTGATGTCACTCCATTCCCAGGTTCTGTCCTTTTTCTTGCCCAAGAAAAGACGATCTTTTAACCCTTCACCCGGATTCCAGGTCGGTTGGTCTTTACCGATCAGTATGATCTCACCTGCATTTCCGGCGTAGTGGCTCATCGCCTTGATCTTGGTAAAGTGTCGACCGGCCGGTTCACTCAGGTTATCCCATCTTCGATCCTGCAGCGACCAAACGTGATCATCGGCTGCGAGCAATTCGTTCTCTGTAGCTCCGAAAAGTAACGGATAGTCGAGCCTATCGGGGCGATAAGGCATCTGCACATTGTTCCAATGTTTCAGATCACCTTTCGAAACTCGCAGGTGCCCATTCTGCATCACGTACATCATATCAGTTCCCATCAGGCATTCGCCACCATCACCGTATAAAGTCCCAAGGTTGGTCCATTGCTGCCCATCGAAATGAAAATTCCCCAGGTCTTGGCAACCGATCAATAACTCTCCCGGTTTTTGCGACGAGCTGGATATTCCATAGATCTGAGTGATGGCAAGCCCTTTGCCCGAAATATCGCTCCAATGTTCGCCGTGATCCTTACTAACAGAAACGCCGCCATCATTTCCGATGAATACTGTTCCATCGTCAAGGACTTGCAGTTCCCTGATATCGTCGTGCATTTGATCGTTATACCCCAATAGCGGACGACTGATCAATGAGAACTTCTTCCCGTGATCATCGGAACGATACATGCGCACCGCACCTACATAGATACGAGTTGTATCTGATGGGTCATATGCGATCTCCGCATGATTGCGGTCAACTCGTGAGAATACCCTCCCTCTGAACAAATTTTCGAAGCTTCGTCCTTTGTCATAGCTCACATCCACATAGTTCACGTAGTTGTATTTGTAAAGCACGAGTATGGATCCCGAGATCGGATTGATCGAGATCGCGATCCTGTCCGGTGGACTAGAGTTCTTACGAAGTTCACTTTGAAAAGTGAGAGCACTTGTTAGATCAAGTGCCTCAGAGCTACCGGTATTGACCAGAAAGAGTCTGTTTCCACTGATCAGCACATCTCCGCTTCCATCATTGAAGAATTCAACCTCCCTGAGATCCAGTGCTTTTTTGTGTTCCCCGAGATCTATCGATGCAAAGCTCTCACATTGGTCCTTGCTCAAAAATGCCTCCTTGTTCGACGTAGCAACAAATGTATTCGGGTCACGATTCGATCGTTCAAGTGCCCAGCATATCTGGTGATCACCCGCTTCGTAATACAATCCGGTATGCTGCCAGTTCTTCCCGCCATCCCGTGATCGAAGCACTCCATGGCTGAAGACCTGCTCATTGACCGGGGTCCCGGAGGCTACCCACAAAAGATCAGGGTCATATTGGTCAACCACAATGTCGAGCACACCGGTTACCGGTTGTGTTGGAAACACAAATTCCCAATTCTTTCCTCCATCGATCGTCTTGAAGAGTCCACCGGAATTACTTCCCGCATACATCAAATTCCTGTTCGCATCAAACACACCTAAACTCTCGATCCAACCAATTCCATTCGGGCACCAATCGCAACTATCACTTGTAGTTTCAGGTACACTGTGAGGACCTAAATGCGTAAATCTCAAATGCTTCTTACAAAGCTGTCCCTTCACGGGAAATGCGAGGAATGCGAGGGATATGAACAGGAAAAGATACCTAGAAAGAGGTGCTTTGGTCATTGAGACAAAACTAGCTTAAATCAAGCCTTTGAAAGATCGGGATCAGAATAAATAATCGTACAGAAGCACAAGAGCCACAGCTATGAATATTCCACCTATCACCTTGTGTAGTTGTAATTTCTCGATCCATTTGATCACTTGTGATCTGTATTTATTGGTAAGCCAAATGAACACCATCAGCATCAGGAATGCGCCAAAAGCCGTACCCAGGATGAATGTGTATTTGGGAGAGATCAAGGTGAACTGACCGAAATTGATGAATTCATACGCAACGAGGATCCATGCGAACCAGAATGTGATCAATTGCGGATTCAACAACGCCAAAACAAGTCCTTTAAAAAAGCTGCCTTTATAGTTGAATGGCTCATCGATTGGCTTGGGCTTCTGGAAGAACAGATACAACCCCATCCCGATCAGGAGAGGAACCGCGGAGACCTTGATCAATTCAAAAAGGTGTTCATCATTCTGAAGCATTTCCACCGCCCAGAACGCGATCCCGGAATACAACAGCTCAGGTAGAACTCCGCCTAAGGCCATCATACGGGCACTGCCCTTGTGATTATAGAGCGTGCAATAAATGACATTGACATTCACCACTCCCATTTGC
>VMDK01000018.1 GCA_008080835.1 Sphingobacteriia bacterium | reverse complement strand
GCGAGGAATACGAGCGCATGCTTGAGCTCGCATCTCACCCAAATCAGTCCTTCGATTAATGGCCCTCAAAGAGCTGGGATCGAAACTTTACTATTCCATTACGGAAGTTTCCGAATACTTGGATGTTGCCCCAAGTTTGCTGCGATATTGGGAAAAGGAATTTCCTGAATTGGTACTCAAACGCAACTCCAAAGGAACCCGATTCTACACGCAAGAGAACATTGAGTATCTCGAAATGATCCACGATCTGGTCAAGGTTGAAGGCTTCACTTTGCAAGGAGCGCGCAATCAACTCAAACGCTCTCGAAAGAGGCTGAAGAACAAGAAAAAGACCATAGAGAAGTTGGAAGAGATCAAGTCATTTCTCACTGCGTTGAGAGAAGATTCGTAGTCGTTCGGAATAGTTCAACCAGTGCTTCTTGGTACAACCCGGTCACGTGATCAAATTTGATCCGTGCAGATCCTCAAGTGCATTTTATTAGGCGTATTGAGTTTGACACGGACAGCCGGTTCAGCTCAGCTCCAGGGTACATTTGGAAGGAGCCATGGCGTGCAGGAGACAGGTTCTTGCTGGGATCCATTTATAGAGCAAGATGAGCATTCCGGTGTCAATTGGGCAATGTGCCTTGGAAACCATTTCGGAATTGCAGAATGGAACTTCATTGAAGCCTTAGTTGCACTCAATCGCCCTCGATCCAAGATCGCCTTACTTGGATTCATTCAACCCATATCCGCTCTTGCTTCGCATTCGATCGGTATCTCTTCCAGCATGAAAGTCCGATCGAACCTGTCTGTAGGTCTGTTCTCCATGATTCGCCGGTATTCGCAAGAGGATATTCACCGTGAAATTGACATCGGTTTCAACGTAGGTCTTTCCATTTCCGACGAATTGAGTTTCTGCGTCTTGAATCGCGGGATCTGGAATGAAGTTGGATTCATAAGTGGATGGAGTATCCTTCAAATGAATTACGCTCCCAGTGAGATCGTGATGTTATATCTCGCACAGCATATGAATTCGACGAACGGTCGCACAATAGTGGCGTTACAAATTGAGAATGGTCCATGGGAGTATGCACTCAGTATTCGAACTCGACCGTTCGCTTCAGGATTCACCATCGAGCGCCCCATCAAAGGATTAAAGATCAAGGCAGGCCTGTCATATCAGATCCTACCCGGAGCAAGTCCAACTTTTGAGCTGTACCAAGGATGAGGCCATTTGAAAGGAAGTGGAGGGTGGTTATATGTATGTGTCTGATTCTCTTTTCGTCCATTTGCAAAGCTCAAGAAGGAGATATTCTGGAGGACATCCCCATCACTGATGACGCCGAGTCTTTGGATCTGGAATCGGGCCTTGTGAATCGTAAGGTGTACTTGAATAAAAAATTCTGGACCAATCCAGAGGCGTACAACTTGCTCACTGAGAAAGAGATCCTTGCGATTCGAGCCCATATCACTGAGCATGGGAACCTACTCCACGTACACGAATTACAGCAGATCATCGGCGACATCTCCAGGATCAGAGAACTTACTCCGTACATACGGGTTGGTGGCAATGAAATTCCTGATAGGCGTCCATCAACTATTGATGTTCAATTCAAATGGGGCAATAATGCAGAGGTGTTTTGTGAATCATGCCTACCCTCTCCCATTGACATCCGTGTGAGAAGTGAATTTCAAATTCGCAGGAGCCTTCGCATAGGACTTGTTGGAGAAACTGACCGTGCTGAAATGCTAGGCCCTTTCTCTCAGGCCCGAATATTCGATCTTCAAAAGGGGTATCTATTGTGGACGAGAAAGCGTACGCAACTTATAGTCGGAGATCACCATTTACGCTTCGGCGAAGGCCTGTTCAGCAACAATTTCTATTTGAACAAGGTAAGCGCTAACCCGGTTGGGATAAAAGGTGGTCGAACTGCGATCTTGCCGAGTCGTTCGTTCATGGAAGATCCAGGAACAGGGATCGCTGCACACTCGCGTCTTCGAAATATGGAGCTAATTGCAGGGCTATCTGCGATTGACCGTGACGCGGTGATGGACAGTTTCAACGGCACCTTTTCATCCTGGCGTGAAGGAGGAGCTCACCGCAGTCCCGGGGAGATCAGAGCAAAAAATCGGTTGCGCACGCTCTCCGGAGATCTTCACATGAAAATTCAGCTGAATAAAATTGATCTGGGGTTTTCGTATCATGGTGAGCTCTTCTCCCATGAACGCCTGCCTGAAAAGAAACCTGAACGAGTCATGGAACTACGTGGCAAGGAGTTTCACGACTTGGGAATGAGTTACAATTTTCGCGGCAATAACTTCTTTCTGTTCGGTGAATGGAAATCCACCTCACTCGGGCCTCCTTCATTCCTGCAAGGGGCTTTGATCTCAATGGGTCGCCGGTTGGATCTGAGTGTTCTGATCAGAAATTACCGACCCGATCACACCTTCTGGTCGTCGTCGGCATTTGGTGCTCAAAGTGCCAACAAGAATGAACTGAGTATATGCCATGGCGTGTCGTTTCGTTTGAGAAAATATCGAACTATAGATCTCGTTTTCGATCAATACACACAACCCTGGTTTGCATACGCGCACAAGAAGGGCTCCGGCAAAGGTGAACTTGTGATCATTACTTACAACGACCGATGGAGGGATTGGAAGATCCTCAGTCAGTTTCGATATTCAGAAAGACGCAGGAACGGAGAGGAAACGATCAATCACAAATTCAGGGTTGCAGCGCAAAGGGAGCTCGACAAACAGTTCAGGGTCGGAATCCGGACAGATCTGATCTGGCAGGATTCTTACACGTCTCAGTTATTGATTGCAGATCTGATCTATACGCTACCTAAGGGAAGGATCTTTCTTCGAACGTATCAATCCTTCGGATCGGGTGATTTGCGGTTCTACATGCGAGAGAATGACTTACAGAACAGCTTTGCAATGACCACTTTCAAAGGAATGATCAGACGAAACTATGTCATGTGGGAGCTGAAAGTGCATCGGAAGTTCAAGGTACGCATCAAAACTTGGGAGCAGCGCGACCTCTCCCAACTGGATTCCCATTCCTTTGGAGTAAACTTGCAGTTCTTGAATCAATGGTAAAGCAGGAAGGTCAGATGACGAGGTTGAGCGTGAATATCAATAAAGTAGCCACCCTGCGCAATGCGCGCGGAGGGAATCTGCCGGATGTTCTGAAGGTCGCGAAGGATTGTGAACGATTCGGGGCACAAGGCATTACGGTGCACCCACGACCGGATGAACGACACATTCGCTATCAGGATGTGCGCGACTTGAAAACGATCGTGACCACCGAATTCAATATCGAAGGAAATCCTGTTCCGTCCTTTATAGATCTAGTACTCGAGGTTAAACCGGATCAAGTAACCATCGTGCCTGATTCGCCGGATGTTCTCACGTCAAATGCCGGATGGGATTGTATTGGGAATGGTGCTGCCCTGAAGGAAATAATCCAACGGTTCCACGAACACGGCATCCGTTGTAGTGTGTTTCTGGATCCGGACGAAAATCAAGTTGAAGCTGCCGTGGACACCGGTGTCGACCGCATCGAGTTATACACGGAAGCGTATGCCAGCTCATACAGGGCCGATAAAGAACAAGCCATTCAACCTTACGTGAAGGCCACAAAAAAAGCCATGGAAGTTGGTTTGGGTGTCAATGCAGGACACGATCTGAATCTTAGGAACTTGAGCTACTTCGCGCAAAACATTCCTGGATTACTGGAGGTGTCTATTGGTCATGCACTCATCGCCGATGCGCTATATCTGGGATTGGACAATACGATCAAAGCGTACTTGAACGAGTTGAACCCTACCTATTAAAAGGATTAGTCGCGCTTCAATTGCTCACACACTCGGTCCAGCGTGCTGCTGACTTCAGACATGATTTCCTTAACCTTTTCAGCATCCTCACCGCTTCGTCCTTCTTTCTCCAGATCTCGGATAGGTTGATACAAGGAATCTATTCCCATCATGTCCAGGGAAGGTTTGATCTTATGGGCGGCATCTCCGACGTCTTTGAGATCACCACCGCTATAGGAAGCAGAAATACGTTCCTGGAATTCAGGAACCATCTTAACGAACATGTTGACCATGTGAGTAACGAATTCCGAGTTCCCATCCGACAGTGCATAGAGCTTCTCGAGGTTGTATAAGGCTTGTTCCGACATGTCAGATCACATGTTGCTGAAGCATACGATAGATAGTGGATTTTCCAATATCGAGCTTCTGGGATACGGTCACCACGTCGTTGTCGTACTTGTCGAGATAGAACTTCACGATGCGGTTGGTGTATTCGCGCAAGGTCATTTCGGCCTGCAGCAAGGTGTCAATGGATCCGGTGCTATTGAAGGTGATGTGATCTTCTTCGATCACGTTGTTATCGGTCATCACACAAGCCAATTCTATCACGGCTTTGAGCTCGCGAATGTTACCCGGCCATGGGTACTTGAGCAAACGACTTTGTGCTTTAGGACTCAGGTTGATCTTCTCCACTTCATTCTCGGCACAATACTCCGCGATGAAATGTTTTGCCAGTAAGATTATATCATTACCTCTTTCGCGAAGAGGAGGCAGTTGTATCGGCAATCCAAGTAGGCGGTAGTACAGATCCTCGCGGAAATTCCCTTTGCGAACTTCATCCGCAAGATCCCGATGCGTTGCTACTAGAACTCTCGATTTCAGCTTGACAACAGTATTTCCACCCACACGGGTCAGTTCTTTTTCCTGCAGTACACGGAGCAATTTGGATTGCATATTGACATCCATCTCCCCGATCTCGTCAAGGAATATGGTTCCGCCTTCTGCTTCTTCAAATCGGCCGATACGACGTGAATGCGCTCCCGTGAACGAACCTTTCTCATGGCCGAACAATTCACTCTCGATCAGCTCGGAAGGAATGGCGGAAATGTTCACCGCAATGAATGGTTTGTTCTTCCTTTTGCTGTTGTAGTGGATAGACTTCGCCACCACCTCTTTACCCGTACCGGTCTCACCGGTTATCGACACAGTGATATTGCTATTCAACGACTTCTGGATCAAGTTGAACACGCGCTTCATCGAAGGCGAATTCCCTATGATCGATTTCGTAAAGTCGTATTTCTGACGGATCTGACTTTTCAGCTGGGATATCTCCGCTTTCAGATCCTGCTTCTCACGAATGTTCCGGATGATGTTCCAGATCCTGTCTTTGGTCTCGTCGTCTTTCGTGATGTAATCGTAAGCGCCCTCTTTCAGGAGTTTGATGGCCGTAGCTATATCGTTCTGTCCCGAGATGATCACCACAGGCAACTCAGGATCGAACTCCTTCACTCGTTTTAATACATCTTCACCGGAAATATCTGGAAGAGTGTAGTCCAGTGTGACCAAGTCGGGCTGCTCGTCCAGAGCCTTCAGGAAATCCTCACCATTATCAAATCGCTTGATGCTCAGATCGGGATTTAGAGAGAGATGATATTCAATCACTTCACCGTACCATTGGTCATCTTCAACTATGAAGATCTTGAACGATTCTTTGGCTGGTTGACTCATTTAGGGACTAATTGTTTCAAAAATAGAAAATTGTACCATTTTTAGAGCACTGCGAGTTGCGATTACTCTAAATAATTGATTTTTTGAGGTTTAACACCGCCGAAGAATCCGGATTTTTCTTGTTCAAAATGGGAAAGAAAATATTGCCAAAATCCTTGGAAAAAGAAACCGCTGAGACGTACTTTTGCGCGGATTTTACGAGGTACATAAGTAATACTCAAAACAAATGGCAAACACAGGAAAAATCGCCCAGATCATCGGCCCGGTAGTGGACGTAAGCTTCGACGTCGAAGGATCTGAACTCCCAAAGATCTACGATGCACTGCACATCACACTTGACAACGGCAGCAAGCTCGTATTGGAAACACAGCAGCACCTTGGTGAAAACATGGTGCGCGCCATCTCCATGGACTCCACAGAAGGATTGGTTCGTGGAATGGAAGTAGTTGACCAGGGTACTCCGATCAGAATGCCGATCGGTGAAGAGATCAAAGGAAGACTTTTTAACGTGGTAGGGGAATCTATCGACGGGATCGATCAAATTGATTCTTCCGAAGGTCGTGCGATCCACCAACCTGCGCCGAAATATGAAAACTTGAGTACGGCGGTTGAGCCATTGTTCACCGGGATCAAGGTGATCGACCTTCTCGAGCCTTATGCAAAAGGAGGAAAGATCGGTTTGTTCGGTGGTGCCGGGGTAGGTAAAACGGTACTTATCCAGGAGCTGATCAACAACATCGCGAAAGCGTACGACGGTTTGTCGGTATTTGCCGGTGTTGGTGAGCGTACACGTGAAGGAAATGACCTGATGCGTGAGATGCTTGAATCAGGTATCATCAACTACGGAGAGGAATTCCTGAAGTCCATGGAAGAAGGTGGATGGGACCTGTCTAAAGTTGACAAAGAAAAATTGAAAGAATCTAAAGCGACATTCATCTTCGGTCAGATGAACGAACCTCCGGGAGCACGTGCACGTGTTGCACTTTCTGGATTGAGTGTTGCAGAATATTTCCGTGATGGAGATGAGCAATCAGGAGGACGTGATATCCTGTTCTTCGTTGACAACATCTTCCGATTCACGCAAGCTGGTTCTGAGGTATCTGCCCTTCTGGGACGTATGCCATCAGCGGTAGGTTACCAGCCAACTCTTGCGAGTGAGATGGGTGTGATGCAGGAGCGTATCACATCGACCAACAGAGGTTCGATCACATCTGTACAAGCGGTATACGTACCTGCGGATGACTTGACTGACCCTGCACCTGCAACGACTTTTGCTCACCTTGATGCAACTACGGTATTGAGTCGCCAGATCGCGTCTTTGGGTATTTACCCTGCGGTGGATCCTCTGGATTCTACTTCACGTATTCTTTCTCCGGACGTACTTGGAAACGAGCACTACGATACTGCTCAGCGTGTAAAAGAGCTTCTCCAACGCTACAAGGAATTGCAGGACATCATCGCCATCCTCGGAATGGATGAATTGAGTGAAGAAGATAAATTGGTCGTACACCGCGCACGTCGTGTTCAGCGTTTCCTTTCTCAACCATTCCATGTTGCGGAGCAGTTCACAGGTATTCCTGGAGTTCTCGTTGACATCAACGAAACCATCAAAGGATTCAACATGATCATGGATGGTGAGGTTGATAAATATCCTGAAGCAGCATTCAACTTGAAAGGTTCGATCGAAGAAGCGATCGAAGCCGGAGAGAAAATGCTTGCTGAAGCTGAAGCATAATCATTTAAGCTAGAAGTTATGTATCTGGAGATCATCACACCCGAAAAGACCCTGTTCAGCGGCGAAGTTGAATCTGCCAAATTCCCTGGTTCAGCCGGAGGATTTGAAACTCTGAACAATCACGCAGCTCTTATTTCTAGTTTGACCGAAGGAACACTCGAGGTCAAAACGGAAAATGGTGTCGAGAAATTCGAGATCAACGGCGGCATCGTCGAGGTGTTGAACAACAAGATCATCGTTCTCGCTTAACACATAAAATTTTTCTTCAATGAAAAAGCCCCGCTCTGAGAGTGGGGCTTTTTTTTATCAATTCACGGGAACCGACTGATTTTTTTACAATAAAAAAGGCCGGCATCGCACCGCTACAACTTCCTACCCTTGCTGCATTCCTGCCCTGGGGGAGTTCAGAAGGAGCTGGTCGTGCCGACCGGGCGCAAAGTTAAGTCATTCTTATCGAATAGCGAACGGAACTACCCTTGCAACTTGTAATGATTTCTGAAGTCCAAATGCCTGTGCAATTGCAAACTGCAATACGTTGAAATTGTTAACTCCAAAGAACCAATGCGAGTAGATCAAAACGCGATCAGACGAACAGGTTCCTTATTTTTGGTGCAATGAAAAATTCTGAAGTAGAATTCAATAAAAATGAAGATAGCTTGAAGTTATTGGTTGGCAAGACCAAACGCCTGCTTCATGAGATCTATAAAGGAGGAGGGGAAAAGTCACAGGCCAAACAGATCGCTAAAGGCAAGATGTTGGCCCGTGAACGCATCGATTATCTCAAAGATGACGATGCCGACTTTCTGGAGATCGGAGCCTTCGCCGGGTATGAGATGTACCCGGAACAAGGAGGATGTCCTGCCGGTGGAGTGGTAGGAGGTATCACTCGAGTTGCCGGACATCAATGTATTGTAGTGGCAAACGACGCCACAGTGAAAGCCGGTGCGTGGTTCCCGATCACAGGAAAAAAGAACCTGCGGTTCCAGGAGGTTGCCATGGAGAATCGCCTGCCGATCATTTATCTCGTAGATAGCGCCGGAGTATATCTGCCGATGCAAGACGAGATCTTCCCGGATAAAGAGCACTTCGGTCGAATATTCCGCAACAATGCGGTGATGAGCAGTATGGGTATCATCCAGATCGCAGCGGTAATGGGAAGCTGTGTGGCAGGAGGAGCCTATTTGCCCATCATGAGCGATGAAGCACTGATCGTCGATAAGACGGGTTCCATATTCCTGGCAGGATCTTATCTTGTCAAGGCGGCCATCGGTGAGGATATCGACAACGAATCCCTGGGTGGTTCCGTTGCGCAATCCGAGATCAGTGGCGTGATAGATGATCGCTTTCCAGACGACAAATCATGCCTTGATCGAATCAGATTCCTGATGGATAAGATCGGCGCACGTGACCGCGCCGGATTTAACAGGACAGAATCATTCCCACCGGCTGAATCAGAAAAGGACATCTATGGTATCCTTCCCGAAGACCGCGCCAAGCCGTACAAATCCCTGGAAGTGATCAAGCGTCTGGTAGACAAAGGAGAGTTTGAGCAGTATAAAGAGCGATACGGAAAGACCATCATTTGTGGCTATGGCCGGATCAATGGATGGTCAGTAGGTATAGTGGCCAATAATCGTGAGCTTACGAAATCCAAAAAAGGCGAAATGCAGTTCGGTGGAGTGATCTATTCAGACTCGGCAGATAAGGCCGCAAGGTTCATCATGAACTGCAACCAGAAAAAGATCCCATTGGTCTTCCTTCAGGATGTGACCGGGTTCATGGTTGGCTCTCGCTCAGAACATGGGGGCATAATCAAGGATGGTGCTAAGATGGTAAATGCCATGAGCAATAGCACTGTGCCGAAATTCACGGTGATCATGGGCAACAGCTACGGCGCAGGCAACTATGCCATGTGCGGGAAGGCCTATGACCCTCGCTTGATCGTAGCATGGCCAACAGCCAAAATTGCCGTAATGGGAGGAGAACAGGCCGCCAAAGTATTGGTACAGATCGAAAATTCCTCTTTGAAAAAACAAGGTAAGGAG
>VMDK01000056.1 GCA_008080835.1 Sphingobacteriia bacterium | reverse complement strand
AGTCCCGTGCTGATCGTCATGCATCACCGGAATCTTCAACTCCTTTTTCAAGCGCTGCTCGATCTCAAAGCTCTCCGGTGCTTTGATGTCTTCCAGGTTGACTCCACCGAAAGTTGGTTCCATTGCCTTGACGGCATGTACAAAGTCGTCAACACCTTTACAGTTCAGTTCAATGTCAAACACATCGATGTCGGCGAAGATCTTGAATAACAGCCCTTTACCTTCCATGACCGGTTTGGAAGCCTCGGGTCCGATATCGCCCAATCCAAGTACGGCAGAACCGTTCGAAATGACAGCTACCAGATTACCTTTCGCGGTATACTTGTACACGTTATCGGGGTCGGCCTCTATCGCCCGACACGGTTCGGCCACTCCGGGACTATAGGCCAAGCTCAGGTCGCGTTGCGAATGAGTGGGTTTGGTAGGTACCACCTCGATCTTCCCGGGTCGATTCTTCTGGTGGTATATGAGCGCATCTTCTTTAAAATCGTCTGACATGATATTCGACTTTGAGAGAGGCAAAGATAAGGGTGCTTTGCTTCGCAAATGGCGTTGTGAGAGGTTATCTTAATGCGTAATTTCTCCAGGGAAATGACTGAAATTCATTGACGTGACAGACCAAGAGGAGCACTATCTTCGTAAGCACCTACGATAAACTAAAAATGGAAATAACTGAGATCGACAGTATAGAACTGAAATACCTCGACATGGAGGATTATCAGGAGCTGAAGAAGGCAATGGTTTCTTCCTATCAATCGATGTCGGATTCCTACTGGAAGGAGTCCCATATCTCTACCCTTCTCGATAAATTCAAGAAAGGACAAGTCGTGCTCAAGGTGAACGGCCGACTGGCAGGCTGCGCATTGAGCATTATTGTCGATTCAGATTTGTTGGCTGACAACCATACCTATGAAGAGATCACTGCGAAATACTCCTTCGATTCACACAGCGATGACGGAGATATCCTCTACGGGATCGATATTTTCATTTTACCCGAATACCGGGGAATGAGATTGGGCCGAAGGCTCTATGATTACCGAAAGGAACTTTGCGAAAAGCTCAATCTCAAAGGGATCGTATTTGGAGGTAGGATCCCGAATTATCACAAATTCAAAGAGGAGCTCACCCCCAAGGAGTACATCGAAAAGGTCCGGGCAAAAGAGATCGAGGATCCGGTATTGAACTTCCAGATCTCAAATGACTTCCATCCCACTCGGGTACTGAAGGGCTACCTCCATGGTGACACTCATTCCGACGAGTATGCCGTGATGCTGGAATGGAACAATATCTATTACCAGAAGCCCTCTAAAAAAGCGGCTACGAAAAAGACTGTGGTAAGGCTTGGTCTGATCCAGTGGCAAATGCGACCCTACAACAATGTAGAAGCGTTATTGCAACAAGCTGAGTACTTCATCGATGCCGTATCGGGATACCGTTCCGATTTCGCGTTGTTCCCTGAGTTCTTCAATGCGCCATTGATGGCATTGAAGAACAACCTCAGCGTTGCAGAATCAATTCGGGAGTTGGCCACGTATACGCAGGAGATCGTTGAACAATTCTCCGCATTTGCCATTTCGTACAACATTAACATCATTTCGGGCAGCATGCCTGAGATACGCGACGGACACTTGTACAATATCGGGTATCTCTGTCGGCGCGACGGTACTGTAGAGCGTTACGAAAAGCTCCACGTTACCCCCGATGAAGAGAAAATGTAGGGTTTGCGAGGAGGTTCGGAGTTGAAAACCTTCGACACCGACTGCGGAAAGATCGGAATACTCATCTGTTAGGATTCTGAATTCCCGGAATTGAGTCGAATACTTGCCGATGATAGCATGGACATTCTCTTCGTCCCATTCCTGACCGACACACAGAACGGTTATTCGCGAGTTCGGTATTGCGCAAGGGCAAGAGCCATTGAAAATGAATGTTATGTGGCGATAGCCGGAAGTGTAGGCAACTTGCCGAAAGTAGAGAACATGGACATCCAATTCGCTCAATCAGCCGTGTTCACTCCTTGCGATTTCTCCTTCCCTACAAGTGGAATAAAAGCCGAGGCTACGCCAAATACGGAAATGATCCTGATCGCCGATGTAGACATCGGACTCTTGAGAGAGCTTCATGAATTCGGAGCTGTCCGAAATTTGAAGGATCGACGTAAGGATCTCTTCGACTTGAAAAAGCGGTGATCTCCTAGGTTCAGCCTTGGATGAATTCATCCAAACTCAGCGTTCGATCCAATTTGATGCCTCGCTCAGTCTGCTTCACCTTGCCGCATTCGTTGACCAGGTCATGCTCAAAGAAGAGCGTATAATCATTTGCTAGGCACTCCTCCAGGAATGTTTGTGATTCAGACATGCTGATCAATGGTTGCACATCGTATGCCATCACGTAGTTCACGGGGACATGAGCAGCCGAGGGGATCAGATCCGCTGCGAAAACCAAAGTTCGGCCATTGTAATTGATCAATGGGACCATCATGGCCTCGGTATGTCCATTTGCAATGAACGCTTTGATATTGTCGGATATCCTCATATCGTCACCAATGAACCGTAGTTGTCCGCTTTCCTGGATCGGAAGGATATTCTCCTGCAGAAAGGAAGCCTTTTCTCGAGGATTCGGTTCGGTGGCCGTTCTCCAATGGTCTTTGTGCGACCAATATGTCGCATTTGGAAATTGGAGTTCCAATTTATCCTTTGTGGTATTCCACTTCACACTTCCACCGCAATGATCGAAGTGCAAGTGAGTCAGCACCACGTCGGTGATGTCTCCGAAATCAACACCCGCGGTATGTAGTGACTTTTCGAGACTATCGTCGCCATTGAGATAATAGTATCCAAAGAATTTTTCGCTCTGCTTGTCACCCAGACCGTTGTCGATCAAGATGAGACGATCACCATCTTCCACCAACAGGCATCGCATGGCCCAATTGCACATGTTATTGTCATCGGCCGGATTCAATCGCTGCCATATTGATTTGGGCACAACTCCGAACATGGCACCACCGTCGAGTTTGAAATTTCCTGTATGTATAGTCTGAAGTCTCATGGGTATCTGCTTTGGACAAAGGACGTGAAGAAATGGGTAAGGGCAAAGCGTGCATATAACCTCAAAAAAAGTGGAGACCTTTGTTTGAAGATGAACCGGGCATTTTCCAAACTCAAGTTGTTATTAGAGCGAATAATTTACCGAATCAACGGAATCATAGTTCATCCTAGTTTCCCTCTGAGCAAGAAAGGTAAAATCACTCTCTTGAAAATAATGCCCGGTCACAGGTCTGATCCTGCCTTGATTCGTACCCTGTATGGATTCAAGATGAACGTGGACAAGGTGGGTGAAGGAATTGAAAGCCACTTGCGCTTGTTTGGGACTTATGAAAAGGGCACACTTCAGATCATGCGCTTCATTCTCAAAGAGGGATCCGCATTTCTCGACGGGGGAGCCAACATCGGTTTCATGTCATTGTATGCGTCGAAACTTGTTGGGCCTCAGGGGAAAGTATTTGCCTTTGAAACCTACCCTGAAACTTACAACAAACTTCTCGAAAATCTCGGCCTGAATACCCACTCAGATAATGTTCAAACATTTCAACTCGCACTTTCAAATGAAGCAGGTCCAGGGGTGATCTACGAGCACATCACCCCTTCAGCAGGATCAAATTCCATGTTGGCATCATTTGCCGACCACGATTCAACGGAAATAACTCAAACCACCTTGGATGAAATAGTGGGCCCTGATGAAAATGTTGACCTGATCAAATTGGACATTGAGGGCTTTGAATACAAGGCTGTGCTGGGAGGCCTATAAGTGATCGAAAGACATCGGCCGGCTTTGATCATTGAGGTCAATCAGGAAATATCTCCCCATGAGGAGATCGATGCGCTGATGACCTTACTGCAGACCCTAGGCTATGAACTGTTCAAACCGACCTTTCACATGCACAAAGAATCGAAAATTGAACGTGTCCATTCAAGATCTCAGCTCTCAGAATTCAACAACCTGTGCGCGTTCATGGACAAACATCTTGCGTCCATGCCAAGACAACTATTCAAATCCTAGCAAGATCAACTGTGAACCACATGCTTTAAAGGTCGGATCACATGACCTTAAAAAACTTCTTTCGCATGATAAATCCGGTTTGATCGATCATATCAAATAGATACATTCCAGGTTGAAGGAACCCTACATCCAGAGTCTCTTCAAATTGCAGCTCTTTCAAAACCCGACCATCCAAATGATGTATCACTACATACTCCCAATTGTGATCAGTCCGGATCATCAATCGATCACTCGCAGGGTTCGGATAAAGCTCGAATCCAGGATATCTAATGTCAAGTGATGACGACGCACTTCTACTACATGCAATGACCTTGATGTGGAATGTATCAGTGGACCCAACTAAGCTGAATTCATATTCTTCTTCAACACATGCGAGCCGGGAATTCGGATAGTATTCGAAAACCAAACGTCCGGTATCACCAGTGTCAAGGCTGACTTGTATCTCATTGATGTTTGGAGGGTAGGTGATGACATGATCGAACAACGTTCGCTCCCAATTGAAGCTATCTCGATTGGATTGGATCTGCCTAATTTTGACCGTGATTGTGCTGTCCGTTTCATTGGAGAAAAGTAGTACAGGAGTTCTAACGATTAGTTCTTGGACAGAACCCTCAGCGTATACACTATCCGTGCTGAACAAGAGGGATTGTCCACTAACGGAAGCCGACACGATGAGAATTAAGGCCAGAAATTGAACTCGCATACTGACGAAATTAACTGAGAGTAATTGTAATTCCTTCTGTTACTCTCATTTGGCTCTTAATGTCCTTCCCAAGTACGTGTACAAAAGCATTAACCTACTACCCGTACGAATTTCTTCACCTTGTAGACATTTCCGGACCGAACTGAAATGAAGTAGATCCCGGGTCTCAGATAGGAACCATCGATCACGGTCTCAAAATACTCTCGAGAAGACACCAACTGGTAGAATTGCAATTTCCCAAAGGCATCGCGAATCTCGATGGTTGCAGCACCCTTATCCCAGAATTGCAGGAAGAAGCGGAATTGGTATGTCACCACATTTGGGAAGAAGTCGAAGAAGAACACATCATTCTGGCATACTCCTTCATACTCGACTCTATTTACTCCGTAAATGTTGAATGACACGCAGTCATTGCGGTAGGTCACAAAGTTACATCCACAAACAGGCTGAAACCTCGGGTCATTACACTGAAAGAAAGGACTGATCCTGCTGGAATCGATACAAGGCAATGTATTGAATTGCGCCGAGGCAAAATCGGACATCAATAGCAGGAGGACGATATGAAACAATCGCTTCAAATAGTGATCTTATCAAATCCCAAATAAGGACGAAGTACTTCAGGCATAACAATGCCACCGGCAGTTTGATTGTTTTCCAAAAGAGCAGCAACGATCCGCGGGAGTGCCAATGCACTTCCGTTCAAGGTATGAGCTAACTCTGTATTGCCGTCTTCCGTTCTGTAACGGAGTTTGAGTCGATTGGCCTGAAAATTCCCGAAGTTCGAAACAGAACTCACTTCCAACCATCGCTCCTGAGCGGCTGAGTACACTTCCATATCATAGGTGAGCGCCGAGGTGAATCCCAGATCCCCACCACACAATTTCAACACGCGATAGTGCAAACCCAGATCCTGAAGCAGTGACTGAACGTACGATTGCATTTGCTCAAGTACGTCATATGAATCAGATGGATGAACGATCTGAACGATCTCTACTTTGTCGAACTGGTGCAAGCGATTCAACCCGCGAACATCTTTTCCGTAGCTTCCGGCTTCACGTCGGAAACAAGGAGTATAACCTGCGTTTTTCACAGGAAGTTGATCCGCATTCAGGATCACATCCCTGTAAATATTGGTGATCGGCACTTCCGCTGTCGGGATCACATATAAGTTGTCGCCGGTCACGTGATACATCTGACCTTCTTTATCGGGTAACTGACCCGTACCGAATCCGCTATCCTCATTTACAAGAATAGGCGGTTGAACTTCCATATATCCTTCATCTCGCGCTTTGTCCAGAAAGAAATTGATGAGGGCGCGTTGCAATCGGGCGCCCTGCCCTTTGTAGACCGGAAATCCGGCACCTGTGATCTTTACACCAAGCTCAAAATCGATGAGGTCGTATTGCTCAGTGAGCTCCCAATGTGGCTTTACGGCACCACTAAGTGATGGCTTTTCACCCCAGGTGAGCACTACTTCATTGTCGTCCTCGCTCACTCCCGCCGGAACGGATTCTGAAGGTGTATTGGGAAGAGAAACAATTGCTGCATCGAGTTTGCCCGCCATTTCAGCAAGATCCGCATCCATGGTCTTAAGTTGCTCCTTGATCTCGCCTGTGCGTTTTTTCAGCGCTTCGGCTTCAGCACCTTTACCATTGCGGAACATTTCTCCGATCTCCTTGGCAGCTTTGTTGGATTCGGCTTTAAGACTTTCCGATTCCTGCTTGAGTTTGCGCACGTCCTTATCCAGATCGAGGATCTCGTTCACTGTCTCAGAAGCATCGATCCCGCGCTTCTTCAATCTCTCAATGATGAGCTCAGGCTCACTTCGCAATCGGCTGATGTGTATCATTCGTCTTTCTCTGCTGCAAATTTGCTGATAAAGTCAGCAAAAGGAAAACCCGACACGGCTATTTACCAACAGCTTATCATTGTTTCACGACAGGGAAGACATTGCGTTCCCCGTTCACCTCCACATGCAAGAAGTACATTCCGGTAGAATATGAGGTCAGATCTATCTCGAACAAAGTCTCAGATGTGTTAGTCAACTCCTTTTGAATAAGCAGTTTACCTGTTGCGTCGTAAAGAAGAAGCTGTACATTTCCACTGATGCGATCCGTTCTGACGAACGTTGAGCTGCTGCTCGGGTTTGGAAAGACTTCCACTCCGATCTCGCTTACTCCAAACGGATCATACAGATCCAACTCTTCACAATGGCTTCGCTTGCATCCGATATTGTCGCTTTCAGTCTTACAAATTTTGTAGGTTCCGTGATCGGCATACAGGTGCTCAACAAATGCATCTGTTTCTGTGGATGTGGATCCATCCCCCCAATAGTAGAGAATAGTGTTGGGACTCTCAGTTGTTTTCAACTTGACCAGTTTGTCGTCCCTACCTTCTACCATGAATGAAGTGTTTTCCAATGGGACAATGAGCACCTCCAAGGTATCATAGCCTGATTCCACCGTGCAATCGTCGCGAAGTTCCACCACATACGTGGCTGTAACCGAATCACTCATCTCTAAGACATCACCGCTGATCTCCGCTCCGTTCACGAACCAGCGGTACTGATCGCCGATACCGCCTGAACCCTGTAATTGTAAAAAGCGCTGATCCTCTGCACATTTTTGTAGGTCAGGTCCCAGGTCAACCTTTAGTTCCGAACGAACGACGACCTCGATGCTATTTGTATACTCCGGAACCGTGCAACCGTCCGAAAGTGTAAAGTCATATTTAGTGGTACTTTCAGGTGAAACTTTGATGGTCTCGGCATCCACCATTCCATTACTCCAAAGTATCGTATATGTTTCTGACCGACCACCTTGAGGTTGGAATCCAATACCGATCTGCTCACCTTTACAAATGATGTAATCGGTAGCCAAAAGTGCCGCGGAAAGTGGTTCACGGATGAATATCTCCTTCTCGGATTCAATAGATTGAGGTGTACATCCGTCTTCCAATCTGACCGTCAGCGGAGTAACATCTGAAGCGACGAGATCCATTGTCTGAGCACCTTCTGTGCCGTTCCACAGTAAAAGGTATTCCATCGGATTCCCTCCGGACGCTTCAGCCGTGAATTGAACCGTCTCGCCGGAACATGCTGTATCCTGGCCAATTATCTGCAGTTTGAGGCTATCTCGAACAACAATATAGATCGTGTCAAAACTGCTTTCAGGGGTACATCCATCTTCCAGTTCAACGATAAACGATCGACTCTCGGTCAATTTGAAAGTCCGCTGCTGAGGGCCCGGAGCGCCATCCCACAAGAAATTATACTGCGTCGAAAATCCTCCGTTCGCATTTACAGTGATCTCAAACTCCTGCAAGTAACACGCTGTGTCAAACTCAGACTCCAACTCGAGTTCCAATGGCTCCCGAACCTGCACGTTTATCTCGTCCGTGGCAGGGTCCACGGTGCAGTTATCTGTTAGCGTAACTGCGTATGTGCCTGAATTGAATACATCAACTTCTCTAATGGCACCTGAGGTATTGCCATCCGACCAGCGGTAGCTGTATCCGGCCTTGTCTCCCCCGGTGGTTTTTGCTTCAATATTGAATGTCTGACCATTACAAATGACTTGATCAACCCCAAGGTCCACTTCCAGTTTGTCACGCATGACTATATCAATATTCCTTTTGACTGTATCCGCGGAGCAATTGTCGAAAACAGCAGCTGTGATCGTTTGATCAACCGTTGGGTATAATACAATTCCTTGCTGAGTGTACTCTCGGCCGTTGACGATCCATTTGTACATATAGTTGTTGGGATCACCTCCTCGTGCTTCGATAGATAGTGTGGTGGAAGCTCCAACACAGACCGTATCCGTGAGTTCATTGATAATGGATAAAGGAGGACGGACTTCCATGAAAGTGAACGAATTTGGGCCAACAGTGCCACATTGGTTCACAAGTTGAACTCCGTAATATCCTTCCTGAGCTTCCGTCACATTGTTTCGCTCAAAACTCCTTCCGGAGGTCCCTAAATTCTTGAGGTTGTCTGTAATACGCTTTTTGTAAAACCAGCGATATACCGGTTCATTCGAAGCTTTAAGGTCGAGCTCGATAGAGGAGTCCTGACCAAGACAAAGGTGAATGGAATCATATCGCATGGAGTACTGCAAGACCGTATCTACTCTCAAATAGGCTGCCTTGCTGAAAACGGTATCTCGACACTGATTAACACCGGATATTCGATACAACCGATCGTCGTATTCAATTCCGGCATTTGCAATCGAAAGAGATGTAGTGAGATTGGACAGGTTTCTCCATGATGCCCCATTGTCATCACTCTCTTGCCAACGGTAGAATATGCTCAAGGTTCCATTAGCCGTAGCACTGAAATTAACACTGTTTCCGGCACAGATATGCCTGTTGGAAGGTTGCGCTACGAATTCCACCGGATTCACTCCTGCAACCGGCCTGAATCGCACTCCATTACTCCTCGGTCCTTCTGCTCCGGTCTGATCGATGATCGCTACAGAGACCCAATAGTCCTGACCATTATCCAGTCCTTTGATCGTGAAGAATGGATTCGTGGTTGTTCCCTGCAGGCGCATTAAACCCGAGTCCAGCATATACACCTTATATCCAATGGCTCGACTTTGCGGTGCCCATTGTAAGTGCAGCTGACCGCTA
>VMDK01000148.1 GCA_008080835.1 Sphingobacteriia bacterium | reverse complement strand
AAATTAGAAAAGAGTGGAAGTTATGGATACTAACAGGAAAAGTTATAAAATAAAAAATGAAGTTGGTTTTAGTATTCTCGTTATTATATTGGGGTTTGGATTGTTTTTAATATTGTCCATTATCTTGATTTTATTTGAAATATTTTCATGGTTTGATTTATGGAACACAAAATCTGATTGGTATCCACTATTTAAAAACACTAAAGTATATTTGATATTTCTTCCTTATGTATTCACGATTTTCTTTTATTTAACGAGATTTATGGAAAACTTAGAGGATATTATTTCATCGCGTAGTTTGAAAATATCTTACCAATACCCTTCATTTTTTGGGTCTCAAAAGTTTAGGATAATAATGTGGTTATTCTTTTTTATACATATCAATTTACATAGTTGGAAACCCACTATTGAAATTTACACAGTCCCTTACTCAGGAAGTTCTCTTGGACACGCACTTCTCTTTTGTATAATACTAATCCTTATTTCTCATTTAATAGAAAGGGACAACAACAGTGATAAAGGTGACATACCTGAGGATACGAAATTGTCTGAGTAGTTTTGTTATAATTTCAAACTAAATGAATTACCCTACTCAAATACCCACATCCACCTGATGGGTTTTTAAGTGTGTAATCCACTCCTGAACCAATACAGGGATTAAAGTCCCTAACAAATATTCTACTCTCTCGGATACTGTTTTCATCACATACCATCAGAATATCCTTTTCAATGTCAGGTTTAGGAATAGTAGTCTTGATTAAGAAGTGTGAATGAAAATACTCGTCCTTCGGGTTTGGCTCAATGGAGTATACCACCTCAACATCTTTATCTTTCAGTAACCAACCATCAAAAAGAAAACACACTTTATTTTTTAGGTCAAATGGTGAAGAGGAGACGGGAACAATGTTTCCAATAAAACTCCAATCAACTGATTGGGAATAGGATAAAATTGACCTGTATTCATTTAATGGTGGTGTGTTGGGACAGAAGTTAGAATATACCTTTATGATATTGATTTCTGTTTTACCCCTGAAAACACTCCTCCTGTCATGAGGGTCTATGGTTTTTAATCTTTTCTTGTAGGTGGTTGGTTTTATAGAACACCATCTCATTATCTCATGTTTGTCTACCCAATTATTCACTTTATTACATATTAAGTCTATTACCCTCAAACTCTTCTCTTAAGGGTTTATGTCTTATCAGACCACTGTTATCAATACATACGGTAGTAAACATCCTACAATTGTAAATATTAAACGACCAGGTTGTTGTCAATTTCTCGTGTCATGGTTACAAAGTGAGGGTAATCAGAACCATCCTTAACCCTAAATCCAAACTTTCTAAAAAATGAGGTTTGTTTAGAAATGGGTGTAACTCGTTTCATAACATCAAAAATAGTATGATTGGAGTTCAGGACTAAATTCGAGCGCCTAAAGTGGATTAGAGAAAAATCTGTGTACTGTCTCCCACAACAATTCCGGGGCATTTTCACAGGGTCCCATACTCATAGCATTTTGATGACATTATAGGTTGGGTCGCGGCAAAGTGAAAGAGAGCTTCAGCCAATAGGAGTAAGTAGTTGAAAGCAGCTCTTTTTGTGCAATTCCTGTGCAAATATTAATTGCCCTATGCATTTTTCGTAGCCTTACGCATTGATAATGAGGAATAAGCGTACGTATGTTAATAAAAAACCCCCAGCACCGAAGTGTGGGGGTAACCTAAGTAAACATGAACAAATCAACTGTCGTACTGTGACCAGTCGATCTTCGTCATGAATTTCTTCTCAAGGGATGTCCAGCGGTATGGAGACTTCCAGCTACCTCGAGCATACGCATAGCGCGCTTTCTCCCATGAACCATACATGTCGTGACAGTATTTCAAGTAGTGAATACCCACGATCAGGTAGTTCTTACGTGTCTTCCCTCCGTTGAGGCTGAGGCGATTGTACCAATAGTCAAATGTGATGTCAATGACCTGAAGGTCACCGAAGTCTGTCCCACCGGAAAGAGACTTGATACAACGCCAGTTACTTTCATTCTCACCGATCTCTCGTACCAGTCTGGCAGGTACGCCAATAGAGTAACAGATCGAGTCAGAAACCTGTTTGATAGTCTTTGGAGCAAAATCTTTTTGAACTCGCTCAATTTTTTTGACTACGAATTTGTTTTTTTCTGCACTGGCATTATTTTTACCAACGAAAGGCAGGGATATCATCCCGACAACCAGAACAAGCCATTTCAAATTTTTCATAGCTCAGTAATTTGATAGCGAAAAGGGTGTTTTTCTCCCTCTTGCTAAAACTTCGCAAAGGTCGTTAGAGAATTTTGATTGCGTGAGCTGTATCTCGTAACAATTTCGTCACCCACGCTTAAGTTATGCACACTGTAGTCTATGTGACTTGTAATGAGGCATTTAACTAATTGGCAGGTGTGAATTTCTAATTTTTATCGGAAGAGCCGACTTCCGACGCGAACCATTGTAGAACCGCATTTTACAGCTATATGACAATCCTGACTCATTCCGATGGAAAGCTCTGTGAATTGTTCCGGATCCGACATTAAAGGTTTTAGTCCCTCTTTCAATTCCTGTAGGGATTTGAACTCCGATTTGACCTGATCCTCATCGTCTGTGAACGTGGCCATTCCCATCAGACCGCAGATCGAAACATGATCAAAATTGGAGCATGCTCCGGATTTAACAAGTTGGATCAACTCATTACGATCAAAACCGAATTTGCTCTCCTCATCTGCGATATGTACCTGGAGTAAAACTTTTAGCATACGACCGCATCGTTCCGCTTGCTTGTCGATCTCTTTTAGTAGTCTTAAAGAGTCAACGCTATGGATCATCTCCACGAAAGAGGCTATTTGTTTGACCTTATTGCGTTGCAAATGACCGATCATGTGCCATTGAATGTCATCTGGTAATTCGTGGTGTTTCCGTGTCAGTTCCTGAACCCTGTTCTCTGCCATGATCCGAACACCACAGTTATAGAGTTCTTTCAACTCTTCCATGGAGCGATTCTTGGAGACTGCGATAAGGGGCGTATCACCAATGATATTGAGTATTGCGTCGAGATTTTCCTGTATCATTGCAAGCACTATGAGGATGCAAATCTATACAATAGCTTTGGCCTTGACAGCACTACTTGGTGCTTGTAAGCAAAAGAAGACGGAAGTCCCGTCTCATCTCTTACAACCGGAGAAGTTTGCTGCCATCCTTGTGGATATTCGCTTGGCAGAAGCTCAACAGAAGATCAGCATCAGAAACGGTAAGACCCGCGACAATTTTCTGGATAGTAATTACTACTTGATATATCGGCTTCATGAGGTCGAGGCAGAACAAGTGGACACCAGTTTCAAATGGTATGCGCGACATCCGGATGTGCTCCAGGCCGTGGATGAGATCGTGCTTGAAAAACTCAACCGACTGGAATGATGTTCACCGATGGGATAGAGGAGAAGATCGGATTCACGCGAATAGCTCAGTTAGTTGCCGATCGGTGCAGAGGTGCTTTAGCCAAGTCCTTTGCACTGAAGATGAAGCCTGGTCCATCCTTTGAGCTTATGGAAAGTTGGCTGCTTCAAACCAAGGAGTTCAAAGAGATCCTGGAAGAGAGCGGAGGTCCGGTTCTTCTTGTGAGTGACGAACTGGGTCAAATATTTGATAAACTCTCCCTCAAGAACAACTTCCTGGAATATGAAGAACTCATCGCAATTCGTGATCTGATCCATACTGCAGGTGCTGCGTATGCATTCTTTGGAAAAAATCAGGAGCAGTATCCCAATCTGCAGCTGTGTTTGGAAGATGCATCCATCGACGAGACGCTCGTATCACGGATCGACAAACTCTTTACGCCAAATGGAGAGTGGAAATACAACGCGAGCAAGAAACTGGGTGAACTTCATGAACGCGAAGATGATCGAAGCAGAAACCTGAAGAGGCACCTGAATAGTGTCTATAAGAAATGCAGTGAAAGCGGATGGACGGCAGAGACCGACATCACTATTCGAGATGGCAGATTCGTAATACCCATCATTGCTGAGCACAAGCGCAAGGTAGATGGGGTGGTTCAGGATGTTTCCGGCAACGGAAAGATCTTTTATATCGAACCGCTCGGTTCTTTGGAAATGGCCAATGAGCTGACGGAGATACGCTCGGCGATCCGTCAGGAGAAGACTCGGCTCCTGAGAGCTTTGTGTAATGATCTTCGACCTCACTTGAGCGAATTCAAACTAGCAGCTAACAGATTAGCCTTACTCGAGTTCATCAAAGCCAAAGCCAGATTGGCCATTGACCTGGATGCTAACCTTCCTGAGATACACAGATCAGGAGGTATGGTGTTAAAAGAAGCCCGGCATCCGCTCTTGTATTTGAGTCACAAGCAAAAAGGCATAGACGTCGTTCCTCTCAACATTGAACTGAATGAGGATAACAAACTGTTGCTCATCAGCGGTCCGAATGCCGGAGGTAAGTCAGTGGCACTCAAGACCGTGGCACTGCTTCAATATTGTCTACAATCCGGATTATTGATTCCATGTCATCCGGAATCGTCGATAGGATTTTACTCGAACATATTCGTGGACATTGGTGATGACCAATCGATAGACAATGATCTAAGCTCGTATAGCAGCCATCTGAAGAATATGAAATTCATGTTGGCGAATGCCAATGCAGATACCTTGTGCTGTATCGATGAGATAGGGGTTGGTACTGATCCTCAATTCGGACAAGCACTTGCAGCTTCAATACTCAAGGAGCTGAATCGGAAAGGGATCTTCGGCGTGGTGACGACGCACTACGGTCAGCTCAAGGCATTGGCTGATAAGGAAAGTAGTATGATCAATGGGCGGATGAATTTCGACGCTAAAAAATTCGAACCGCTATTCACCCTGGCAATAGGCAAGCCCGGAAGTTCATTTGCATTCGAATTGGCTGAGCGGACAGGATTCAGCAAGGACATCATGAAAGAAGCGCGAAAGCGTATCGATATCAGACAGGAGAAAGTCGACCGCTTGTTATCTGATCTGGAGAACGAAAAATCAGCCATCGAACTCGATCGAGAGAATCTCCAACGGGAGAATCGAGAGATGGAGCGCATGAAGAGTGAATACCACAAACTCAAGGATGAATTGGATCAACGCAAACGAAGTATCATTGAAAATGCTCAAAGCAAGGCGTTGAAAATTCTCCAGGATGCCAATGCTGATGTAGAGAATACGATCAGGGAGATACGGGAAGAAGGTGCAGCGAAGATGAGCACCAGGAAGATCAGAGCCGGATTGGAAAGGAAGAAATCCAAGCTGGATCGTGATCTGACCAAACAGAATAAGGTTCAAAAGGAACAACCTGCACAAGAAGAACACGTATTCCAGGTTGGTGATCAAGTGAGGATCAAGGGAAGTGAATCTACCGGTGAGATCATCGAGCTCAGAAAGAATAAGGCCTTGGTAGTAGCCGGGATATTGAAGAGCACCGTGAAGCTGACGGACCTTCAGCCCGTAAAGGCACAAGCGCGTAAACCAAAGAATGACAAAACCATCAATGTGCGCAACTACATCCTTGAAAAGGAGAAGGACTTCAAGATCGAAAAGGATATGCGAGGAATGCGCATGCAAGAAGCTCTAGAGACACTTGACGATTGGATCGATACTGCCATTATGCTTGGCTTTACCCAACTACGTTTGATCCATGGTAAGGGAGATGGGATCTTGAAAAATGCCATTCGCGATCATCTGAGGAATAAGAGCTATGTGAAAGGTGTTCAGTACGAGCATGTGGATTTGGGAGGAGAAGGTGTAAGTTTGATAGAATTGCAACCATGATCAATCCATTCAAACCAGGAGATAAGAAATACTACTCCAAAGTTGTGACCGAAGATGAGACCGCAACTTTCGAAAGCGGTGAAGTTCATCCATTCTATGGAACATTCGCATTGGGCAGAGATGCCGAATGGGTCTGCCGATTGTTCGTATTGGAGATGAAAGAAGAAGGAGAAGAGGGCATCGGGACCTATTTGAACGTCAAGCATCTTGCACCGGCATTGGTAGGAGATGAGGTCAATCTCACTGCTATCCTCGACAAAGTGGATGGTCGGAATGTGCATTGCTCCTTTGAGGCACATAGGAATGGTAAACTCATTGCAGAAGGCACTACCGGACAATATATTTTATCGGAAGACAGAAAGAAAGCATTGTACAAAGAGGCCGGACATGGCGGATAGGAAACAGGTACATATCAAGAATAGGAAAGCGAGGCATGAGTATGCTTTGGAAGGATCTTTCACAGCCGGTATTGTGTTGACAGGTGCAGAGGTGAAATCGGTTCGAGATGCCAGAGCCAGCATCGGTGAGGCGTATTGTCTGTTCGACAATGATAGGCTTATCATTCGCGGTATGCATATCTCCGAATTCAAACAAGCCGGATATGCTGAGCAGCATCCTGATCGAGATCGGTTCCTTCTTTTGAAAAAAACGGAATTGAAGAAACTCAAGAACAAGGTCAAGGATGTTGGATATACGATCGTGCCTTTGGAGTTATTCGTTTCAGAGACTGGTTATATCAAACTTGTGATCGCCCCGGGCAAAGGGAAGAAACTATACGACAAGCGGCAGGATCTCAAAAAGAAGGATATGTCCCGGGAGATAGATCGCTTTTGATCAAACACCTTCGGGAAGTGCGTTCCAAACCTCATCCACACTGATCGCCTTCAAGCGATCCTCAAGCGGAAGTTCTAACTTGTGCAAGACCACCTGGTTTTCATTGTAAGGATAGAAAACATCTTTCACACCTGCGCCAAATAGGCCAACTAGCGGTGTTTTGTTGATCACAGCGAAATGAAGTGGTCCGCTTTCATTTCCAATAAATATTTTGGCGTGAGCACACAGGTCTGACAGCTGAAGTAAGGTGGTCTCACCGGCCAAATTGAGAATGTGATCAGCAGTGAAGTTCGCATCGATCTCAGCAGATTCTTCCGGACCGCCACAGATCACCGTTCGCATTCCTTTTTGCTCAAATAAACGTTTCGACAATTCGAGGAAGCGCTCTGCCGGCCACCTTCTGATGGAGTCGCGAGCTCCAGTATGCATCAGGGCATACTGACCTTTTGTGAACCCGGTAGCTTGAAGTGTTAGGTCCAGTTCAAGACGCTCCTCTTCTGTACAGCTCAATGTCGGATCACGATATTCAGCGGAGTCCAAGATGGGTTTTGCGATCTCCCAATTGGTTATGCGCTCGTGCAGCTGTCCATTGTCTAGCTTGTTCTTTAAACGGATGGTTCCTCTGTCGTACCGGAATCGGCACTTCCGAAGCAGAGATTGAAACATGGTACCCCAAGTTCCTCGCATATCAAGGATCACATCATATCGACCACCGGGGATATTTCCATCTGTGATCACATTTTCCATACCCTTTGATTCGACTAGACTTTTATTCAATGAACGAGACATCACATCGATCCTGGCTTCCGGATATTCTTCCTTCAATGCTTCCAGCACATGAAGCATATAGATCATGTCACCAATTTCATCGAGTTTGATAACAAGGATCTTCTTGATGGATTCAGTTGAAAGGATCTTGTTCCCATTTATCAGTCGGGAGACCAGCGAAGAACAGAGAAACAAGATTTGTTCACTGTGCATGCTCAGGATCTTGGCTTAATCGGGTACAACATTGGTCGGCTTGGACTTGCATCTGATTCAAATGGTGCGATCTGCAGGTTGAGCCAATAGATACCATCTGCCACAGAATCGGGTACATAGATCAACTCCGTGATGCTGGCATGGAGTCTTGTCTCTCCCGATACATTCCAGAATTCCCGGTGTGACAACAGCTTTCCTTCATCTTCTTCCCGATCTACCGATGGGAAATCCACCAGAACATGTTCGATGTTTTGCTCGCGAATGTGCTGTGCTGCATCCGGCATGATATAAACCGGGTTGGTCCCTGAGTAGTTCCGGGCTTTTGATTCTCTGGAATTAGGCAGCGTACGGATGATCAATGCAGGTGCATTGCTCAAGTCGAATGCGCGTAACTGATCAGCAGAAATCACTCGATCCCCATTGCGGTTTTCAGGTGTGAGGGAGATGACCCGGGCAAATAGAAAATAGCTCCGGATCAGCTTATTCACGCTCTCGTGTTCGGGGTGGATATGCCCCACGCATTCGGTGTGTGTCCCATTGCCGTGCGGATTGAATGAAACGTCATAACAATTCACACTTCCTCCTTGCTCAACCGATCCCACAAAATCACCTGCACGGAAGGGTTGAATCACCGGGTCGCCGAGGTAATACGCATTAACGAGAGTGTTATTCCCAATGGCCAGAGACAGATCCGTACCTTTTTGTGTATCGATCTCGTAGATCTCACCGTTGTATTCCGTAAATAGCTTCATAATCTATTGCAATACAGTTCCTTTAAACAGCCTTACACTGCAAATAAGCGAGAAATTCAGGTTCTTTGCGTAAATACCAAGCATTGAATTCATATCAGGTCAAGACATATCTCAAACTGTTCCTGCTCGTCTTCGCGGCAGGCATCGCTGCTGCATCCTTGATCTATACGAACCAACTCGTAGAATCCCTGAAGGCTGAAGAGCGTGAAAAGGCACGCTTTTGGGCTGATGCTATGCGAGTCCTGAGCCATGTGGAAGATGAAGAAGCCGACATCACTTTCCCGCTGAGCGTGGTGATGGCTAACAATACTATTCCCGTTATCGCAACATTGGAAGATGGAACGATCAATACCTATCGGAACATTGACTCTACCAAACTAAGACAACCGGGTTATCTCGAACAGCGTCTGGAACTGATGAAGGAGGCCAATGAGCCCATCGAACTGGACTACCACGAAGGGGAGAAGATCATTATTTACTATGAGAACTCCATTCTCCTGACACAGTTGAAGTACTATCCTTATGTGCAACTCTCCATCATTGGCGTATTTCTGTTGCTGAGCTATTTTGCTTTTAGCTATTCGAGGCGTTCAGAGCAGAACCAGGTGTGGGTAGGAATGAGTAAAGAAACAGCGCATCAACTTGGTACCCCGATCTCCAGTTTGGTAGCCTGGCTGGAATTGATCGAAGACGATCCGTCAAACTACAACGATGAAGTGCTGCATGAAATGCAAAATGATCTGAGCCGTTTGGAACTCATCACCGAACGATTCTCCAAGATCGGATCAGAGCCGGTATTGAAACCACTCTCTGTTCATGCTGTCGTGACGGAAACTGTAGGTTATTTGCAAAAGAGACTGTCCAGCAAAGTGGAGTTCACGGTGAAGGATGAAAGTGACGACGCAGAAGCATCATTGAATGCACCACTCTTTGCATGGGTGATCGAGAATTTGACCAAGAACGCTGTGGATGCCATGGAAGGTGCAGGTCGCATTGACTACCTTATCTATCGCCGTGAAAGTCGCGTCATCATTGAGATCTCAGATACCGGTAAAGGTATTCCCTCGAATCGTTTCAAGACTATTTTCAAACCCGGTTTCACCACGAAGAAAAGAGGCTGGGGTCTGGGCCTGTCGTTGGTGAAACGGATCGTTGAGAATTATCACGATGGCAGCATTATTGTGAAGGAATCAGTACCGAACAAACAAACAACTTTTAAAATAACGCTCAAGTGATAGCACGCCTCGTTCACTGTTTTCTCTTCTGC
>VMDK01000033.1 GCA_008080835.1 Sphingobacteriia bacterium | reverse complement strand
CAGAGGTCATAGGGTTGAGTTCGGTTCTTTCGGACTGAAATCACTCGAGCCACATTGGATCACTTCTCGTCAGATCGAGTCTGCCCGTATCGCGATGACGCGTTACATGAAAAGGGAAGGACGTGTGTGGATCCGCATATTCCCAGACAAACCTATCACAAAGAAGCCTGCAGAGGTTCGTATGGGTAAGGGTAAAGGTTCACCTGAGTATTGGGTGGCTACTGTGAAGCCGGGAACAGTGATGTTCGAACTGGACGGAGTTCCTATGGCAGTTGCTCAGGAAGCACTCCGCCTTGCAGCTCAAAAGTTGCCGGTGACCACCAAATTTGTTGTTAAACCAGATTATTCAGAAGCATAGTCATGACTTACGAGGATATCACTCAAATGAACAATAAGGAGCTTCACGCAAACTTGCGCGAAGAGCGAATGATGCTGCAAAAATTGCGCTTCAACCACGCTGTTTCTCCGATCGAGAACCCGAACAAGATCCGGGCGAGCAAAAAGGTGATTGCCCGACTGTTGACTGAGATCAACCGTCGCCGTCATGAGACCAATGTTGCTGAAGTGGCTGAAAACACTGAAAGCGAAGGATAATTAGCAGATAATAGCTGAAAATGGAAAGAAACGCTAGAAAAGAGATCATCGGAACAGTTGTGAGCAACTTGATGGACAAGAGCATCACTGTATCTGTTGAGCGAAAGCAAAAGCACCCGAAGTATGGAAAGTTCGTAAAGTCGACTTCCAAATTCACCGCTCATGATGAAAAGAATGAGTGTGGTGTAAACGACATTGTCCGCATCATGGAGACGCGTCCGATGAGCAAGAATAAAAGATGGCGATTGGTTGAGATCGTTGAAAAAGCCAAGTAAGGAATAAGATGGTACAGCAAGAATCCAGACTAAAAGTAGCAGATAACAGCGGAGCGAAGGAAGTTCTTTGCATCCGTGTGCTCGGAGGAACCGGTAAAAGGTACGCCGCAGTAGGTGACAAGATCGTTGTGTCCGTAAAATCAGCACTTCCTTCAGGAGGAATGAAAAAAGGACAGGTATCTCGTGCCGTAGTTGTTCGCACCAAGAAGGAACACCGCCGTCCGGATGGATCGTACATCCGTTTCGACGATAATTCCTGCGTGCTTCTCAATGCCCAGGACGAGCCAAGAGCGACTCGTATCTTCGGTCCGGTTGCCCGCGAATTGCGCGACAAACAGTTTATGAAGATCGTTTCACTTGCACCAGAAGTGTTGTAAGATCATAATAGCAAGGAGTAATGAACAAGAAGAAAATGACCAAGCTTCACGTTAAAAAAGGAGATACCGTAAAGGTGATCTCAGGTGAAGATAAGAACCGCACCGGTGAGGTGGTACAAGTTTACCCAAGCGAGCAACGTGCTATCGTGCAGGGAGTGAACCTCGTTACCAAACACCGCAAGCCGGATGCCGATAATCCGAACGGTTCCATCGTCAAGTTGGAAGCACCGATCCACGTGAGTAAGCTCATGGTGGTATCAGGTGGAGAAGCGACTCGTATCGGACGCAAGCGCAACGATGCCGGAATGTTGCAGAGATACAGCAAGAAAACAGGTGAATTCATAAAATAAGAAGAATGTACAAGCCTTTGTTAAAAGAGAAATACGATAAGGAGATCATCCAGGCACTGCGGGATGAGCACAACTATGCGAACATCATGGAGGTGCCTAAATTGGTCAAGATCAACTTGAACCAAGGTGTTGGTGCTGCAGTAGGTGATAAGAAGTTGGTTGACACAGCTGTCGAGGAGATGAGTCTCATCGCCGGTCAGCGTGCCGTTGCCACTTACTCCAAGAAAGCGATCTCGAACTTCAAATTGCGTGAAGAAATGCCTATCGGAGCGAAAGTGACTCTCCGCGGCGATCAGATGTACGAATTCCTTCACAGACTGGTTTCTGTTGCACTTCCTCGTGTACGTGACTTCCAGGGTGTGAGCGACAAAGGGTTCGACGGACGTGGAAACTACAGCATGGGAGTGACCGAGCAGATCATTTTCCCTGAGATCGATATTGATAAAGTGAACCGAATCAACGGAATGAACATCACATTCGTGACAACTGCCAAGACAGATGTTGAGTGTATGAGCTTGTTGAAAGCATTGGGAATTCCATTTAAAAAGAACTGATATGGCCAAGGAATCAATGAAAGCCAGACAGCGTAAGCGCGAGAAATTGGTAGCGCGTTACGCAGAAAAGAGATCGAAGCTCAAAGCAGAAGGTCGTTACGATGAACTACAGAAGCTTCCTCGTAATGCATCTCCGGTGAGACTGCGCAACCGTTGCAGCATCACAGGACGCCCAAGAGGGTATATGCGTGACTTCGGACTGAGCCGTAACCAATTCCGCAAATTGGCGTCGGAAGGTAAGATCCCTGGTGTAACCAAGTCGAGCTGGTAGTAGAACGTTAAACAAGAAAAGAGAATAAGATGCAATCAGATCCAATAGCAGATTATCTGACACGAGTGCGCAACGCGATCAAAGCGAATCACCGCATCGTGGATATCCCGGCTTCTAATATCAAGAAGAGCATCACTAAGGTGTTGTTCGAGAAAGGATATATCCTCAATTACAAATTCGAGGATGAAGGGCCACAAGGAACGATCCGTATCGCCTTGAAGTACCACCCTGTCACTAAGATCCCTGCGATCCGTGACTTGAAAAGGGTCAGTACTCCTGGACTTCGTCAGTACCGAAATGCCAAAGAACTCCCTAGAGTGATTAATGGTCTCGGTATTGCGATCATGTCGACATCACGTGGTGTGATGACCGACAAAGAAGCAAGAAAAGAGAATGTTGGAGGAGAAGTACTTTGTTACGTATCCTAAACTAAAGATAGATTAAGTCATGTCACGAGTTGGAAATAACCCTGTATCGATCCCGGAAGGTGTTGAGGTGAAAGTCGAAAACGGACTGGTAACAGTTAAAGGTCCTAAAGGCGAACTCACTCAGCAAGTAGAGGATTGTGTACAAGTGAAAGTCGAAGACGGCAACATCAACTTCAGTCGTATTTCTGAAGCGAAAGACCACAAAGCCAAGCACGGATTGTACCGTTCATTGGTCAACAATATGGTCGTAGGTGTTACTGAAGGCTATAAAACAGAGCAGGAACTGATCGGTGTTGGTTACAAGGCCGATAACCAAGGACAATTGCTCGAGTTGAACGTAGGATACTCACACAGTATCTTCATGCAGATCCCGGATGAGGTAAAAGTGACCACAGAGACCGTAAAAGGTCAGCCACCGAAGATCACTCTGGAAAGTGTCGATAAGCAATTGATCGGACAAGTTGCAGCGAAGATCCGTTCGTTCAGAAAGCCTGAGCCGTTCAAAGGAAAAGGTATCAAATTCGTCGGAGAACAATTGAGAAGAAAAGCAGGTAAGTCTGCCGCTAAATAATAAGAATCATGCCAACAGCTAAAGTACTTACACGTCAGAAGATCAAACGAAGAGTTCGCAAGAACATCTTCGGTACACCTGAGAAACCGAGATTGTCCGTGTTCCGCTCTAACAAGCAGATCTACGGTCAGTTGATCGACGATGTTAACGGTGTTACTCTGTGTTCAGCGAGCAGCCGCGATGGAGGAGTCGATGCGGAGAATAAAACGCAACAAGCTTTCCAAACCGGAAAAGCCCTGGGAGAAAAAGCCAAAGCGAATGGAATCGAGACTATCGTATTCGATCGTAATGGATATCTGTACCACGGAAGAATCAAAAGTTTTGCAGACGGAGCCAGAGAGGGTGGCTTAAATTTCTAAAATATGGCAACTGAGATATTAAAAAGAATCAAAACAGCCGATATCGAATTGAAAGATACGGTTGTTGGAATACAGCGGGTAGCGAAAGTTACCAAAGGTGGACGTACGTTCAGCTTCACAGCTATCGTGGTCGTGGGTGACGGTAATGGTATCGTTGGACACGGACTGGGTAAAGCAGGTGAAGTTATCGATGCGATCCAGAAGGGTATTGAAGATGCCAAGAAGAACCTCATCAAGGTTCCTGTGATCAACGGAACGTTGCCACATGAGCAAACCGGTAAGTATTCCGGTGGACGAGTTTTCATCAAGCCTGCATCTCACGGAACAGGAGTTATCGCCGGTGGTGCGATGCGTGCGGTTCTTGAGAGTGCCGGTGTACATGACGTACTCGCAAAATCAAAAGGTTCTTCGAACCCACACAACGTAGTAAAAGCTACGATCGATGCACTTTCCAGATTGCGCGATCCTTATACGGTTGCAGAACAACGTGGAGTATCGGTCAGTAAAGTATTTAACGGATAAACCGCGAAAAAAGCAGGAAAGATGGCAAAGGTTAAAGTAACCAAGGTTCGAAGTGTAATCAACCGTCCGAAAGACCAGAAGCTCACTATGGAGGCACTCGGTCTTCGCAAGATGAATCAGAGCCGTGAGATCGAAGACTCACCGTCACTGAGAGGTATGCTTGCCAAAGTTTCACACCTAGTTAAAATAGAGGAGTAAAATGGATTTGAGTAATTTGAAACCGGCAGAAGGCTCGGTTAAACAACGGAAAAGAGTCGGACGAGGCCAGGGATCAGGTCGTGGTGGAACTTCTACGCGCGGTCATAAAGGAGCTCAGTCCAGAACCGGATACAGCCGTAAGGCAGGATTCGAGGGTGGTCAGATGCCGATCCAACGCCGTCTGCCTAAACGTGGTTTCAAGAACCGTAACCGCGTGGAGTATACCGCTCTGAACCTCTCCAAACTTCAAGCGATCTCTGAAAAATATGGTTTGAACGAGATCAACCCGGAAGTATTGCACGCAAATAACCTCATCTCTAAAGATGAGCGCATCAAAGTGTTGGCTAACGGAGAATTGAAATCAGGTTTGAATATCAAAGCACACGCGTTTTCTGCTTCTGCATTGGCAGCGATCGAAGCAGCAGGTGGCAAAGCAGAGACTGTTTAAGGAATGAAGAAACTCGTAGATACCATAAGGAATATATTCAGCATTGAAGAGCTGAGAACAAGAATTATCAATACGCTTGTCTTATTGGTAGTCTATCGTATCGGCACCTTCATTCTGTTGCCGGGGATCGACAAAGCGGTACTCGACCAGGTGAACGCTGCGAATCCGGCGAAAGGACTTCTAGGTCTGATCGACACATTCGCGGGTGGAGCCTTCGAACGTGCTTCGATCTTCGCATTGGGTATCATGCCTTATATCTCGGCGTCTATCGTTGTTCAGCTGCTCACAGTAGCTGTTCCTGCATTCCAGAAAATGCAGAAAGAAGGCGAAGACGGACGAAGAAGAATTAACCAGATCACTCGCTATCTGACCATCGCCATCACAGCGGTTCAGGCAGCTAGTTATATGATCAACTTCCAAAGCACCAAAGGAGCAGCTATCGTAAGCTCACTGAGCCCATCGATGTTCATGATCTCCTCTGTGTGTGTATTGGTTGCCGGTACTATGTTCACCATGTGGCTGGGTGAAAGGATCACCGATCGCGGTCTTGGAAACGGTATCTCCCTCATCATCATGGTGGGTATCATCTCTCGACTGCCTTATTCGCTCGGTGCGGAATTCCTGCACAAAATGGCGAACAACGGTGGACCGATCATCTTCATCATGGAAATGGTATTCTGGCTGGCAGTAGTACTCTCTGTAGTATTGCTCGTACAAGGAACCAGAAGGATCCCGGTTCAGTACGCAAAGCGTATTGTAGGAAATCGTCAGTACGGAGGAGTACGTCAGTACCTTCCACTCAAGGTGAACGCTGCAGGTGTGATGCCTATCATCTTCGCTCAGGCTTTGATGTTCATCCCAAGCAGTATTGCCGGATTCTTCCCGAATAGCGATACATGGCAAGGATTGATGAGAAGCTTTGTTGACTTCACCAGCTTGGGTTACAACATCATATTCTTCATCCTGATCGTATTGTTCACGTATTTCTATACGGCCATCACGATCAACCCTTCTCAGATCGCAGATGATCTCAAGAGAAATGGAGGATTCATTCCGGGTGTGAAGCCAGGACGTGCAACGGCAAACTTTGTGGATGCCATCATGTCCAGGATCACGTTGCCGGGTGCGATCTTCCTCGGATTCGTTTCCATCTTCCCGGCTTTTGCCGTGCTGCTGGGAGTGAATGACCAATTCGCACAGTTCTATGGTGGTACATCTCTTCTCATTATGGTAGGAGTTGTACTCGATACACTTTCACAGATCGAAAGTTATCTGCTCATGAGACATTATGATGGACTTATGAAAACAGGTCGTATCAAGGGTCGAACTTCAACTGGAGGAGCGATCGCCGGATAAAGAACTGCGATTGATATTTAGGAATAAAAAGGATAATTTTGCAGCCCTTTTAAGGAGAGTATGGCAAAACAAGAATCGATAAAACAAGATGGTGTGATCACCGAGGCCTTATCCAACGCTATGTTCCGCGTAGAATTGGAGAACGGACACGAGATCATTGCTACCATCTCCGGGAAAATGCGCATGTACTATATCCGCATTTTACCTGGTGACAAGGTTCAAGTTGAAATGTCGCCATACGATTTGAGTAGAGGACGCATTACTTATCGCTATAAATAGAGCAATGAAAGTTACAGCATCAGTTAAGAAACGAAGTGCAGATTGCAAGATCGTCAAGCGTAAGGGCAAGGTCTATGTGATCAACAAAAAGAATCCGAAGTTTAAACAACGTCAAGGATAAGAATTATGGCAAGGATAGGCGGTGTTGATATACCGAGAAACAAAAGAGGAGCTATTGCCCTCACTTACATTTACGGCATCGGTCGCTCACGTGCGGTCATGCTGTTGGATGAAGCCGGCGTCGATCAGAACAAGAAAGTAGAGGACTGGAACGACGACGAGATCACGAGCATCCGTAATCTCATCACTAATGGCTTCAAGATCGAAGGTGAACTTCGTTCTGAAACTCAAATGAACATCAAGCGATTGATGGACATCGGATGTTACCGTGGCCTTCGCCATCGTAAAGGACTTCCATTGCGTGGTCAGCGTACTAAGAATAACAGCCGTACCAGAAAAGGTAAGAGAAAGACGGTTGCCAACAAGAAGAAGGCAACTAAATAAACCATAAGAGAATATGGCAACTAGAAAAACGTCGAAGAAGAGAAACGTCAATGTGGAGCCTCATGGTCAGGTCCACATCAAGGCGAGCTTTAACAATATCCTCATCTCGATCACAAACAACCAGGGTCAAGTGATCTCTTGGTCAAGTGCAGGAAAGAGAGGATTCCGCGGTTCCAAGAAGAACACTCCTTACGCGGCTCAACAAGCTTGTTCCGAATGTGCTAAAACAGCATCTGAACTGGGCTTGAAGAAAGTCGATGTGTTCGTGAAAGGACCTGGATCAGGAAGAGAGTCCGCTATCAGAACGCTTCAGGCACACGGAATCGAAGTTTTGTCCATCACCGACAGAACTCCACTTCCACACAACGGATGCCGTCCACCGAAAAGACGTAGAGTTTAATAGCAGAAGAGAAGACAAATGGCAAGATATACAGGTCCTAAATCCAAGATCGCAAGGAAATTCAGAGAGCCGATTTTCGGCCCTGATAAAGTACTCGATAAGAAGAACTATCCTCCTGGACAGCATGGTAATTCGCGTCGTAGAGGAAAGAAGTCTGAGTACGCGATCCAGTTGGCTGAGAAACAAAAGGCCAAATACACTTACGGAGTTCTCGAAAAGCAATTTGCGAACATGTTCGAGCGCGCTGCAAGTAAGAAAGGTATTACCGGTGAGAACTTGTTGAGATTCCTCGAAGCACGTCTCGATAATACCGTTTTCCGCCTTGGCTTGGCTCCAACACGCGACGGAGCACGTCAGCTAGTTTCTCACAAACACATTTTAGTGAATGGCGTCATCACAAATATCCCTTCTTGTCAGCTTCGCCCTGGAGATGTGATCTCTGTGCGCGAACGCTCGAAGTCGCTTGAAGTGATCAATGACGCACTCCACACTCGCAAGCAGTTCAGCTGGTTGGAGTGGGACGGTGACTCATTCACAGGTAAGTTCTTGTCTTACCCTGAGCGTGAGGAGATCCCTGAGAATATCAAGGAGCAGCTCATCGTCGAATTGTACTCTAAGTAATTTGAACAACAAAGAATTAAGGAATCAGGAATGGCAATATTAGATTTTCAGAAACCGGATAAGGTGATCATGCACAAAGAGACCGATAACTACGGTCTTTTTGAATTCTCACCTCTCGAAAAAGGATATGGCGTAACTGTAGGTAACGCTATGCGTCGTGTGCTGCTCTCTTCTTTGGAAGGGTATGCGATCACATCTATCAAAATCCCTGGTGTGGATCACGAATTCAGCACCATCAAAGGAGTGGTAGAAGACATCACCGAGATCATCCTCAACTTGAAGCAAGTTCGTTTCAAGAGAGTGGTTGAAGGTGAAGAGAGCGAGAAGATCTACATCTCGGTGAAGAGTAAAGAAGAGTTCACAGCGGGCGACATCATGAAGTTCACGAACTCTTTCGAGATACTCAACCCGGATCTGGTTATTTGCCACATGGAGCCTTTTGTGAACCTCGAAATTGAAATGACGGTTGACAAAGGACGCGGATATGTTCCTTCTGAAGAGAACCTTCCTGCGGATGCTCCTATCGGATTGGTGCCGATCGACTCGATCTTCACCCCGATCAAGAACGTGAAATATCGCGTAGAGGACTTCCGTGTAGAACAACGTACTGACTTCGAGAAACTCGTTTTCGAAGTGACTACTGATGGTTCTATCCACCCGGAAGAAGCCTTGAAAGAAGCTGCTAAGATCATGATCCAGCACCTCGTGCTGTTCTCCGACGAAAGCATCCTTCTCGATACTCAGGTCAAAACTAAGACCGCTGAAGTTGATGAGAATACATTGCATATGCGCAAAGTGCTCAAGACTTCACTGGCCGACCTCGACCTTTCAGTTCGTGCGTACAACTGCCTCAAAGCAGCTGAGATCCGCACACTGGGAGAATTGGTCAGCTACAACATTGAAGATCTGCTCAAATTCAGAAACTTCGGTAAGAAGTCACTTACTGAGCTCGAAGAGTTCGTACGTGAAAAGGGATTGAGCTTTGGTATGGATATTTCCAAATACAATTTGGACGACGAGTAATTGTTGAGATTTAAGCAATGAGACACGGAAAAAAGTTTAATCACCTCGGCCGTAAGAAAGGGCACAGGGAAGCAATGTTGAGCAACATGGCAAACTCCCTGATCGAGCATAAGAGAATTTTCACGACTGTGGCAAAAGCCAAAGCACTTCGTGGATACGTAGAACCTCTGATCACAAAGGCGAAGAGCGATTCTACGCACAATAGAAGGATCGTATTCAGCTACTTGCGTAATAAGCAAGGAGTGAATGAACTGTTCTCTACAGTAGCCGATAAGGTTGGTGACCGCCCGGGTGGATACACTCGAATCCTCAAAACACATAATCGTCTTGGTGACAACGCGGAGATGTGTATGATGGAATTGGTTGACTTCAACGAATTGATGCTCGAGGCGAAAGCGAAAGAAGGTAAATCCAAGTCTTCCGGTAAGAAACGTACTCGTCGCGGTGGCGCCAAGAAAGCCGCGACTGTAGCTGCCGAGGTAGTGGCAGAAGATGTAGACGTAGCGGAAGCACCGGAAGCGGTAGAAGAAGTAGCTGAAGAGGTTGTTGAAACTGCTGTTGAAGAAACACCTTAATCTGAGGCTGCAGAGGAGCC
>VMDK01000007.1 GCA_008080835.1 Sphingobacteriia bacterium | reverse complement strand
ATTGCTATTGTACGAAGAGTAGTCATTTCCGATTCGGGATCGAAAAAGCCATCGAGAGCGGAGCGCATATCGAAACATCCAGTGAGTTCGACATCAATATTGTCAATAAGCTGAAAGCCGATGGAAAGCTCACCGATGATCATTACATTATCTGCAATGGATTCAAAACGCGCAGATATCTTCATGCCATAGCTGAGCTCATTAATACCGGACACGATAAATGCTATCCGATCATCGATAATGTCCATGAGATAAATGACCTTATTGAGCGAATTGATGGTGGTTTCAATATGGGGATACGGATAGCATCAGAGGAAGATCCAAAGTTTGAGTTCTATACTTCGCGACTCGGGATCGGATACAAGTACATCGTGCCTTTTTATGAAGAAACGATCAAGCCTTCCAGAGCAAAACTGCGGATGCTTCATTTCTTCATCAATACCGGCATTACCGATTCGGCATACTACTGGAATGAATTGCACAAATGCCTGAACCTGTACGTCAAATTAAGAAAAGTCTGCCCAACCCTCGACTCATTGAATATCGGAGGAGGATTCCCGATCAAGAGGAGTCTTGGGTTTGATTTCGACTACGAATACATGATCAAGGAGATCGTGCATCAGGTCAAAACTGTCTGCGATTCAAATGGCGTTCCGGTACCGAACCTCTACACGGAATTCGGTTCATTTACCGTAGGTGAGAGTGCCGGAGTTATATTCGAGATACTCGGTCAAAAGAAGCAAAATGACCGCGAGCGGTGGAATATGATCAACGGTTCATTCATGACCACTCTTCCCGATAGTTGGGCATTGAATTCGCGCTTTATCCTGCTTCCGATCAATCGCTGGAAGGAGAAATACGAGCGGGTGTTATTGGGAGGGCTTACTTGCGATAGCGATGACTATTACAACTCCGAGCAACATATCAATGCGATCTATCTTCCGGAACTATCAAAGAAGGATCCATTATACATCGGATTCTTCAATACAGGCGCATATCAGGAATCACTCAGTGGTTTTGGAGGGATCAAGCATTGTCTGATCCCATCCCCTCAACACGTGGTGATCGACGAAGAGAACGGAGAGTTGAGTTCGCGAGTATTCCGCGAGCAACAAGCCGTAGACAATATGCTGACTACTCTTGGGTATTACGACGACAACAAAAGTTAATACGATGGGACCAGTTTCACAGTTTATAGACAAACACTACAGACATTTCAATTCAGCCGCCTTAAAAGATGCGGCTGAAGCATATTCTGCCCATATAGATTCGGGCAAAAAGATGATGGTCACGCTGGCTGGGGCCATGAGTACCGCCGAATTAGGTGTGAGTTTGGCCGAGATGATCCGACAGGACAAGGTGCAGATCATATCCTGTACAGGTGCCAATCTGGAAGAAGACATCATGAACCTGGTGGCACATTCTCACTATCGCCGGATCCCTGAATACAGAGAGTTGAGCGGAGAACAAGAGTGGGATCTGCTGCAACAGGGGCTCAACCGCGTGACCGACACATGTATTCCTGAAGAAGAGGCTTTCCGTCGTTTGCAAGATGTGATCTTGAAATATTGGAGTCAGGCCGAGTCAAAGGGAGAACGATATTTCCCACATGAATTCATGTACCAAATGCTCTTGAGTGGTGACTTGGAGAAGTTCTATGAGATCGACCCGGCTAATTCGTGGATGCTTGCAGCTGCTCAAAAAGGAATTCCGATCGTTGTTCCGGGTTGGGAAGACAGCACCATGGGAAACATCTTTGCCAGCTATTGCATCAAAGGTGAACTCAAGACATCAACTGTTCGTTCCGGAATTGAATACATGGTCTGGTTGGCAGATTGGTACCGAGAGAATGCCGGGACAGATGGAGTTGGATTCTTCCAGATAGGAGGAGGGATCGCCGGAGATTTCCCTATCTGTGTGGTGCCGATGATGGAGCAGGATCTGGAATGGGAGGAGACGCCATTCTGGTCGTATTTCTGCCAGATATCCGATTCAACAACAAGCTACGGAAGCTATAGCGGAGCAGTACCTAATGAAAAGATCACATGGGGAAAACTCGATATCAAGACACCCAAATTCATTATCGAAAGCGATGCTACTATAGTAGCTCCTCTCATCTTCGCTAAAATTCTGGGATGGTAGACTAAGGATGATCCAAAAGGTTGTCGTCCTTGGCTTGATTCAAGAGATCCAGCATTAGACTGGCCAGATTTGTCTTGTTGCTCTGTTTAGCCTTTTCGTAGGAGAACATCATGTTCCGAAGAACCCTCTTAATGATCTCCTCGTTCGAGGCGATGTTGAAGTATTCCGGTTTTGGATCGATCTTCAACTGACTTAGGAACGACTTCAGACTCTCGTACGACAGCACAAGTCCTTCACTGAAAGGATTGATGTAAAAGAGGATATCGCCTTTCTGGTTGCTCTTCACCGTCGATGGGTCGTTGAAGCGCTTGAGCAATTCAATGCCCTCCGAGCTCTTATAACCCAAAACAAAGTGTTGAGGTAAGTTCACCCCATATACCGGGATGTTCAGCCTTTGAGCGATGAGTGCGTACACTATGCTTATAGAAACCGGATTACCCGTTTTTTCTGTAAGCACTTTGTGGATCAGAGAATTGTCGATATGATGATAATCCGTGGTATTACCGCGGAACTTGTGCACATCGAACAGAATATAATTCAGGATCTTGATCTGCTCATAGGAGGTGAGATCGTAATTCAACTCCAACCATGCGTCAAGTTTGATCTTGTCGAGAATGCGATCCATGTCGGCGCGCATCACATCCGGTTCTTCAATTCGGTTCAAGATGACCAGCGCATCAAGAAGATCTTGTTCTTCCGATGCTCTCCAACTTTTCAGCTCTTCGAGTAATTCCTGCTGCTTGAGTTGGTTGATGATCTGATCCAGTCGTTGTCTGCGTAGATCTTCACCTTCTTCTAAAGAGGCCTCTTCTAGGTACGGGATCGCATCCGGACCGAACGAATGAATGCGCTGCTCGACTTGCCGAAAGATCTGTTCGTCCGGGTCGTCGAGTAGATAGATCAGATGCGCTATTTCCTTGGGATCCTGCATCCTGATATGAGCGATTACTTCTTGGCTCGGGTTTTCTTCGCGGCGGTGCTTTTCGCCTTGGCTTTACCCTTCTTGCCTTTGTTGGCTTCCTGATCAGCGATCAGTTTCTGGCAATCCTCAAAGGTCAGAGTTTTTGGGTCCGTATCCTTCGGTATGCGATAATTCTTTCGCTTACCTGCCGTGATGTATGGACCATAGCGGCCGTTCAGCACTTGAATATTCGCGTCCTCTTCAAAGGTCTTGATGATGCGTTCTGCATCCGCTTTGCGCTTAGCAAGGATCAACTCGATCGCACGATCCAATGACGTGTCGTGCGGATCGTCTTCCTTACCAAGGGATACGAATTTACCGTCGTGTTGTACGTACGGTCCAAAACGACCGATCGCCACCTTGACGTCTTTGTCTTCAAATTGCCCAACAACCTTCGGAAGTTTGAACAACTCCAAAGCTTCTTCCAATGAGATATGATCGATGCTTTGGTCTTTGCGCAAGCTGGCAAAGCGAGGTTTCTCCTCGGTATTGCTTTCCCCGATCTGGACCATAGGACCGTAACGTCCTACTTTCACGCTCACGGGCTTTCCGGTTTCAGGGTCTTCTCCCAACTGGCGTTCTCCCGTTGCACGACCAACATTCTGCATGGTGTCGTCTACAGTAGAGTTGAACGGATTGTAGAAATTGTCGATCATCTCCGTCCAATCCTTCAAGCCTTTGGCGATCTCGTCGAATTCCTGCTCGACCGATGCCGTAAAGCGGTAATCCATGATCTGACCGAAGTGCTCCGTCAGGAAATCCGTCACAACCTTCCCAATATCACTTGGTACTAGTTTATTCTTGTCACTGCCATGCTTCTCAGAATCTTCTGAAGCGGTAACAGTATCTTTCTTCAATTCAATAACCCGGAAGGATCGTTCTTTCCCTTCACGACTGCCTTTTTCGACATAGCCTCTCTTCTGGATCGTGCTGATCGTTGGAGCGTAAGTCGATGGACGACCGATGCCCAATTCTTCGAGTTTCTTGACAAGAGATGCTTCCGTGTATCTGGCCGGTGGACGAGAGAATCGTTCCGTAGCTGTGATCGTCAGGCGCGTTGGATGGTCGCCAACAGTCATAGCCGGTAAAAGACCTTCCACGTTGTCACTTTCTTCATCATCCGTGCCTGCGATATAGACCTTCAGGAAACCGTCGAATTTGATCACTTCACCTTGAGCGCTGAACACGAGATCATTGACATTGTTTCCTATGCTCACGGTGGTCTTCTCAAGTTGAGCTTCCGCCATTTGCGAAGCAATGGCCCGTTTCCAGATCAGTTGATAGAGTTTCTCTTGTGAGAGATCATCACCGGCTTTGAGCTTCGAGAAGCTCGTTGGTCTGATCGCTTCGTGAGCTTCTTGTGCACCCGATGCTTTCGTGGTGAATTTGCGGACCTGTGAGTATTCTTCACCGTGCATGTTGATGACACTTTCTTTGGCATTAGCCAAGGCAAAGTTTGACAGGTTCACACTATCAGTACGCATATATGTAATATGCCCGTTCTCGTACAATCGCTGCGCAAGCATCATAGTACGACTTACGCTGTAACCAAGCTTGCGGCTGGCTTCCTGTTGCAAAGTACTTGTCGTGAATGGTGCACTCGGTTTCTTGCGAACCGGCTTCACCTCCACATTATTGATCGTGAACTTAGCGCCCTTCACCGCTTCCAGGAAGTCGTTGGCTTCTTCGAAAGAGGCGAATTTCTTGTTGAGTTCTGCTTTGAATTTTTGTCCGTTCGTTGAGAATTCTCCGACAACGCGATAGCTACTCTTGCTTTCGAATCCTTCGATCTTACGTTCGCGTTCTACGATCAAGCGAACGGCAACACTCTGCACTCGTCCGGCAGAAAGTGAAGGCTTGATCTTGCGCCACAGAACCGGAGATAGTTTGAATCCTACCAGTCGGTCCAGTATACGTCGTGCTTGCTGAGCATCGACCAGATGTGCATCAATATCCCGAGGGTTTTCGATCGCACTGATGATCGCGGATTTCGTGATCTCGTGGAAAACGATCCGCTTCCTCTTCGCAGGGTCGAGGTCGAGCACTTCAGACAAGTGCCAGGAAATAGCTTCTCCTTCGCGGTCCTCATCCGATGCCAACCAAACCGTCTCTGATGATTTGGCTAGTTTCTTCAGCTCTTTTACTATGTCTTTTTTGTCGGAGGGAACCTCGTATTTCGGTTTGTAACCGTCTTCTGTATCGATTGCTCCGTCTCCTTTTGCCAGGTCGCGAATATGTCCGAAACACGATTTTACCGTGAACTCCTTACCGAGAAATTTCTCAATGGTTTTCGCTTTGGCCGGGGACTCTACAATTACCAGATTTTTCGCCATGTCGGTGAAATTCTTTTGCTCAATTATTTCGCGATAATAACTTTTTTCATGGTATAGCCACCTTCATCACCAATTCTGGCGTAGTACATTCCATTGGTTTGGAAGTTCAATTCCGTGCTGGCAATGCTGCCCGTATAATTGAGGTCTTTTTCGAACAGGATCCTACCAGAAATGTCCAATACCGATACGGATGTGATGGAACGACTTTGGTCTCTGAACGACAAGCGTACCATTCCCGTACTGGGGTTAGGAGCAAGTTCGAGATTTGCGATATCGGCTCTACCCGGAACGCCGACGTTGTGCAATCCCACATTGATATCGTCTATGAATACGCTGTTGCCGGCTCGGCTGGTCACTTCAAACTTGAACAAGAGGTTCGAGGTTGCATCGAAACCTGAGCGTCCGATATCGGCAGAGAGTGTATGCCAATCAGATAGCTGGCTTGGAACCCAATTCGGGGCGATCGTCTCTGTCGATTTTAAGGTGGTTTTACCAAGATAACCCCGAAGTATGTTCCAGGTTCTTCCGCAGTCTTTCGACGCGTAGACAGCCAGAAGCTCGCCACTTGTAGTATTGTCGGCCAATGCATAGGCCACACGGAAACTCAACTTCGGAGCAAGTCCTTCCAGGTCTGAAACATCAAATGGCGGACTGATCAGAGCAAATTTTTGATTCTCTTCGGTAGAGGCTGTGATATGCGCTCTGAATGACTGATTGCCTGAATAGGCACGACCTTTATCGATCTTCCAACCGAAAATGGACTCGGTCTCCATGGACCACTCATCCTCCACTCCGGCGGATTCAACGTCTTCCGTGATTGGGGCAACAAGATCTCCTTCTGCAGGAAGGACGGTAATGAACTCGGTTTTCGTAACGGTATTATCTCCGAACGAGTTCGACACTTGAAGCATCACTTTGTATGTTCCCGGTTCGGTGTAAGTCACTTTTGGATTCTCATCGGTGCTTCGACTTGGAGTACCACCCAGAAATGTCCAGTTGTAGTCACTCACTTCACCATTCCAGCTCAGATCCTCGAATTCGAGCTCTTCACCCGGACATGCGATCGTGTTGCGCGACACTACATGGAAATCAGGAATCGGTGCGCTCGCAATGGCGTCATCGACTCCCGTGAACGTCAGGTTTCCGTCGCTTGCATTCTTTGAGCGAAGACGATTTTCCAATTGATCACGCATCACATTCTTCTGACCATTGGTAAATGCATTCTGGCAATTGCCATTAGCATAATCCATGTAATTCTCGGTCATGTCGGGAAGGTTATCGCTGGTACATGAATTCACTTCACCCGGGCAACCATAGTTAGCCTGATCTACCGGTGGGGTATCACTGATACCATCGCCCCTGTTACATCCTCCACCATCTTTGCTGTATCCAAAGGTGTGGAGAAGACCGAGCCAATGCCCTACTTCATGTGTAAGTGTTCGACCTCTGCCCTGATTGCTAGCTTCTTCAATACTGCCCACATAATCGTGAGACGCTACGATACCATCCCAACCAAGAGAACTGAAACTTCCGGGCAAAGAAGCAAAGGCTAAAACTCTTGATGGAGGAGTAGCTCCTCGATCACAATAGCTGATCACCCAAATATTCAGATATCTCGTATAGTCCCACTTGATATTTTGAATGAAGTTGTCATTCTTGAGATTCACAACTGCGTTGTCGCCACCATAAGTCAACTCGCTCACTGTTCTGGTGATCCCATTCGTAGGTTCTCCGTTCGGTCCTTTTGTAGCAAGTTTGAATTGGATCTCGCAGTCGGCTGCACGACTTTGGAAGATGTCGCGAGTCTTGTCCTTATCGGTATTCAGCCTTCTGAAATCTTCATTCAAAACGCGTATGGCATCGTGGATCTGTTCTTCACTGATATTCTCCGGTCCGTAGTTGTGAACCACATGGAATACCACTGGGATGGTCAGAATTCTCGCTTTCTTCTCCGAGGTATGCCGGGCATGCTCATCCTGATCCTCAACGGCACTCAGGTAATTGTCAAGCCATTGTTTCAGATGAGGGTTTTGAGCAGCTTGCTCTCCGTAATATTCATCGGTTCCACATGAATGCGTCGTGGTGGTTTGAGCCGAAGCAGATATCGCCGCGGCCATGCATAAAATGCTTAAGAATCTTTTCATACGTTATATGTGTAGCGCTTAAGATAAAACTACCGAACGCGCTTTTTGTTGACAAAAGTCACAAAGAACAGGAATCTGTCTAACATTTAACTGTCAGATGAGATTTCGGAGGTTCCTCCGTCCTGATTCACGAGGACAGAAACCGTTGCATCGCCCGTAACGTTGACCACCGTTCTGCACATATCCAGAATGCGATCCACCGGGAAGATCAATGCGATCCAGGCCGGATTCAATCCAACCGATTCGAGTACCACGATCATCAATACCAGTCCTGCACTTGGAACTGCCGCAGCACCGATACTTGCTAGAGTGGCCGTGACCACGATGACTAGTTGTTGCGATAAAGTGAGACCCACTCCGTGCAATTGTGCCAGCGATAGAACAGCCACTGCTTGATACAAACTGGTTCCATCCATATTTACAGTTGCACCGATGGGCAATACGAAACTGGTGGTTGCTTTGGAGACTTTCAAATTATTATGGACACAATCCATCGTCACAGGAAGGGTGGCCACAGAAGAGCTAGTCGAAAATGCAGTCAGCTGTGCTTTGGAGATCCCTTTGAGGAATTCCCTGGCAGTGAGTTTTCCTCCAAGCAGGGCAATGACCGCAGGATAGAAAAGGAAAGCCATGAAAACTAGTCCTATGAATACCACCACGCTATAGTGACTCAAGAAGGAGAGAATATCGGTGAGTTTGTCTACATCATTTCCGGCAGCTTTGACCAAAGCTCCTGCCATCAACGCAAAGACGAAAATGGGCATGGCCTGCATGACCAGGTCCACCATTTTGGTGAAAATAACATTGGCACTATCGACAAAATAGACCATGGGTTTGGCTTGGTTCGCAGGGATCAGAATGATGACGATCCCGAAGAATACCGAGAAGAAAATGACCTGAAGCATTTTCATTTCGGCCAAAGCCAGTATGATGTTCTTAGGCACCACATCGACCAGCGGTTGAAGCGGTCCCTGATCTTTGGTCTCTTTGGCTTTCTTGATCTTGTCTTCCACCCATTCGTTGCTTCCTTCTGCTTGTACGCGGTCCTTCACCTTGTTCAGCACAGCCACGTTCTCCTCCTTGCACGATTCACATATATCATCCAGTATTTGGGCACCACTTTCACGCATCCACAATTCATATTCGATCCGTTTCTCTAGACGAGTGTCCTCATTTGCCTGGGCACCGGGCTGCCATGCATTTACCAGCAACAGACCAATAGACACGCTGGTCATGGTAGTGATCACATAGATGGCCAAAGTCTTCACGCCGAGCTTTCCCAGCTTGCCGACATCCTTCAAATTGATGATACCGGAGATGATCGAGAAAAGCACCAAAGGCACTGCGATAAGCTTGAGAATATTGATAAAGATCTCACCAAATGGATCTATATAGTGTAAAGTGAATTCGTTCCAGCCGAATTTCACGGCGAGAAATGAGAAGAACAATCCCAGGATCAAGGCAATGATCACTTGCCAGTGCAGCGCGATTCTTTTCATGGAGCCGAAAATACACTAAAGTAAATTAGTGCAGAATGGGGAAGTTCAGACTTTTCTGGCCCTTTGCAGCAGCAGATAGTTGAGGTAGACGATCGCAGTCAGCGATTCGATTATGGGCACCGCTCGCGGTACCACACAGGGGTCGTGACGACCTTCCACCGACTGCTTGCTCACTGATCCGTCCTTCTGAAGAAGGTCTTGTTCTTTCGCTATCGAGGCAGTTGGTTTGAACGCCACATCAAAGTAGATCGGGTTGCCGTTGGTGATGCCACCGGCCATTCCTCCACTTCGGTTCGTGGTGGGTTTTCCGTCATTCGAGCCTGCCCACCCATCATTGGCCTCTGAGGCTTTCATTTCACTTAGCGCAAACCCTTCCCCGAAACTGATCCCTTTCACAGCATTCAAACTGAGAATTGCCCGACCTAGTCCGGCCTGAAATTTGTCGAAGACAGGTTCTCCCAGTCCGACTTCCGGATACAGAATACAGCCACGGATCACTCCACCCAGACTATCACCCGACTCCGCGGTGCTCTTGATCAATTCCATTGCCTGGGCAGCGGCATCTTCTCCGGCCATTCGCACGGAGTTGTTTTCAACCAAAGTCCAGTTGATCGAGTCGAGCGGTGTGGGGTCCGTTATGTGATGTACTTGTCTTACGTAAGC
>VMDK01000057.1 GCA_008080835.1 Sphingobacteriia bacterium | reverse complement strand
TTGCTGTTGAGTCGTGATACTCAGCTGACTACACTGGGCGAAAATTTCACCACAGGACAGCGCGATTGCCATCACAAGCGTTAGTATTCTCATCAAAGTAGTGCACGATATGCCGTCCTTAAAAATGGACAAATAGACTGTGCGTAGTAGTTTAGTGCGGCTATCATAGGTAAAATAAATTGCCATTTTGAGAAAAAATTCCGTCTTGCCGTTTATTTGATTCTAAGTCTGAAATCCGTTTTTTTGTCGCCATGTTGATAAGACCCCGAATAATTCACATTTTCATGCTTGCTGCTATTCTCTTCAGTTGTAATGCGGAGAAAGAAACAGGTCAACTCCCTGAATCGTCCGATTCAGGTACAAGTGCGAGTGATCTGTACGAAAGAGCCAGACAACTTGGAGATGATCAAACTGCAATTGTTGCGTTGAATACACTGCTGTTGCAAGACAGCTCGAACATGCGTTATAAAGACTCTTTGGCCCGGTTATATCTTCGGAATGGACAACATGAACCAGGTCTGAAGGTGGGTGCTGAAGTGATGAAAAGTGATTGGGGCAATGATGCTCTTCTTGAATTGATCGCCTATGCGCATGAGGTGACAGGCGAATCCGACAAGGCGATCAGTGGGTTCAATGAGTTGTACAACAGCACGAAGAATGTCAGCTACAGATATGAAGTCGCTAAGATCAAATACACGATAGGCGAGTCTTCAGAGGCAAATGTGATCCTAAAGGAACTTGCAGATAACAAGGAACTCACTGAGCGGATCGAGTTTCTGGCACAAGAAGGCACCCAAAAGGTCACGATACAAGCGGCCGCGAATTTCCTGATGGCTCAGATCGCATTGGATCGCAATCAACAAAGTACAGCGATGAACTATTTAAGAGCTGCTTTGGCATCAAGCCCGGACTTCCAACAAGCTCAGTACGGTATGCAGCAATTGCAAACGCTCATGCAGCAGCAACGCGAGCAGCGAGAACTTCAGGAGTTGCAAAGAAAATACGGAGGAGGTGGCTTTTAAGAGCCAGGATTCCAGGGAAGGTCTTCCTGGCCAGCCTCGTCCGTGGCAACACGTGCAAGCACAAACAAATAGTCAGAAAGTCGATTCAGGTATTGGATCATACTATTGAGCAGTTCATCTTCTTCCTGATCGGATAGTTCAACGACTCGACGCTCAGCCCTTCTACACACACATCTTGCAACGTGTGCTATCCCGTCGGCATAAGTACGGCCGGGAAGTATGAATGAACGCAATTCGGGAAGAGCATCAACGTGCTCATCTATCCGCTTCTCAAGCATGGTGATGTGAGAAGGATCTAGAGACGGCAGGTTCATTTTTTGTCGAGCTTCTTTAGTCGCTGCCAGCAAACTGCCCATTGTGAACAGGTCGCTTTGGATCGTAGTGAGTATAGCTGAGTGCTGGTCGCTCAATTGAGTTCGAAGACAACCGATCTGAGAGTTCAATTCGTCAATACTTCCGAACGCCTCAATGCGAGAGTCGTATTTTGGTACGCGTTTCCCTCCGAGAAGAGAAGTTTCTCCTTTGTCGCCTCCTTTGGTGTAGATCTTCATGAGATTTATTTGTTGATCACTTTGGGAACCCGGAAATAATCGCTGTCTGCGTCCGGTGCATTTTTCAATGCTTCGTCCTGAGTTATATCAACGCGAACATCATCGGGTCTCAGATTGTTCACCCGATCGCTCAAATAGATCAAAGGATCAACGCCATCTGTATCAACTTGATTGAGTTGCTCACAGAATTCCAGGATACGTTCGAGATCAGCTTTTATCCTTTCCTTCTTTTCATCTTCAAATTGAAGACGAGCCAGGTGGGCCAATTCATAAACTGTTTCGTCGGTGATCTTCATGATCGGCAAAGTTATAATTATCGAAGGTATTTTGGATAGTGCTGGAGACCTTACTCGCCAATGCAGAGAGGTCATCCAATGTCATTCCTTCAGTCGGAACGGGTTCATGAATGACTATCCGCATTCGACCCGGTGTGCCGCCATCTTTAAAACCACCTTCAGGCAGACGCTTCCAGTTGTCGAGAATTGCGATCGGTACAATAGGGACTTGTTGTTCGATCGCTAGTTTGAATGCCCCACTCTTCATGTTTCCCATTTTTGGTGCACTGGGTCGTATTCCTCCCTCCGGGAAAATGCCCAAACTGTCGCCTTCTTGCAGGGCTTTAGCACCTAAGACAAAGGCCTGATGCGATGCTCTGATGCTATTTCGGTCAACCGGAATATCTATGGTCCTGAAAAATATGCCGAAGAGCGGGATCTTACCAAGTTCACTTTTCGCCAAAAACCGGAAGTATGCAGGCACCTGGACATTCATACTCAGTATGTCGAGATAGCTGAAATGATTAGCCGCAAAAATGTACGTCTTGCCTTTTTCAAGGTGTTCGGTTCCCGTTCGCGATGGCCAAAGACCGGAAAGGAACATGATGACGTGGCCCCACACCGCGCGCAAGCGATGTGCCAAGGGATACCACTTCCTTTTGCTTAGCAGAATGTAGAAAAATGGTGAGAACAGCAGGAAAAAGAGGCAAAATAAGATGAGGAAGTAGACGGCCCACAAATAACGAAGCCACTTGAACACAATCATTCGATCTCGCTTTCGAGGTAAGTTTTCAGTAGATGTCCCTGATCTTGCACGAAGCTGCGCAATTTTGGTTCAGCCATCATTCGGATGAATGGATTGAGTTTCGCATTAATAATTCCCTGAACGGAGCAACTTTCGCCGGAACCAGTGATCCTCCATTCAATGTTAAAGCTGAATGGCAACTTTCCGGATGGTAGAAGTCTTATATATTCATTTGGGCGACTTTCCTCAATACTGATATTGAATTTACCCAAGCCCTTGACATCCAGATCGGCAGAGCGTTCTTCAGCTTGCACTGTGCCCACATCGGGACTGATCAGTTTCGAATAATTACGTAGATCATTCAAAAAGTTGAATACTTTTTGAGGACTCTTTGAAATTTGGATCGACTCGCTTTCGATGGCTGTCATGACTTTGAATCAGTTAGCTAAGAAATTCTTTCGAGCGATGAATGCTGCAGTGAATATCGATACCAATAATCCAGAGACCAGATATCCTATGAGGGTGAAGGCAACGTAGGAGCGCAAGCTGTAGCTCGAATCTACTTCTTCGACTTTCTCTGCGCGTTTTTCAAGAACCTCCGGTTTGTCTGCATTGTCTTGCTCCCAGCGTTCCATGCTATACGCCTTAGCAGCGTCAAGGAACTCAGGTTTGGCCTGACTCATATACGTATATCCTCCGATAGAGATCGCGGAACAGATCAAAGCGATCATCGCTCCTCCCAGTATGGTTCTGGCGGAACTGATGCTTCCTCTAAGTTTCTTGATTAGGACACTTCCAAAAACAATACAGATCATCAAAGCACCGAGTTTGGCAAGGAGCACACCCGGGCTTTTGTCGAACCCTAGTCGACCACTAAATAGCAGGAATTCCAGGACAAATGAGAACAGTCCGGCAACTCCACCGAAAATCCAATAATATCTAGCCATTTTCTCCTCCCGTTGATCTACTCGGCGGCAGATTGCTCCTCTTCGTCGTCGTTTTTAAACTCATCGAAATCGTATTCTGGCATGAGTTCTGACTTGACGTGATTGACCGTTTCAGAGAAGGCATCCATGAATTTGTTGAAGTCTTCCTTATACAGGAAGATCTTGTGTTTCACGTAGTTACCGTCTTCAAACCGTCGTTTGCTTTCTGTGATGGTAATGTAGTAATCATTACCTCTGGTAGTCTTAACATCAAAGAAGTAAGTTCGTTTACCCGCACGTACCCTCTTTGAAAAAACTTCTCTGTTGTCGCTATGGTTCGCCATTGGAGCTAAGTTGGTTCACATTATTCCACTCAAAAGAAATGAATTAATCATTGCCACACAAAAAAATATAGCCCTTGGGCTTTCATTTAGAGGAACTTGTGTGAAAATTAAGGTTGGCTAGTGACTTCCTCTTCGCTCTTCTGCATCTCATACATTCGGCGGAACCATCCTTCCTCATTTTTGAGTAGGGATTCAAGGGTGCCTGACTCGACGATCCGACCCTGGTCCAGAACGATGATTTCGTCACAATCTTCCACCGTTCTTACACGGTGCGAAATGAGTATGGTCGTGCGCTTCGCCATGATCTCGCGCAAATTGGCTTTGATCCTTGCTTCTGTGCTCGTGTCAACTGCCGACATGCAGTCGTCGAGTAATAAGATCTCCGGTTCACGCGCCAATGCCCTGGCTATGGCAACCCGTTGCTTTTGGCCACCACTGAGACTGATGCCTCGCTCACCGAGCATTGTATCATATTTTTTTGGGAATTGGAGGATATCATCATGCACCTCTGCCTGTCTAGCGACTTGTTCGACTGCCTCCTGATCTGTCAGACCGCCTTTTACGCCAAATTCAATGTTGTGACGGATGGTATCTGAAAAGAGGAATATATCCTGAGGGACGTAGCCATAGAGATCCCGATAAACTTTAACGTTCAACTGCTCAATATCCTGACCATCGATGGTGATCTTCCCTTTGTTAGGTGAATATGTCCGAAGGAATAATCGCGCTATCGTGGACTTCCCACTACCGGTAGTGCCGATGATACCCAGGGAACTGCCCTTTTTAAGGTTGAAAGTGAGGTCTTCCAAAACATCATCATGTTCCTGATCATAGCGAAAGCTCACATTGTCGAAGTGGATAGTGTCCTTGAAGGCTACGTCGAGTATCCCTTCATGGTTGCGTTCAGGTTCTGTGTTCAGGAATTCATTGATCCTGTTTTGCGACGCTTCGGCGCGCTGTACAATGGAGGTTACCCATCCCAGTGAAGCGACCGGCCAGGTTAGCATGTTCACGTAGATCACGTATTCGGCAATATTCCCGAACGAGAAAGTCCCGTTCATGACTTCCTTACCTCCTACATAGATGGTGATAACCACACTCAACCCAACCAACATGAGCGTTAGCGGGAAGAACAGCGCATTGACCTTTACAAGGGATAGATAGCGCTTGCGGTATTCTTCACTCTGCTCTTCAAATGCATTACGGAACCATTTCTCGACCGCAAATGATTTCAAAACGCGTATTCCGCTAAAGGTTTCCTGAGCAAATGTGGTGATGTCGCTGAGCTTGGCTTGTAGGATATCGCTCCGTTTGTTGATCACTTCGCTCGCAAAGTAGATCGAAATGGAAAGCAGTGGGAGTGGGAGTAAAACATAGAGTGTAATATGCGGATTGATGCTGACCATCACCGATATGACCAGCGTGAACAGGAAGAACAAGTTGATCGTATACATGATAGCCGGTCCCAGATACATCCGAACCCGACTCACATCTTCGCTGATTCGATTCATGAGATCACCCGTATAATTCTTGCTGTAGAATGCAGCACCCAGCTCCTGATAGTGATTGAATATCTCATTCTTGAGATCGTATTCAATATTTCGCGACATCACAATGATGGTCTGTCGCATGAAGTACATGAACACTCCTTTGATCAATGCACTGGCCAATACCAGAGAGCCAAAGAATAATGCGAGCTTGCTTATATGGGCTGTCAGAAGTGCTCTATCCATATTTAAAATGGAGTACATCTGTATGTCCTCAGCGATAGTGTCTATTGCCGTTCGAACGATCGGAGCGATGAGGATCGCGAAGATGTTCGAGCATATAATGAAGAATACACCTGCAAGCAGTAGAAATTTGTACTTGAATAGGTATTTATTGAGGTAGCGGAGTGCCTTCAAGGTTCGTTCTTATTTGACAAAAAAAGGGCTATTTTTGCAGCATTAAAAATTGGCTCCGATCGGAGCAGGTTTAATAGTCTAAACGCGCATGATAGAAGCAACTGCTGTTGAAACAAGTACAGATTGGGACTTGTTTTCAAAATTGGGCAAATACGATCACGAACAGATCTTAGTTTGCAACGACAACACCACAGGCCTTAAAGCGATCATCGCGGTCCATAACACCATTCTTGGACCCGGATTGGGAGGAACTCGTATGTGGAATTACAAATCGGAACAGGAGGCTATCCGCGATGTTCTGCGATTGAGCCGGGGTATGACCTACAAGGCAGCGATCTCAGGATTGAATCTTGGAGGAGCTAAAGCCGTGATCATTGGAGATGCGGATAAGCAGAAAAGCGAAGCTTTGATGCGCCGTTTCGGAAAATTCGTGAACAACCTCGGTGGCAAGTACATTACTGCAGAGGACGTTGGGACTACGACCCAGGATATGGAATATGTGAATATGGAAACTGACTATGTGGTTGGACTTCCGGTTTCACGTGGAGGAGGAGGAGACCCTAGCCCTCTAACGGCATATGGGGTTTATATGGGTATGAAAGCTTCGGCAAAGAAGCAATTTGGAACAGACAACCTCAGTGGTAAAAAGGTTGGAGTAATGGGTGTTGGGAAAGTCGGTATGCACCTGGTTGAATTGCTCAGCAAGGAAAACGCTGAAGTCTATGTTTCAGATATCAACGAAGCCAACCTCGAGGAAGCGAGTAAGACTTATGGAGCAAAGGTTGTAGAGGACATCGTTTCGATCGAACAAGACATCTTCGCACCATGTGCACTTGGAGGGATCCTCAACGATGAGAATATTGCCAAACTGAAGTGCGCTGTGATCGCAGGTGCTGCCAACAACCAGCTCGACAAAGAGTCGGTTCACGGTCCTCTTCTGAAGGAAAAGGGCATTGCCTATGCTCCTGACTTCCTGATCAACGCCGGTGGATTGATCAACGTTTATGAAGAGTGGAATGGCTACAACCGGGAAAATGCCATGCATGACACGGAAAGGATCTACCAAACGACATTGGATATCTACAGCTACGCAGAAGCGCATGACATGCACACGCAGGCCGCTGCCACTAAACTAGCTGAAGAGCGATTGAGTTTGATGCGTCACGTTCAATCACGCATCTAGACGAACGGGAATAAAACTTGAATGAAGGGGTCAGAGCAGTTATTGTTTTGACCCTTTCACTTCTTTTTTATCGAGCAACTCATAGATCGAGTTGTTGCTAAGATATTCGGGCATGACTTGCTTCATTGCGCTAACGATTAGTCTGTTCGTAAGACGATCCTTGTCTTTCAACAAACTTCGGATCAGGTCTTCGATCTCTTAGTGATTGTAGTTCATTACACGAGCTACCAGGATCTTTGGATGATGCGTTCCTATTGAATTTTCCTTGATACTCAGCAGTTCTTCATTTAGCTTTTCGCCAGGTCTGAGTCCCGTATACACGATCTCAATGTCATCATCTACCTCGTATCCTGACAATCGGATAATTTTGGATGCCAGATCCACGATCTTGACGGATTCGCCCATGTCGAAGACGTAGATTTCCCCGCCGCCTCCCATTGCACCTGCTTCTAATACAAGCTGGCATGCTTCCGGGATGGTCATGAAAAAACGATTGATCTCAGGATGAGTGACCGTTACAGGGCCTCCGGCTTCGATCTGCTCTTTAAATCTAGGTATCACTGAACCACTGCTTCCGAGCACATTACCAAAACGAGTGGTGATAAAACGCGTATGAACGTCCTCTGTAAGCGAAAGTTTTACGTTGAGGGATTGGACAAAGATCTCCGCCATTCGCTTAGATGCGCCCATGATGTTTGTAGGATTCACGGCCTTATCTGTGGAAACGAATACAAATTTCTCCACGTCGTGTTCGACTGCAATTCTAGCCAGGATGCGTGTTCCAAAGACATTTGTCGACAGCGCTTCATAAGGGTGATGTTCCATGAGTGGAACATGTTTGTAGGCTGCAGCATGTACCACAATATGTGGTTCATGATGAGCAAAAACACTCTCCATTCTACCTTCATCGGTGATGTCAGCAACGACCATATTCAACGGGCACGCGCTTTCGAGTGAATATTCGAGGTCATAAATCGCCGACTCAGCCTGATCGAGCAGTATGAGCGATTCCGGTTCATATATCGAACACTGACGAGCAATTTCGGAACCGATGGAGCCTGCTGCTCCAGTTATGAGTATGCGTTTACCCTTAATAAAGTCGCGTACATTTTTGTTATCCAGTTTGATAGGGTCCCTTCCAAGAAGGTCTTCAATGTTCACATTCCGGATCTGATGAAAGGAGAACTCTCCATTGATCCACTTGTCTACAGGAGGTACGTCTTTGATGGCAAGGTTATTCTTCAAGCCTGCTTCGATCACTTTTCGCTTATGCTTTCCGCTGATGTTAGGTACGGCCAGAACCAATTCCTTTGGCTCGTACTTCTTTAGAAGCCACTTGAATCGCTTGTTAAAGTTGTAAATGGGTACTCCTTCGGCACTTTTTCCCTCCATTTCCTTGTTGTCATCGAAGAAGGCCACAACCTTTAATGTTGAATCCGGTTTTGATTCGATCGATCGCTTGGCAATGATGCCTGTTTGTCCTGCTCCGTATATGACCACATTGGTCTTCTTGAATTGTCGGTTGTTCCTCAGTTCTCGGAAAAGCAATTTCACCCCTAAGCGGACACTCATGAGAATGGAGAGAAGAATGAAATAATCCATGATCATCACGCTGAGCGGAATAATGACATCACCTGTCACGTACAAAGCGATCTGTCTTACAGCGAATATGACTAACGAGCTGCTAGTGATAGCCACAAATATTCTAATGGCGTCTTGCGTACTTGTATATCTTATTTTGCCCGTGTAGGAACGTGTAATGAGGAATGAAGCCAATCGAATGGTCAGTACGATCAACATAGGCACAATCAGTTCATCGAACGTGAACCAATCAAGTCTTAAGTTGTGAATGATCGCGAAAGAAAAGAGGAAAGTGAGGCTCGAAGCCAGAAGGTCCAAATTCAACACGAGCCAACGTGTAACGTGTCTTTGGGTGAGCGACTTCAATAAATTCAGGATCATAATTGGCTTTACAGACTACAAGTGTATGACAGACTTCCTTTTAAAGGTAAACCAAAATCACCAAAATTGAAGACGAAGGGAGAGAATGTCGATGCGAAGGGGCTTTCTATCGCATTGATTATCTTAGAGTTCTACTGAATGATAGTGACAGTACCACGCCGGTGATGCACCGATCTATCCCACCCCGTAAATGTGATGGTGTATATGTAAACGCTGTTGGGCTCGATCTTACCTTTATACCGTCCATCCCAATCAATTTTCTTTTCACGGGAGTCATAGACCTTTTCACCCCATCGCGTGTACACCTGCACATGGTATTCTTTAACAAATACCGGTACAATGCCCCAGAGCTCGTTCAAGTTGTCTCGGTTAGGAGTGAACGCATTTGGTACGTGCAGCAGAGGCGGTTGAATCAAGTAGATCTTGTTGCTTTGACTGGTCGCATCGAAACTTCCCTCAGCTTCATACGCTCTTACTCGGTACCAATATCCTCCCCAATCATAGTCCAGCGTTGAGTCAGTGATATTCAGTTCTAATGCACCTGTGTTTCTCAGATAACGAAGACTTCCGGTGTCTACACTTCGGAACATGTCATAGTGGTCCACACCACCATTCCAGACTTCATATTCGTTCCAGTAGAGCTCATGTTTGAACGGAACACTGTGCCCTTCAAGCAGGATCGTACACCCTTTGTTCGATCGTGCGCTGACGTGACCACAATTGTCATTAACAACGATCTGATAGCAATAACTCTCCTTATTTACCTTAGCAGACTCATCAATAAAGGTAGTATCATCCCTGTCATGCACCGTCGCAAAGTATTGGTACTGCGTTTTCGGGTGATTGACTTTGCGCCAGATATCGTAGCTGCCGAAATCCTCCTCTGTAGACCTCAGCCATCGTACTAAAACCTTGTCATCGTCGGTCACCGTTGCCGTTTCAATATAAGTAGGATCTATTGGTGATTCATGCTCTTTCATCGTGCTCACCCATAGAGATTCCGGCCCGGGCTCACCGCACAAGTTGACAGCCACCAAGTCATACGTGTAATTGCGAAATTTAGG
>VMDK01000119.1 GCA_008080835.1 Sphingobacteriia bacterium | reverse complement strand
TGGATGGAGCTCCACCTGATCGAAAGATCGTTTATGGAACCACTCCGAATGGTCAGCCTGTTGGAAGCCAACCGATCCCCAAACTGCTGAATCAAACCTTCCAGCAAATGGGAACGATCTTCCCGGAGGTACAAGCAGTGAACGGAGGACACTATGGAGGACTCAACTCGTTGATCACCGGAAATCGGGCAACAGGCCAAGGACTGAAAAGACGTCCGCGATATCCTTCGATCTTCGAATATTTACGCCGACACAGAGGGTTTAAAGCAACCGATTGTTGGTTCGTTGGTAATACGATCATGAATTCGGTGCCTTTGCTCAACTCGAGCAACCACCCTGATTACGGAACACAGTACGGAGCCAACTTCGTAGCACCTAGTATCACATTTGGGGCAGATGGCTATGCCACGCTGGCAAATGCGAAAGTGTACCATCCGCAGGAAGAGCTCGAGCCGATCTATCGCATGAAGGCTTTCCTCGACAATACCTTCCGAGTACGGAATGGTGAGATCGACGGGATCCGAAATACCGAAGAAGAGAAGATCAACATCAAGGAATTCGTTCGCGACATATTCAACCGAGGCTCTATTCCGGGACCACCGGTTTCAGATAATGGCGACTTGAGGAATATCCGCTACGCCGCACAGGTGATGAAATGGTTCAAACCGAAGATCACCGTGATCAACCTGAGTAATGTGGATGGTTGCCACAGTAATTTCTCCGGATACCTGAGAAGCTTACACCGTGCCGACCATGGGATGGCCTGGTTATGGAATTACATCCAGACTCAGATCCCTGAGATGGCCGGTAAGACCATTATGCTGGCAACTCCTGAGTGTGGAAGAAACGAGCGTCCTAATCCAATTCAGGATGAGAACGACTGGTATGCATACGACCACAGTGGTGACTACAACACTTCACGCGTGTGGACTACTATGGTTGGTCCGAATGTTCCATCAAACCTGATGGTAGGTGATGAGAATAATCGCGTGGGTAAGGCCACGGATAATGTGTTGACAATAGCCGAGATATTCGGGATCAAGAACGACGTGCAGAGCGCGGGAATGATCGACGCCGGTTCGGCTTCACTATTTGACAGGATCTAATGGGAAAAATGAGATTGTTCATAGTATTTGCCGCAATAGCGGTATTCAGCATTTCCTGTAAAGAAGATGCCACGATTGACAACCCTTACGACGATCAAGTGCCCGAGAACGCCGATGGCGAAGTGACAATCGATGATAAGGAGATCAACCCGATCAGTATCCAGGGATTGCACAAGAATATTTTCAAACCTACTTGCGCAAACTCGGGATGTCACGATGGTCTTTTCGAGCCGGATTTCAGAACTGTAGAAAGCTCGTTCAACTCATTAGTGAACCAGGAGCCGATCAAGAATGACGAAGTCGATCTGTTGCCTGCAAGAGTAGTTCCAGGCGACCATGCGCGATCCATGCTCATTCGACGATTGGAAGAGGACCTGAACAATAATTCTGGGATCATGCCATTGGCATTGGAACCCGGCAGTGACTGGGAACAGAAGAAGGCTGAATATATCCAGAACATCAAAGACTGGATCGATGCAGGTGCACTTGATTCAGACAGCAACTCGCGAGAGGTTCTCGATTATCCTCCACAACTGGAAGGTATGATTGTAGTGAAGAATGGGAATATCATCAATCGTGGTGGTAGGTATAATCCGATCAACGTACCTAAGTCACATGGTTCGGTTGATGTTTGGTTCGCGTACAAGGATGCAGAATCTGCTTTTTCCGAATTCACCAATATGCGATGGAATAACAGTATCCATTTTATGGACTATGATTCCCTGGCATGGCGAACAATGACCTATGAAGCGACTCCCATGAGTGCAGTAGGTATCAATCAAGAGCAGGTGGATCACCACTTCAAATTCACATTGAACCTCAGCACCTATGAAGCTGGAGACGTGATCTGGCTCAGAACCAGAGTTGAAGATGCGGAAAATCAGATCGAGTTGCCTAACGACAATTCGCAATACAACACTTTGAAATACTGCACGATCCGATTGTACTAATGATGAAAAGAAAGCTATATCTCCTGGTGATCATCGGGCTGTTCACAGCCTCGGCCTGTACAGACGTGACCATGGTCCAGCCGACTCCGGGTGGCCCAACGATCGACTTTGTCGATATTCAACCGAAGACCATCAGGGAATTCCAGGATTCCATTACCATCACCATCAGTTATAAAGACCCTGATGGAGATCTGGGACATGTGGATCCGGATATCAATCTGATCACAGTGCATGATCTTCGATTGGCGAAGAAGGATGAATATCATGTGCCCCTTTTAGCCCCAACAGGGAGCAGTATCAGCATAGAAGGGCAATTGGAGATCAAACTGAAGAATACATTTTTATTAGGTTCCGGAGCGTCTGAACAAACGAGCTATGAGGTCGTGATGAAAGACAGAGCCGGAAACATAAGTAACCCAATACTAACCGACAACGTAACCATAACCAGGGAATGACCAAACTGTGGCTCACATGTGTCGCCACCTTACTCTTTTTGGGAGCTGCTGCGCAACAAGTTCCGGAGTATGAAATGAGAAATGCGACTGTTTCTGACTGTGATGGCATCATCCGTGACAGTGAGGAAGGAGAACGCACCGGGGAATACGATCACAACGAGGATTATATCTTCAGGATCTGCATTCCGGGTGCCAGTTCCATTTCTCTTGTATTTGACTCATTTTGCACCGAGCGTTACGAGGATTATCTGATCATTTACGGAGGGAAGGATACCAACGCTACGCGTCTGGGGAAATGGGATGGGAGTATCAGTCCAGGAACCGTTACATCCAGCGATTCTTGCATCACCCTTTATTTTCACAGCGACAAGAGTGTTTCCTGTTTCGGATTCAAAGCCGAATGGAATACCGTGTTAAATCCGTTACCTAACCCGCGTTTCGTCAGACCACCTGACGTGAGCTGTGATGATCGGACCATTGGTGTCCGACTGGATCAGAAATTCAACTGCGATTCGATCGCTGATTCGGCGTTTTGGGTGACCGGACGAGTGAGTCCGGGTACTATTAGTGTTACTCCGATCAACTGTGACGCAAATAACGAAACAGATACGTTCAATATCACATTCGCATCCGGTTTAGACCGCGGAGGGCGATATCGTCTCGATTTTGAGACTGTCAAATACGATGCATGTGATAGCCCATGGGTCCTGACAGCGACGACATACTTCAACATCAATGATTGTCCAATAGTAGTTGAACTGATGGCCGATCCGGATACCATTTGCAGGGGAACATGTTCCCAACTCGAAGCAGATGTCTCAGGAGGTGACTCAACGAGTTATGTCTTTACCTGGAATAATGGGATATCGGGAAGAGAGGGACCTCATACGGTTTGCCCTACCACAACGACGACCTATACACTCACGGTCAGTGACGGAACGTCTGTGCCTGACTCAGATACCATTACGATAGTAGTGGTGGATCCGCCACAGGCTGCTGCTGATACTACTATTTGCCGTTCGAACCCTCCATATGCCTTGTCGGCATCACCATCCGGTGGGGTGTGGAGAGGTATGGGAATAACCGATAGCGTCACCGGGATGTTCAATCCGGTGTTTGCGGGAGCCGGTACGCATGTGATCGAATATTGGAGCAACGGTTGCGCTGATACGATGCTCATTACGGTGCGGAATATCAATGCCGGAAGGCCGAACTCGGCATGTCCGAATACTGCTCCGTTCTATGTGTTCAATTACTCTCCAAGCGGTGGAGTATGGTCAGGACCGAATATAGACAGCAACGGTCTGTTCACTCCAGGCGACACGGGCACATTTACCGTGACCTACACCTGGAATGGATGTGTTGATACCAAAGAGATCAATGTCTACCCTGTAGACGTGCCCGAATACGATACTTTCTGCCTGAGTGACCCGGAGACTATTCTGACTTTCAGCCCAGTGGGTGGACGATGGAGTGGCCCAGGGATCACAAGCTCATTACTCGGAAGATTCAATCCGGCTACAGCCGGAGCAGGCGATCATACGCTGATCTATCGATCCAGCGGATGTAGCGATACAACCTATGTGCACGTGATCAGTATCAATGCACGCTGGAATGAAGTGGCATGTCCGGATGAAGCCCCATTTCAAGTGGTGCAGGGTTTGCCTGCAGGAGGATATTGGAAAGGGATCGGAATCACTGATTCTGCTACCGGAACCTATGATCCTTCCTTTGTGTATGGACTGAACAGGACCACCTATAATGACACATTGTGGTATCACTTGAATGGATGTGTGGATTGGAAGATGATGTACGTTCGTCCAACCATCATTTACGACGATACCGTCAAATTCTGTATCGAGGACCCGCGTATGATCCTGAACTGGACTACGGTCAGACGAACTCCCGGTGGTGGAACGTGGACAGGACCCGGTGCCATCGGGAGCTATTTCTATCCGAGCGTGGCCAGCTATGGGGTTCATACGTTGTATTACGATGCAAATAACTGTGGTGATAGCATCATCATGGTCGTTCATCCTCCGGTGGATGTTCAAGGCGATACGAACTTCTGTATCACGGATCCACCGTTCACCATGCGAAATGCTGAGAATTCAGGGTATTTCATCGGACCTGGTGTGACAGACACTACCGGCGGTATTTTCGATCCTGTCGCAGCGGGTGTAGGTAGTCATCGCATATACTTCTACTCCAGATTCGGATGTGCCGATTCGTTGTTGATCGATGTATACGGTCTGCCGAATGTGAATATTACCTCCATAGACCCCTTCTATTGCGTGAAAGACAGTGTATTCTCCGTAGGGGCGACTCCTGTAGGTGGTTTTTTTTATGGTCCGGGTATCAGTATGGGTGGTTTCAATCCGCGGATGGCCGGAAGTGGAAATCATACCATCTACTACCAATACGGACGACCGACTTGCTACTCTACCGACAGCGTGGTAGTGCAAGTTATCGATACTTTGAAAGTGCAAACAATTTCATCGGCTGATACCATCTGTCAGGGTGAGAATATCATTCTGACGGCTATTCCGGAAGGAGGGACAGGCAATTACACCACTACCTGGCATGAGCGTTCTGTTGGGACCAGTGTGATCCAGTACCCAATGTTTGACACATGGGTCTGGTCGGAAGTTCGCGACGGATGTTCGGATACCTACCGCGACAGCGTGTGGGTTGTAGTTCATCCGGAAGTACGCGGTTCCGTTGTGACCAGTGAAGACAAATGCTACGGAGAAGTTGGATTTGCAGATGTGATCCCGTCAGATTTTGACCCGTATGAAGTCCGTTGGCACACAAGTCCACCTAGAACCGGATTCCGCATAAATGCCCCTGTAGCCACCAGATATAACTTCACGCTGGAGAATTTGCGTACCGGGTGTACGTTCGACAGCTCGGTGATCATTCCGGGTTACGACAGGATAAGTGCATATTTTGTAACCAGTCCAAGGGAAGGTTACTGTTTGAACCCTTTCGATCCTGTGCTGAACTTCATCAATCAGAGCGTTGGAGCCACCGGTGGATGGTGGTCGTTCGGAGATGGCGATACGATCGCGTATGACCCTGACAATAACCCGCAGCACTACTACAGTGCCGATACGACTGATTATACCATCACACTGGTCATTTGGAATGATGGTGGTTGTGGAGACACCATGCAAGTGCGTGTTTGTATTGACGACAGCGTGTACGTCGTTGTGCCGAACGCATTCTCACCGTACAAACAAGACGGACTGAACGACGAATTCCGGGTACTGACTGCAGGAGTGAAAGAATTCGATATCCTGATCTTCAACAGATGGGGAGAGCACCTATTCCGATCCAACGACAAAGACTTCTCATGGGATGCCATGTATCAAGGTGAGCGACTACCTCCGGGAGTGTACTCTTACTACATTGAGTATAAGGGTACAAAGACCACTCGAAGAAAGCTCCGAGGGGTCATTCTGGTGCTCTGAAAATGCTTTTGAATTTTTCTTTGGTTTCGTTGATTAAATCAATACTTAAAGTTACCTTTGCAGCCCTTTTTTAGGAAAAATATAAGCAGAGAGTAGTGGATACTTTATCTTACAAGACGAAATCAGCCAACGCTTCTACCGTGAATAAAAGATGGTATGTCGTTGATGCTGAGGGAAAAACGCTCGGACGTTTCTCCTCTGAAATTGCAAGGATCTTGCGCGGCAAGAACAAGCCGGATTTTACACCTCACGTGGACTGTGGAGACAACGTGATTGTCCTCAACGCAGAAAAGATCCAATTGTCGGCCGACAAAATGAATAGCAAGTTGTACATCCGTCACTCCGGTTATCCGGGTGGACAGAAAGAGGTTGTAGCCAAAGATCTTTTGGCTAAGAAGCCTACAGCACTTGTTGAAAAAGCGGTCAAAGGAATGCTTCCAAAGAACCGACTAGGACGCGAGTTGTTCCGCAACTTGTACGTCTATGTAGGTAATGAGCATCCTCATGACGGTCAGCAACCTGAAACTCTCGATATTTAATTAGACTGGAATAACAGCAAATGGATACGATCAATACATCAGGTAGAAGAAAGAATGCGATAGCTCGCATCTACCTCACTTCCGGTAACGGAACATTCTCCATCAACAATAAGTCACTCGAAGAGTACTTCCCATCGCTCGAGCAGCAATACAAAGTTCACCAGCCATTTGAGATCTGTGGTGTCAAAGGGAACTACGATGTGAAAGCCGTTCTTTCCGGAGGTGGGATCACAGGACAAGTTGAGGCAATGCGTTTGGCGATCGCCAAAGCGTTGGTTCAGGAGAATGAAGAATTCAAGCCTTCATTGAAGGCCGAAGGTCTTCTTACTCGTGACAGCCGTATGGTTGAGCGTAAGAAACCGGGCCAGAAGAAAGCACGTAAGAAATTCCAGTTCAGTAAACGTTAAGGATCTAAGATGTCAGATATTACAACAAAAGACCTATTGGAAGCCGGTGTTCACTACGGACACCTTACCCGTAAGTGGGACCCAAAAATGGCTCCGTACATTTTCATGGAGCAGAATGGTATCCACATCATTGACTTGAATAAGACTCTTTCCAAGCTTACCAATGCGAAGGAAGCAGCGAAGAACATCGTTCGTTCAGGTCGCAAGATCCTCTATGTAGCTACTAAGAAGCAAGCCAAAGAGATCCTTCAGAATGAAGCAGAGCGTGTAAATATGCCTGTTGTCACTGAAAGATGGCTAGGAGGTATGCTTACGAACTTCAGCACTGTTCGCAAATCCATCAAGAAGATGCAAAGCATCGACAAGATGTCTAGCGACGGAACGTACTCTCACATGAACAAGAAAGAGCGTTTGATGAAGGATCGTGAGAAGAATAAACTTCGTCGTCTGCTCGGTGGCATTGAAGATCTCAACAGACTTCCGGCTGCACTTTTCATCGTTGACGTGAAGAGAGAGCACATCGCAGTATCTGAAGCTCAGAAACTGAACATTCCGATCTTCGCCATTGTTGATACAAACTCCAATCCTACATTGATCGATTACCCGATCCCTGGTAACGACGATGCTTCAGCTTCTATTGAGCTTTTGGTTCGCAACTTCACTGATGCAATTGCAGAAGGACTCAGCGAACGTAAAAAAGCGAAAGAGGCTGCTAAGAAGGAAGCAGAGGAGCAAAAAGGCGAAGAGGTTCAGGCTAGCTGATACCGATTCGGTTAAATATTTCTAACATTTTAAAACACCAGACTGATCATGGCTATCACAGCTTCAGCAGTGAACGAACTGCGTAAAATGACAGGTGCGGGGATGATGGATTGCAAAAAAGCCCTGCAAGAAACCGGCGGCGACATGGAAGCTGCCATCGATTTCCTTAGAAAAAAAGGTCAGAAGATCTCTGCGAAAAGAGCAGATCGCGATGCTACCGAAGGAGCAGTTATCGCTAAATCTTCAGCCGACATGAAGACAGGAGTTATCGTGAAATTGAGCTGCGAAACTGACTTCGTTGCCAAGAACGATGATTTCGTCGCTCTAGCCAATAAACTGGCTGACCTCGCTCTTGAGCACAAGCCGGCTGATCTTGCTGCCTTCAATGCGTTGCCATTCGAAGGATCAACAGTTTCTGAGCGTCTCGTTGAGGAGATCGGAAAGATCGGTGAGAAAATTGAAGTTCCTGAGTACGCTATCGTTAATGGAGAAGCCGTAGTTGGTTATATCCACGCCGGTAACAAACTCGGAGTTCTTGTTCAGTTGAACAAAACAGCTAACGATGGTATCATGGCAGCAGGAAAAGATGTAGCTATGCAGATCGCAGCTATGAACCCGATCGCAGTGAATGAGGATGAGGTTCCTGAGGATGTCAAGAAAAGAGAACTTGAGATCGGAATGGAACAAGCTCGTGCTGAAGGTAAGCCTGAGCAGATCCTTGAGAAGATCGCAATGGGTAAATTGAACAAGTATTTCAAAGACAATACATTGCTTTCTCAACCATTTGTTAAAGACAGCTCTACAACTGTTGGTGCTATGCTGAATGGCATCGAGAATGGGTTGACTGTTGAGTCATTCAACCGTGTAGCGCTAGGGTAACACCTGACAATATTCGATGAGAAGGGGAGGACATGAGTTCTCCCCTTTTTTTATGCTTTGTTGCAAGAGATGAAAGCCGCTAGGTATATTTGCGCAATCCTAAGAACATGAAATACAAACGCATTCTTCTCAAACTCAGTGGCGAGGCCTTGATGGGAAACCAGGAATACGGCATCGATGCCAACGTGTTGAACCGCTACGCAGATGAGATCAAGAGAGTGCATGAACTGGGAGTAGAGATCGCGATTGTTATTGGTGGCGGCAACATATTCCGAGGTGTTCAAGGAGCCGCCAGCGAAATGGTCGACCGCGCCCAGGGAGACTATATGGGAATGCTGGCAACAGTGATCAATGCGATGGCTCTGCAAGGAGCTCTCGAGCGCATTGGATTGTACACTCGACTCCAATCGGCCATTAAAATGGAGCAGATCTGCGAACCATTTATCCGAAGGAGAGCAACACGACATTTGGAAAAAGGACGCATCGTGATCTTCGGAGCCGGAACAGGAAACCCCTATTTCACCACAGACACCGCAGCATCACTTCGCGCTGTCGAGATCGAAGCCGATGTGATATTGAAAGGTACACGGGTAGATGGAGTGTACACAGCCGATCCCGAAAAGGATGCTACGGCCGTGAAGTTCGATAATATCAGCTTTCAGGAGGTTTATGCAAAAGGTCTCAACGTCATGGATATGACAGCCATAACGCTATGTCAGGAAAATGATATTCCTATCGTAGTGTTCAACATGAACAAGGAAGGGAATCTGACCAGTCTTCTTTCCGGTGAGAACGTCGGAACACTCGTAAGCCAGCAGTAACGATTATCTGATCAATGTGATCGTACCTGAATAGGTGTACGGATCACCAGCCCAGCTCACCACGTCCAGGTGATAGGCATATACGCCAGGTTGCACAGGTTCTCCTTTGAAGGTCCCATCCCAGCGAGCTTCTTTGTCTTTCGTTTCCCAAAGGATCTCACCCCAGCGGTTGAATACGATCATATGATAGTCCCGAACACCGGCATTGACTTTTGCATGGAATTGCTCATTGACTCCCGGACCACCGCCATCAGGTGAGAAAGCATTCGGAATATAGACCAGAATATCCGGTCCGATTATAACTTCTCGACTCGTGGAATCGTAACAGCCGTGTACGGTTTCTACATACAGCTTCACGAGATATCGGCCTGTATCTGCAGGGTAAAAATGCGTTGGACTCCGCTCCGTTGAGGTATCTTCCGTACTGAACGGATCACCGAAATCCCATCGATTGATCACAATTGCGGCACCCAACACATTCTCTACTGTGCTCTCATTGTTGAAGGAGAAACGTGGCAGAGCTGCAGTGGTACTGTTGTTTGGATCCGGAGTGAAGATCGCTTTCGGTATCGGATATACTTCCACGTC
>VMDK01000041.1 GCA_008080835.1 Sphingobacteriia bacterium | reverse complement strand
TATCCATCTTAGAATCACCACCCGGCAAAGTTGACTTTTTTCGAGAACTTTGTCCGTCACATTCAAAGAATAGCCATAACATGAAGATCAGCGACATTACCGGGATATTGGAGGAAGTAGCACCGCGCGCACTTCAGGAGGGCTACGACAACAGTGGTTTGATCGTTGGAGATCCGGATGCTGAATGCGATAAAGCGTTGATCTGTCTGGATTCCACGGAGGAGATCATAGACGAAGCCATTTCTCAGGGATGCGGACTGGTGATCGCCCATCATCCGATCGTTTTTAGTGGCTTGAAAAAACTGAATGGTAAAAACTATGTGGAGCGGGTGGTCATGAAAGCCATCAAACATGACATCGCGATCTACGCGATACATACCAATCTCGACAATGTTTTTCATCGAGGAGTCAATGAGCGTATAGCTGAAAAGTTAGGATTGACTCAGACCGGCATTCTTGCACCGCGAAGTGGCGATCTGAAAAAGCTCACAACGTTTGTGCCTGAAACGCACCTGGATCAACTCCGTGATGCCATTTGCGAAGCAGGTGCTGGCAATATCGGGAATTACGATCAATGCACCTTCCAAGTAAAGGGCATCGGAACTTTTCGCCCTTTGGAAGGGAGTGATCCATACACTGGCGAACGAGGCAAGCGAAGTGAGGAAGCTGAGGTCCGTATTGAGGTGATCTATCCTCTACATTCGGAGTCAAGAGTTCTTTCAGCAATGAAAAAAGCACATCCTTACGAGGAAGTGGCGTTTTACTCGAGTGATCTGCGCAACAGTTGGCAAGATGCCGGAGCTGGCATGATCGGTGAGCTGAAGAAAGCCATGAGTCCCCAAGATTTTCTCAAGTTCCTGAAATCGAGCATGAATGCAGAGGTGGTCAGATTTACCCCTTTTTCCGGTTCCGTGAAACGAGTTGCGGTCTGCGGTGGTTCGGGTAATTTCTTGTTGGGTCAGGCCATGGCTCAAAAGGCAGATGCTTTCGTGACCGCTGACTTCAAGTATCATCAGTTCTTCGACGCTGAGGGAAAACTAATGATCTGCGACATTGGGCACTATGAGTCTGAGCAATTTACCACAGAATTAATTAGTGATATATTATCGGAAAAAATCCCTAATTTTGCCCTCATTTTTGCGCAGAGGGGGACCAACCCGATTCAATATTATTACTAGCCCATGGCTTCAATAGAGGAAAGACTTCAGTCACTTTGGAATTTGCAATCGATCGACAGTAATCTGGACAGATTGCGTGCAGTCCGCGGCGAATTGCCGATGGAAGTGTCGGATCTCGAAGACGAGATCGCAGGTTTGGAAACACGTTTGGAGAATTTCAACAATGACATTGCTGATTTCGATAAAGGAATTGCGGGAAGCAAAGCCAAGATCTCGGAGTCTGAATTGCTCATCAAGCGTTACAACGAGCAGCTGAACATCGTGAAGAACAATCGCGAGTACGATGCGCTCAACAAGGAAATTGAGATCCAGGGTCTGGAGATCCAGGCTGCTGAGAAAAAGATCGGAGAGCTTCAGGGTAAGATCGAGATGAAGAAAGAACTCATCGCTGAGGTCGAAGCCGAGCATAAAGGTCGAATGGAGGATCTCGAGAACAAGAAAAAGGAACTCGAAGAGATCACAGCTGAAACCGAGAAAGAAGAGGACAAAGTCCTTAAGGAGCGGAAAAAAGCTGAGAAGAATATAGAAGGCAAACTGCTTACGGCCTACTCTCGCATTCGCGAGAACGTCAGAAACGGAATTGCCGTTGCTCCGGTATTGCGTGGTGCATGCGGAGGTTGCTTTGCCCGTATCCCGCCTCAATTGCAGTCAGACATTCGTCAACGTAAGAAGATCGTTATCTGCGAACACTGTGGTCGTATCAATGTTGATGCACAAATGGCAGGTATAGAAGAGGAAATAGTTGAGGAAAAACCTAAATCACGTCGCCGTCGTAAGGCAACAACGTGATGCGAAAGCAGTAGAGATAGAAACCTAATTTCACAAAGAGGCCTTCGGGCCTCTTTTTTTATGAGAATTTTGAAGACCTGCAGCTTTCAATGTTGAATTCGTTTGAACAGCTTTTCAGTTCGTCTGTTACCTTTGAATGATGCGAGCCGTTTTGATCATTTTTAGTGTTTTGGTGCTATCCTGTGGAGGACCATCAAATTCAGAACAGAATGAAGAACCTTTCATTGATCTCAATAGGTGGATGGAGCAGGAGATGAAGTCGCTTGATGGACAAGAACTCCTCAAATCCAGCTATTGGAATGAAATTGGACCAAATGACACTTCCTACATTCCCGACTGGCAAAAAGAGCTCAAGGCATTTGGCAATATTCCACTGACGCCAAGTAGTTGGCGCACGGATTTCACGTCGGATATTTCACGAAATGACAGCATCAAGGTCTTAACACTACTGCCAAAAGATGATCTGAATGAATTGCGCTCAGCGCGCATTTCTGTCGTGAATAATGAAGTTCGACAGATCGAACTCGAGTACCAATATGAAAATATGCTCAAGCGGAATCGTCGATCGATGAGATTCACTTCCGGTGAAGGCTGCGAGATCTCAGGTGTGCAAAAGACAAGGTTCTTTCCTGAGGAAAATTATCGCATAATCGGCAAATTTGAAGCCGCTAATTAAGACAACACATTATGAAAGCATATGTATTTCCCGGTCAGGGAGCACAATTCCCGGGTATGGGAAAAGAGATATACGATTCTAAACCTGAGGCTAGGGCTTTGTTTGAGAAGGCCAATGAAGTTTTGGGATTTGATATTACCGATATCATGTTCAACGGCTCAGAAGACGATTTAAGACAGACCAAGGTGACACAACCTGCTGTCTTTTTGCATTCGGTAGCTCTTGCTCTTACCATGGATGACTTCAATCCGGATATGGTAGCCGGACATAGCCTGGGCGAATTTTCAGCACTCACTGCTGCGGGTGGTTTGTCCTTCGAGGATGGATTGAAATTGGTCAGTCTGCGCGCGAATGCTATGCAGAAGGCGTGTGAGGAAACACCTTCAACCATGGCGGCGATCATAGGCTTGGACGACGACGTAGTTGTAGAAGTGTGCGATTCATTTGACGATGTACATGCTGCTAACTTCAACTGTCCGGGGCAGATCGTGATCTCGGGCGGAGTAGAAGGTATTGACAAAGCATGTGAGGTTCTCACCGAGAAAGGAGCAAAGCGCGCCTTGAAGTTACCTGTTGGTGGAGCATTTCACAGTCCGTATATGGCTTCTGCTAAAGAAGCTCTCGATAAAGCCATTGCAGAAGCACAGTTCAGTGCACCTCGCTGTCCGATATATCAAAATGTCTCCACAGTGGGAGAGACCGATGTGAATGTGATCGAAGCGAATCTCAGCGCTCAATTGGTATCTCCGGTTCAATGGACCAAGACCATGATGAACATGATCACTGCCGGCGCAACTGAATTCATCGAGGTCGGACCTGGAAGAGCTCTTCAGGGAATGGTGAAAAAAGTAGACCGGGCAATGCCGGTAAGTGGCGTCAGCTAAAGACCTACTTTTCCTTCAGTAGATAAAGATCCTCGCCGGGTTCTTTCATCATATACTTTTCACGGGCATACTTCTCGAGTACATCCAAGTCGGAACTCAGCGCTGCTTTTTGCGCTTTGAGATTTTCAATCTCCGATAGATAAAAGGTTTGTTCCTTTTGCAGGGTCTTGATCTCCTTATTCAGGCGATATTGGTAGATCAGGTTGTTTCTGTCGAAGAAAACCAGCCACAACAGCAGGATAGCTGCTATGATCACATATCGATTCGAGAGTGCTTTCTTCATGCACAACGAATTTACTATGGAGAAATGAAGCACGCTCATCAGGATTTGAACACTTCTTGCGAAACGTCCACTCTTGAAAGCGAGATCCTAAATATTATCGGCGAGTACCTTGTAGGTCGGGTCTTCCATGACGTTGAGATCCACGATCTTCTCGGCATTCTTCAACAATTTCCTGCAATCAGGGCTCAAGTGCCTGAGGTGAATGATCTTACCGGCAGCCTCATATCGTTCTGAAAGTTTGTTCAGCGCTTCAATCGCAGACATATCTACAACGCGACTTTCTGCGAAGTCGATTATGACTTCATCCGGGTCATTCGTTACATCGAATTTGTCGTTGAAGACGCTCGTTGAACCAAAGAATAGCGGACCGCAAATCTCATAGTGCTTGACACCATTTTCATCGATGTACTTACGGGCTCGAATTCGCTTGGCATTGTCCCATGCAAAAACGAGCGCTGCGATGTTCACTCCGATCAATACGGCCAGTGCCAAGTTGTGTAGAAAAACCGTTACGAGAGTCACAACCACCATGACGAAAATATCCGAGGTTGGCATTTTGTTGAATGTCCTCAGACTCGCCCATTCGAATGTTCCAATGGCGACCATGATCATCAGGCCTGTCAGGGCAGCGATCGGCATTCGCTCGATCACGGAAGAACCGAACATGACGAAGAACAGAAGCATTACGGCTGCAACGATCCCCGATAATCGGGCTCGAGCACCGGAAGAAATGTTGATCAAGCTTTGCCCGATCATGGCGCATCCACCCATTCCTGAAAAGAAACCCGAGAGCACATTGGCCATTCCTTGGGCAACTGCTTCTTTGTTGCCTCCTCCTCGTGTTTGAGTGATCTCATCCACAATGTTCAGTGTCAACAAGCTTTCGATCAGTCCGACACTTGCTACAATGGCCGCGTACGGCAACATGATCATCAAGCTTTCCAGATCCATAGGGATCGCAGGAATATGAAAAGGAGGGAAGCCGCCCTTTATGGATGCCAGGTTGCCAACAGTCTTGGTATCGATACCGAGCACCGTTACCAGTCAGAATATGGCAAGAATAGCCGTCAACGAAGCCGGTACTGCTTTGGTGATCTTAGGTAGACCCCAGATGATGATCATGGTTGTCAGCACCAGAGCAAAGAGGATGAGGAGAGGAGTTCCGCTCAGCCAAGTTCCATCTGCTCCTTTGAACTGATCGAGCTGGGACATGAAAATAATGATGGCTAGTCCGTTGACAAAACCCAGGATGACTGGAGTAGGAACCAGACGCATGAATTTACCCAGTCGAAGAAAACCAGCAGCGAGTTGTATCACACCTGCGAGAACCACTGTGGCAAAAATGTATTCCACACCGTGGGTTTTGGCAAGCGCTACAATGACCACTGCAACGGCGCCGGTTGCTCCTGAGATCATGCCCGGACGTCCGCCAAAGATTGCGGTAACCAGTCCCATCACAAATGCCGCGTAGAGCCCGGTCAGAGGAGAAAGACCTGCGATGAAGGCAAACGCGATCGCCTCAGGAACCAAAGCCAGAGCGACTGCCATGCCACTCAAGATCTCCGTTTTATAATCGACTTTTTGACGGAAGTCAAATAGGTTAATGTACTTCTTCATGAAATGACGTTTCGTGGGTTTGACCTTCGGCAAATAGTGAGTAACCAAAAGGTACAACCCCCTATTCTTCGTGAGCTAGTCTATTTGAAAATTGGAGTTAAGCAGTTGCTTGTGGAAGGGTCTCAACGGCGTTTTGCATTCTTGAAACTACTGTTTCCTTGCCAAGTACCTCCAGCATTTCGAAGATAGGAGGGCCTCCTCCTTCGCCGCTCACGCTTACACGCAGAGGTTGCATTAAGCTCCCGGCGCTTTTGTCTTTACTTTCCGCAAATGACGAAAAACACGATTGGATCTCATGGGCTGACCAATTGCCCAGATCATTGAAAGCCGAACTGAGTTCGGAGATCAGTTGTGGTATGTCGTTCTTCCATTTCTTTCGGACGACTTTGTCGTCGTATGACTCCGGCTCTGTGAAAAAGAACGCACCAGCATCGAGGATCTCAGTGGTGAAGTTTACCTTCTCTCGCATGAGTTCAACTACTTTCTGTACATAGCTTCGTTCTGCTCCCGGGAAGCGGGTTTCTGCATCCTCCATGACTTTATCGGTCAATTCGGAAATAGGAGCTTTGAGGATGTATTGGTGGTTGAACCACTTGGCTTTGTTCTGATCGAATTTGGCACCGGATTTCGATACGCGTTCCAGACTGAATTCTTCGCACAGTTCATCAAGGGTGAACATCTCACGATTGTCGGATGGATGCCAGCCGAGAAGTGCCAGAAGATTCAGAACCGCATCGGGTCTGTATCCGGATTCGCGATAGCCGCTGCTGACCTCTCCGCTTTTCGGATCTTTCCATTCCAATGGGAATACCGGGAATCCAAGTTTATCCCCGTCACGTTTGCTCAACTTTCCATTCCCTTCCGGTTTGAGTATGAGCGGCAAGTGCGCAAATACCGGCATGGTGCTTTCCCAGTCGAGGTATTTGTACAACATGACGTGCAAGGGTGCGCTTGGAAGCCATTCCTCACCACGGATCACATGCGTGATACCCATGAGATGATCGTCAACCACATTTGCCAGGTGATAAGTTGGCATTCCATCATTCTTCAAAAGGACCTTATCGTCCATTTGAGAGGTATGCACGACTACCCAACCCCGGATCACATCGTGAAAACGGACTTCTTCCTTACGAGGAAGTTTGATCCGGATCACGTATGGATCACCGTTGTTGATCCGTTTTTGCACTTCATCTTCCGATAAAGTGAGAGAATTCTTCATGCTCGTGCGAGAGACTGCATCGTATTTGGATGGCATTCTGGCAGCTTCGAGCTTTTTGCGCATTTCTTCGAGTTCTTCCGTGGTGTCGAAAGCGTAGTACGCATGGCCTTTGCGCACCATTTGCTCCGCGTATTCACGGTACATATCCTTGCGCTCGCTTTGGCGGTAAGGAGCGTGTGGCCCACCCACATGCGGACCTTCGTCGAAGTCGAATCCGAGCCACTTACACGATTCGAGGATGTATTCCTCCGCACCCGGAACGTAGCGGTTCTGGTCGGTATCTTCGATACGGATCAGGCAATCTCCTCCGTGCTTACGGGCAAACAAATAATTGTACAGTGCAGTACGTACTCCTCCGATATGAAGGGGGCCTGTTGGGCTTGGTGCAAATCGGACGCGAACTCTTTTCTCCATGCTCGTTGAAATGAGGCGCAAAGATAGAGGAAATGGGCGCTATTTCTCTGTATCCGTATCGTCTTCTTCCTTTAGATCCGACATGTCTAAGTATTGTGAATCCAGATCGGAAAGATCCTTCCCTGTATTGAGACCCAGGCCTTTGATCTTCTCGACGCGTCCAAGCAGATTTCCGCGCCCGGAACTCAGCTTTTTCATTGCTGTTTCGTATTCGTCTTTTGCGCTGTCGAGTCGCCTTCCTACCTTGGTGAGGTCTTCAACGAAGCCGTAAAACTTGTCGTAGAGTTTGACGCTCTCTTCTTTGATCTGCTGCGTGTTACGTGTGACGTTCTCCTGCTGCCAGATATACGAGATGGTCTTGAGGGTAGCGAATAAGGTTGTGTTGGAAACCAGGACGATCTGACTTCTAAGCGCGGTGTCGAAGAGAGCTGTATCCTCGGTCATTGCGGCATAGAGTGCTGAATCCAGTGGAACATACATCAGGACGTAGTCCGGTGGATTGATGCCATAAAGGGCTGGGTAGTCTTTGCGACTCAGTTCTTTAATATGATTCTTCACATTCAGAAGATGGGTTGCCATGTGCGTGGCTTTTTCTGCATCATCCTCTGAGTTGTAAAAGGATTCATATGCAATAAGTGACACCTTGGAGTCGATTATGAGGTGTTTATCGTTGGGAAGATTCACCACTACATCGGGACGGAAATTCGAACCATCTTCTGACTTGAGGTTCTTCTGTGTAGCGTAGTGAATGTCTTTCGTTAGTCCAGCACTCTGGAGGATCATTTCCAACTGTTTCTCTCCCCAGTCACCCTGCATTTTCTTATCACCTTTTAAAGCAGCCGTCAGGTTCTTGGCTTCCTGACCGAGGGACTCATTCATCTCTTTGAGTTGTTGGATCTGCGTCGTGAGAGCGGTGGTTCGTTTGATGCTGCTCTCGTTATTGTCCTGAACTTTCTTCTCGAATTCTTTGATACGTTCCTTGAGCGGGTCGAGCAGTGCTTTGAGTTTTGTCTCGTGTTGTTCCTGAATCTTGCGTGAGTTGTTGTCGAGTATCTCTGAAGCGATCAGTTTGAATTTCTCATTCATCTGCTTCTGGATCTCCACGAGTTCCTCTTTTTGATTTGCGAGGTCTTCTTCCTTGGCCAGCAGTTTTTCCTGGAGTCTGATCACTTCGCCTTTTGACTCATCGCGTTCAACTCGCATGCTCTCCAATTCAGTATTCAGGTCGACTATGCGTTGCGCTTTCTCGTCAACATTTCTGCTGATACTACTGATCACTGAGCTCTTAAGGAAAATGTATGTCACGACCGCGCCGAGGATCAAGGCAAAAACGGGTAGGAGATATGTGAGTGTTTCGGGCATTTGTATGGGTGTCGGAATTCTGGTTCAGGGTTGCTTTTGTCAAGTGGATTCAATCGAGAAATTGGAGTTAAGTCGCCTCGGGGGCCACCACTCCTCCTCCCCAAGCTCGAAGCTACGTAAATCTTGTATTTTTCACCGTCATCATCTTGCCCTAATGTTCCCAAAGACGGGATTCCATCTCCAGCTGTGCTAAAAAAATCTCCCACTGTTGGTGCAACGAAAATGAGATTGAGCAGACTAACTTGACAAAGCCGCGGGTTTGTTATATCTTCGAAAGTTAGGCAAATAGATGCCTTTCAAGATATAATACTATGAGATTCAAGCAAGTAGCCAATATCTTATTGCTGGCCTTTGCGATCCCTGTCCTGCTTATTTCCTCTTGTAAGGAGCGAGAAGAGCAATTCATTCCGGATAATGAAGCCTTGGTGCCACATAGGATCTCCACGATCCGGGTGGAGAATTACGTCAACAGAGTTTATATCGACCTGATCGGTCGATCTCCTATTCCGGAAGAACTACAAGCCGGTGTGGAGCTGCTCCGTTCAGATGACCTCTCCTATGATGTACGCTCCGAACTAGTTAGATACCTGCAGGAGGACACCACTTTCCGGGAAGGCGACATTTCTTACAAGAACAAATACTATCAACGCATCTACGATATCATCAAGTCGCGTATGGTAGAAGGTGCCGCTGATGTCGAGTTCTCTCGATATGTGGGACTTGCCAATAACGCTATCTTCCGTGGGCGACTGGTTGGAGATTCCATTCAGGTGTTTGCCGGTTTGCTTCAAAAACAGCGCAATCAACGCGTGATCGACAGCCGTGTCGAATTCATGAACGGTGAGATCGACATCAATGAGGTCTTCTCCCGAATGCTCGACAATAACGTCTATGACGTGATCAATATGAATACATTCAACTTCGTCAATGCCTCATTTGATGATCTCTTTTATCGTTTTCCGACTCAAAAGGAATTCAATATCGCCTATGGGATCATTCAGAACAACGAAGTTGGTGCACTCTTTGGAGGGTTTGCCTCAAATAAACGGGAGTACAGTTTACTCCTGTGCAACTCGGCAGAATTCTACGAAGGCTTGATAAACTGGGCCTATCTCAGTCTGATGGGACGAGAACCTACGACCCAGGAAATGTTTAACCAGTACGATGATCTGAGACAGTCGGGCAGCTTCCCGGATCTTCAACACGCAATTATGGTAACCGATGAGTATGCAGATTTTTTCTAAACTCAGGCATCTGGCAGAGTCGGCCATAGTCCCGTTGATGTTCCTTGCGGTGCTCCTGTCTTCCTGTGAAAAGGAAGTAGTGGCAACCTTTGATGTCAACGATGTCGATGTGCTAGACCAGAACCTGATCAAAACACGAGTTAAGTCCGACAAACAGTTCACGTCTATCCTGTATACGACTCTGTATAAGCGAGCCATTTCTGTAGATAAACTCGTTCAGACAGAGCGAGTGATCCAGAGTTTTGGCGACAAAGGCCTCATCCACGAGATCATCGTGAGCAATTACATGAATTCGGGAGAGGTGGAACTTCCGTCGGATTCGTTCATGCGGGCAGATCCCGATTCCTTCATCACGGAGACCTATCGCAAGTTTTATGTGCGACTCCCTTCTGAACTGGAGAAATCATTTTTCCGAAATTATATCGAAGCCAACCCAAATGTCACCACCGAATTGGTGTATACGGCATTTGCAGCTTCAGATGAGTATCAATTCTATTAATAGGAGGTCGTCATGAGTGAAAAGAATAGCAAACTGAAAAGAAGAGATTTCGTTAAAACGGCGGCCGCAGTGACTGCGGGATCCATCGCGATGCCATATATTTTGCCATCGGGCAGGTTGTTCGCACGTACGAACGCGGACATGGCGGATCACGTGGTCTACGTTTTATTCGCCGGAGGTGTACGTCAGCAAGAAGCCGTATTGCAACAATATTTGGCTGGTAGCCAGGATGTGAACATCGAAGGGAATATCATGTACAACATGCTGGATGGAGCTCCACCTGAT
>VMDK01000113.1 GCA_008080835.1 Sphingobacteriia bacterium | reverse complement strand
CATCTAATAAAGCTCGATATGTTTCATTATTTCCTACCTGACCAAAGAACCACATATGTCCAATTTCATGAGCTAGTAAATCTCTATAGCCTGGATCAGTGCCACTGTCTAGTGTGATCATTGGATATTCCATACCATCGCGAGCATCAGCTGCCACGATCTTGGGATAAGCGTACATCCCGATATCCGTAGAGTAGGTCTTGACGACATCCGCCACAAACTGCGCTGTTTTCTGCCAGCGATGTGCGTGCTCTTCCTGAGCAATGGCAATACACTTGACGCCGTTCCACTCAACTTCTCCGATCCGATATGTTGGATCAGCAGTGAAAGCAAAGTCATGCACATTCTCCGCGTGGTATTTCCATACGCGACGACTACCGTCTGCTTTGATCGGGTCTGTATAAATATCGCGCTCGGTTTTAAAGTTCGACATGTCGATTCGCTGTCGTAGCTCATCCGGTAGGGCTTGCGCTCTGTTTGTGAGCTCACCGGTCGCTTCGACGATATATTGTGTTGGGAAATCAAGTGATACATCAAATAGGCCAAAATCACCGTAGAATTCTTTTCCCAAGTGTTGATCGGTGGTCCAGCCGAACTTGCGATCATAAACGCAGATACGAGGATACCAATGCACTCCATCAAAGTGGATGAAGGAAGTGTCGGCATCACCGCCATGTCTGAACGTCTTCATGCGACGTCGGATATTCCCCTCGTCATTCTTATCCCAATACGTGGTGAAATGAACATTCACCTTCAATCCGGAATTTGGTAACAAAGGCTTGTCCAGCTCAATGCGCATGATGGAGTTGTCGATCTCGGGCTTCACCGCAGAGCCATTGACACTCAATTCGTGGATCGCTGTTCCTAGGCCTTTGGCTTCGTGCTCTCCAAAAGTCGATTTGATCTTATCGTGCTTGCGAGTATTGTGGAGATATGAGTTCGGAGTAAACGCGTTTTGATAGAGATGAAAGAATATCTCATACAGAGTGTCCGGTGAATTGTTCCAGTATTGGAGCTCCTGACGACCCTCTACGCTTTGGACGTTGTCATCGATCACCGCGTCGATGCGGTAATGCACATCCTGCTGCCAATAAGCCGCGTTGGGTTTACGGTTTTTCCAATAAAGCGGGTTGGATTTACTCTGATAATCACGCAGTGAACTGAGATCCTGGGCAAAACTTGCACTTGCAATGATCAGAGCAAATACGGAGGCGGCTAGTTTCTTCATAAGAGGCAAAGAAAATGTTTTCATGCCTACCTGACAACATACTAGTAGCCAATATATCGGAGGAATTCAAGGCGAGTTGCTTCCTTCTTGAATTGCCCTCCAAGATCAGCGGTCACAGTGGCACTATTCACATCCTCTACACCTCGGGCTGCCACACACATGTGCGCGGCGTCAATAACAACCGCAACGTCTTCAGTCTTCAAAGTTTCTTTGAGTTCCTGTGCGATCTGGCGAGTCAAACGCTCTTGCACCTGTGGTCTTTTCGAAAAGTATTTCACGATGCGATTGATCTTTGACAGACCAATGACCTCGCCGTTGGAAATGTATGCCACGTGAGCTTTGCCGTAGATAGGCACCAAATGATGCTCGCACATGGAATAGACCGCAATGTCTTTTTCCACCAGCATCTGGCTGTAGCGGTATTTATTTTCAAACAGGGTAACCTGCGGCTTATTAGCAGGATGCAATCCACTGAAGATTTCCTTGACGTACATTTTTGCTACGCGGTGCGGAGTTCTTTTCAGACTATCGTCGGAAAGATCCATCCCCAAGGTTTCGAGGATGCCTTCAAAATGCTTCTCGATGATGGCTACTTTCTCGTCATCACTCAGATCGAATGCATCAGGACGGATCGGAGTTTCTATTGAAAAATCGTGTTCAGACATATGGTGTTAGAGGTGTGGCCTTTAATTATTCGGGGGAAACTCAACAAAGTTGCGCTCCGTTTCGTACAATCTCACTTGTACATCGATTCGATCCTCGATCTCCGGACGGAGACGTTTCCAGATCATGATGGCTATGTTTTCTGCAGTAGGGTTAGTGTCTTTGAATTCCGGAATATCTAGATTGAGGTTGCGGTGATCCAGGTAGTTGGTCACTTTATCCGTTATGATTCGCTTCAAAATGGACAAATCCATCAAGTATCCCGTATTTGGATCGATCTCTCCGGTCAGCTTCAAGATCAATTCATAATTATGTCCGTGAAAATTAGGCCTGTTGCATTTGCCAAAGATCTCCTGATTCTGGGAATCACTGAACGACGAACTGTGCAAGCGATGAGCTGCGTTGAAATGTGCTTTGCGGAATACGGAAATGCGCATGGTTGAAGTAACAATTCAAACCTAAGCAAGTTTTGCCTCTTGAAAAATACCAAATTTCGCGTTCAACCTTTTTGCTCGATGACTAAACATTATTGTCCAAATATCAGATCGTAATGTAAATCCAGTGTCATGCAGCGTCTTACCGAAGTATGACAAATAGGCTGCATAGAGATACATTATTCAGTCATAAATATTCCTTATAACCAGCAAACTGAATCAATATCAACGACTTACAACTTTGTTGATTCTTTTGATTAAAATATTAAACATATTTATTTGTAGGTACATTTATTTCAGCGTACATTCGAAGAACCAAATGACACCGCTATGGACTTCAATGATCAAATAACCAACGAGAGACAAGCCTTGAGGAGCTACGCGCTTCAGCTCACCAAGAATATGGAAGATGCAAACGACCTTGTTCAAGAAACAATGTTGAAAGCATTTACATATAGAAGCAAGTTCACAGAAGGTACAAACCTGAAAGGATGGCTCTACACGATTATGCGTAACAGCTTCATCAATAACTACCGCAAGCTGGTTCGACGCAATACATTTATAGATACCACTGACAATAGTTACTATCTAGATGCCGGAACGGAGATAGCGAAGAATGCCGGAGAGCAGAATTTCCTGAGCAAGGACCTTCAAACAGCCATTGAAGAGTTGCCGCATGATCTGAAGAAAACCTTCAGTCTGAATATGAAAGGCTTCAAATATCACGAGATCGCGGAGCAGTTGGATATTCCAATTGGCACAGTGAAAACACGAATCTTCGTTGCAAAGAGAAAGCTGCGAAAGAAATTGAAGACCTACGGCAAGCTATACGGCTTGAAGAACTCATAGTCCAAACTACAGGTCCCGGGAAACCGGGACTTTTTTTTTAGTCAAAGATCTTTCCCGGATTCAATATCCCATTTGGGTCGAAAGACGCTTTGATACCTCGCATCAAGCGGAAGTGCGCATCGGTCATGACCTCATTCATGAACTTCTTCTGGACCAACCCTATACCATGTTCCCCACTGATAGTGCCCTTCATGGAGTGACACAATCGAAAGATCTCCCGAATTCCATTTTCCAGCTTGGTTCCGTTCCACTCCTCGTCGCTCATCCCTGATTTGAGGATATTCACGTGTAAGTTACCATCTCCCGCATGTCCGTAGCAAACACTCTCAAAACCATATCTCCTTCCGATCTCTTTAACTCCTTGCAATAATTCCGGCAATTCTGCACGTGGGACGACGGTATCTTCTTCTTTATATACAGAATGCGATTTCACTACCTCTCCTATCGCAGCACGCATTTTCCACCAGTTGGACTTGGTCTGAGCATCATCCGCGAACAACACTTCGGCTACGCCGTGATTCTCTAAAATCCCGTTGATCACCTCGCAATCCGTGAACAGTTTATCCATGTCATCCCCATCCACTTCTATCATGAGAAATGCATCATGATCTCCCGACACCGGAAAAGGCATGTCCAGATGATCCGAACTGAGTTGAAGCCCTTTTCTTTCCATTAACTCCAAACCGGATGGGACGACTCCGCTATTCATGATCTCGCTGACACTCTTGCAAGCTGGATATGCGTCGTCAAAAGCAGCTAGCATCAGAAGATCGTGTTTGGGCTTGGCGATCAGCTTGAATACGATCTTTGTGATCACGCCAAGCGTTCCCTCACTTCCGACCATGAGCTGGGTCAGATTATATCCGGTAGAATTCTTGAGTGTATTAGCTCCTGTCCAAATGATCTCTCCATTTGGAAGTACCACCTCCAGGTTCAGGACATAATCCGCGGTCACTCCATATTTGACCGCCTTTGGCCCACCACTGTTATGCGCAACATTTCCTCCGAGGAAACAGCTTCCTTTGCTCGCCGGATCAGGAGGGTAGAATAACCCTTGCTCCTCCACAGCACTGCGGAAATCGGCGTTGATCATCCCTGGCTCTACGGTCGCCTGCAGATTTCGTGTATCGATCTCTAGGATCCGATTCATGCGAGACATATTCAGCACGACCCCTCCACGGATTGGCAGAGCAGCTCCACTTAATCCGGTTCCGGCGCCCCTGGTAGTAACAGGAACCTTGAATTCGTTGCACTTGGCCAGCAGCAGCGACACCTCCTTTGCACCGTTCGGCGTGACCACCAGGTCCGGCACAAACTCCAGGTCTTCGGTATAATCCCGTGCATTTGAACGGAGGACATCTTCATCAGCAGACAGCGTTCCTTCCGGGAGAATTGCACTTAATTCCTGGATCAGTTTCAGACGTTCATCGGATGTTCTGTTCATGTTGCGGAAAATTCAGTGTCAATGTGGCCAAAATTGGTAATATTGAAGCCTCAAATCTATTTCAAATGTACAGGAGCAAGCGAATATCACTTCTACCAATAATCCTACTTGTATCAACACTTTTCACATTTGCCCAAAAACCCATCACTCTAGAGGACATCTGGGTGAATGGATCAGTGTACCCGAAGAGCATAAGAGGCTTCATCAATCTCAATGATGGAAATTCCTATTGCAAGCTGGAAAGAGATGATAAGGGGAACAGTATTGTCGTTCAATACGACTTTGCAACCGGTGACAAAAAAGGCGTGATCATAGACGGGTCAGCCATAGCTGCCAAAAATGGATTGGAGAATTTCCAATTCTCGTCCTTTGATTTCAGTGCTGATGAAAGTCAAGCTCTCATTCCGCAACAGATCCGATCCATCTACCGTCACTCATTTGAAGCCCTATATTACATCTGGAGCAAGAGTGACAACAGCCTTTCTCTGGTTGATACCGACAAAGTCCGATACGCTACTTTCAACCCACAGGCCGATAAAGTCGCTTATGTAAAAGCAAACGACCTGTACGTGAGAGACCTTGTCAAATCCAAGACAAAGCGAATCACGAAGGATGGTCTTGAAGATCGAATCATCAATGGTGCTGTGGATTGGGTATACGAAGAAGAATTCTCCATGTCTCAAGGTTTTGACTGGAATAGTGATGGAACCAAGATCGCATATTACAAATTTGATGAGTCGGCCGTAAAAGAGTGGACCATGCCGATCTACGGAGACCTGTACCCCGAATTGGATGTATTCAAATACCCCAAAGCCGGTGAGGACAACTCCAAGGTTTATGTGCATATCTGCGATCTGAAGAAAGGTAAGGACAGACAGCTGGAGCTGGGCTCAGAAAATGATCAATACTTGCCAAGGATCAAGTGGACAAAAGATCCGAATACATTAAGTGTTCAGCGACTAAATCGTTTGCAGAACAAATGGGAGCTGCTCGTCGTGGATGCTATTAAAGGCTTGGTAAGTGTAGCAATGGAACACACAGACGAACGCTACATTGACATCACCGATGACATATTATATCTCGATGACGGCAGGCATTTCATCATGAAGCGGGAAAGTGACAATTGGCACCTTTTCATGCACAAGGTAGATGGGCCACAAGTGTTTGAGATCACCAAGGGTGATTGGGAAGTAGATCACCTTCTCGGCGTAGATGAGAAGAATCAAAAGGTCTATTTCACGGCTACCAAAGAGTCTTCGATCGAGCGACATATCTATGTGTGTGACATTGACGGTAAGAACTTAAAAAAGCTCTCAGCAGGTTCCGGATGGCACAGTGCCCGATTCAGTTCAGATTTCAGTCTGTATTTCCATACTGTATCGACAGCGAATACTGCACCGGTATACTCGATCCGTCAAAATGATGGTAGTGTATTGAGGGTCTTGGAAGACAACTCCGATTTCCAGACGAGAATGGAAGAATGGAACATGAGTCCACTCGAGTTTGACGAATTAGATATGGGTGACTACTCTCTCAACTATTACATGATCAAACCGTCTAATTTCGATGCTACTAAGAAGTATCCACTGCTGATGTTTGTTTACGGTGGACCGGGTTCTCAGCAGGTGAGAAACGGTTTCCTGTACAGCAATTTCTTCTGGCATCAGATGCTCGCGAATGAACACGGGTACATCATTGCCTGTGTTGATAATCGCGGAACAGGTGGAAAAGGTGCTGAGTTCAAGAAGATGACCTATCTGCAGCTCGGAAAATACGAAACGGAGGATCAGGTCAGTGCAGCTAAGCAGTTCGGTCAACTGCCGTATGTTGATGCCGCTAGGATCGGTATCTGGGGATGGAGTTATGGAGGTTACATGAGCAGTCTGTGCATCACCAAAGGCAACGACGTGTTCAAAACCGCAATTGCAGTTGCACCTGTAACTAACTGGCGCTATTACGATAATATCTACACGGAACGATTCATGCGAACTCCGCAAGAGAATGGAGACAATTACGACATCAATTCACCGATCAATCATGTCGACTCGATTAAGGGTAACTACCTGATCATACACGGAACGGCTGATGATAACGTGCACTTTCAGAACGCGGCAGAAATGGTGCGAAAGATGGTGAGCAAGAACATCGAATTCGATTCAGAGTACTACCCGAATCGGAACCATGGGATAAGTGGTGGATACACCCGAATGCACTTGTATAAGCGCATGACAGACTATATCCTGGAGAACTTGTAAGAGGCTTTTTGCCTCATTTATAAGCATTTACACTCAGATCATTTGCTTATTGACAGGACCTGTTGTCATTCATTCAATTTCTCTATTTTTACCGAAACAATTAATCAAATCATATGACTGAAGAAGTAATCTTCGAAGAACAAAAGGACGATGCACTTCCTGATTCAGGATTTCGAGGTCACCCTAGAGGGTTAATGACCTTGTTCTTTTCTGAAATGTGGGAGCGCTTTTGCTACTACGGAATGAGGGCACTCTTAGTGCTGTACTTGGTTGACTCAATCGTAGATGGAGATAAGGCTGCTTTCCTGATTTATGGAGCTTATACCGGATTGGTTTACGTCGCGCCGGTTCTAGGTGGAAAGATAGCTGACCAGCTTATTGGCTACAAGAGAGCCGTTATCTTAGGTGGAATTCTTATGGCCATAGGTGAATTCATGATACTTGGAGGAGGCAAAATGTGGCTCTTTGCAGGTATGGGTGCAATCATTGTTGGTAACGGATACTTTAAAGCTAACATTTCGACCATTGTAGGGAAATTGTACAAAGATGGAGATGATCGACGCGATTCAGGTTTCACGATCTTCTATATAGGAATCAACATTGGTGCTTTGCTTGCAACAACGGTCTGCGCAGAAGTGGGAAAAGTGTATGGCTATGAGTATGGGTTTGCGCTTGCTGGAGTAGGTATGATATTGGGTACCTTAATCTTTTATACTGGTAGAAAGTCATTTGAACGTGGAGCACAAGGTCCTGATGATGAAAAACTTCACTCAAAATGGATAGGTCCACTCACAAGATGGCACGTCACCATCTTAGCTTCGCTTGCTACAATACCTGTCATTTATTTTCTGATTACGTACAACGATTTGGTTCTTTACTTGCTTTTAGCAGCGGGAGCATATGTGGTTGCTTCTCTCATAAGGGGAGCATCAAAGGAAGGTGCCATTGCTCGTGACCGAATAATCGCTATGATCATATTGATCTTTTTCAATATTGCGTTTTGGGCATGCTTTGAGCAAGCAGGCTCGTCTTTGACGCTGTTTGCTGAGCGGAACGTTGACCGGGTAATATTTGGATGGGAAATGGGCGCTGCCACAACCCAATTCTTCAATCCTGCGTACATAATGATATTCGGATCGATTTTCTCAATCATGTGGATCAAACTGAGTAAAATTGGCAAGAACCCTAACATTCCCGTGAAATTCGGCCTAGGTATCATTCAGTTGGGCCTTGGATATTTGGTAGTTTATCTGGCTAGCGGCATGGTTGGACCTGATTATCAAGTTCCACTTTGGACACTTGCTATTCTGTACTTGTTGCACACTGCTGGAGAGTTATTTCTCTCTCCTATTGGATTGTCTATGGTAACAAAACTTGCTCCTAAACATATGACAGGCACTGCAATGGGTGGATGGTTCTGGTCTTTTGCTATGTCAAATTACTTGGCCGCCATAATTGCGTCTGCCACTGGGCAAGGAGGAGAAGGTGAAGCTGGAGAAGCTGTTTTGAGCGCAAAAGATAGCCTATTTCAATATACTGACGTTTACACTACTATGGGGCTAATCACCGTTGGTGTAGGTGTTGTCCTGCTTATATTGAACAAGCCAATCAAAAAACTGATGCACGGAGTAGAGTGATCGAATAGCTAATTGGAAAAACGTCACCGCTTTCAAGTCGGTGACGTTTTTTTTATTAAAAATATCCCAATTAGAAAGAGAGCTACTGAGATGTGACCGCAAATTGTTGCCATGAAGTCTAATCAAAACAGAATAAGCGAGTTAAATCAGTCATCTAAGTCTAAAAAGGGGTGCTCTCGAACACCCCTGATTACTATATTTGTGATATACACTTAGTCCTGTGACTGAGGAAGCAGCGCTGTGCCCAAAGTCAAGGTCTAAGATACACACGAACACAGAGAAAAAAGTGAAAGACACCATTGCAATCATAGGTCTCGGATACGTGGGCCTTCCGCTCGCGGTAGAATTCGGCAAGAAATTCCGCACCATCGGGTTTGATATCAACAACGAGCGGATCAATGAACTGAAGAGCGGAGTGGACTCCACGTTGGAAGTGGAGCCGGAGAATTTGAAGAGTTCGACCTTACTGGAATTGAGCTCTGACGCATCGAGTCTTGCTGATGCCAATATATTCATCGTAACGGTCCCTACCCCGATAGACGAGAACAAGCGTCCCGTATTAACTCCATTGGAAAAAGCCAGCGAGACGGTTGGCAGATACCTGAGTGAAGGAGACATCGTGATCTACGAGTCTACGGTTTATCCCGGATGTACGGAAGAGATCTGCGTTCCGATACTTGAAAAGGAAAGCGGGATGAAGTTCAATGAGGGCTTCTATTGTGGTTACTCGCCAGAGCGAATAAATCCCGGAGACAAAGTACATACAGTGACCAAGATCGTCAAAGTGACTTCCGGTTCTACACCTGAGATCGCTGAACGTGTGGATGCCCTTTACAATGAGATACTTGAAAACGGCACCTTCCGAGCCTCTTCACTCAAAGTGGCAGAGGCATCCAAGATCATAGAGAACTGTCAACGAGATCTGAACATTTCATTTGTTAACGAACTCGCTTTGATCTTTGACCGGATCGGGATCGACACCAATGAAGTAATCGATGCGGCAGGTTCCAAGTGGAACTTTCTCAAGTTCCGTCCGGGATTGGTAGGAGGACACTGCATCGGCGTGGATCCATACTACATGGTACACAAAGCCGAACAATTAGGATACTATCCTGAAGTCATCCTTTCTGGACGACGAGTCAATGAAAACATTGGGTCTTTTGTGGCAAACAAGGTCGTCAAGTTGATGATCAACAAGAACATCGGCATCCGAAATGCCAAAGTCTTGGTCATGGGGATCACGTTCAAGGAAAACTGCCCTGACATTCGTAACTCCCGCGTCATAGACATCGTCGAAGAAATGAAGGGATTCGGTTGTGAAGTAGATGTTCATGACCCCTGGGCGGAATACGATGAGGTCAAGGAAGAATATGGCATCGAGATCGAATCAAAAGTTCCGGCTAAAAAATATGATGCGCTCATCCTAGCAGTGGCGCATAAGCAGTTCATGGAGTATGACCTCAACTCGATGACCAAAGATGCTCACGTCATCTATGACGTAAAATCCGTGCTCGATAAAACGGGCGTGGACGGACGGCTCTAATTTTAATTTTGAGCTTTAAAAAATGGGCACCAAATTCCCGTATAAGCGTTTATTCGCAGCGATCATACGTCGTAAAGTCTTGATTACTTGCACGAAAGAGCGATATTCGTCTATTGTGAAAAGTCGCATTGTATTTCTCTTACTGATTAGCTTCAGTTTTATCGATCCAGTTTTCGGACAAGTAGATCGGGATAAGCTTGAACAGGGACGTGAAGTTCTGCAGCAAAAGTCTATCTCAGAGGATGAGGTCAAAGAAAGGCTCTTGGAGCGTGGAATTGACTTGGAGAATCTCCGTCCTGATCAGGTCGATGGACTCCAAAAGCAAATTCAGGAAGTAATTTCGGAAATTGAAAGAGAGCAAAGTAACGCTGCAGACTCTCTTTCTACAGACGGTCCAGTAAATGAAGTGATCGCTGACACCGTAGAAAGTTCTCCCACTGATGAAGATATTCGAGTAGTTGAGAAGCAGGGAAAAAAGCCAAGACGCGTCCTTGATGACAGCATCTCTGAAGAAGA
>VMDK01000002.1 GCA_008080835.1 Sphingobacteriia bacterium | reverse complement strand
GCTTACCACAATCCCAGGAGCATTCCTAGTAACACGATCAGAAGAGCTAAGATCAGGATTCCCCAAAGCGGGCCCAGGATCTCCTTCAAAAGTGCGATGATCAATAAGATCAGGATCACCACCAGGATCAAGTAAACCAGATCCTCTGTACTCATTTCATTATCCTCGGTCAAACTCTCCGGTGTAGCAGAAAGGAGCGGTCGCTTTTCTTTCAAATCGGACAACACACGCTTCACTTTCTTGTCCGTTACGATTTTGTCGGACAGCTTCTCTATCCCTTCAGCTATAGGCGCCTGCTCACCAAAAGCATCGAGCACCTTAGCGACCTTGGCCGTTCCAAGTCTCTTCGACATGGATGGAATTGCATCCTCTTGAACCTGCTCTTTCTGTTGCTTCAGCAGATCGGAGTTCACTATCAATTCACTCCTTTGAATTCGATCAACTTCCATTTTCTCGCCTTGAACCACCACCTGCTCCTTCTTGAATGGATTATTCAGATTGTTCCGGAACTTCATGTGTCCATAGCGGCGTTGTGTACACGAACTTGAGATGAATACGATCGTTAAGATCGCGAGTGAAAGAAGCTTGCCGCATTTGGCTAGAGAATAGTTGATATTTTTCATGAGATCTTGGCTTTCAAAGATTCTTAAAATCTAGTTAAATTGTAGCTCATTTACAAGCAAATAGAAGATCGTATGACATTCACAAATGCAGCGGATGGATTTCTGGGTTTAGACGAAGAACATCTGGCTGCTTACGACAGTGCGGCTATTGTTGTGCAGCAACTTCCCTATGAAAAGACGTCGTCCTATCTAAAGGGTTCCAAGGAAGGACCACAGGCGATCCTAGATGCATCGGCTTATGTGGAGTTTTATGACGAAGAATTACGCAACGAGCCATGCAAAATGGGGATCGCGACTCAGGAAGCGTTGAATTTTGAAGAAATGACCGGTGAGGAGGTGATCCAATCCATCCGAGAAAATACAGCGTCGCATCTTGCCAACGGAAAATTTGTCGTGAGCCTCGGGGCTGAACATACCGTCACATATGGCATTTACAAAGCATTTCGTGAAAAATTTCCCAATGTCAGCATCCTTCAGATCGATGCACATTCGGATCTGAGAGACTCTTACGAGGGAAATATTCTCTCCCATGCCTGTGTGATGGCCAGGATCAATCATTACGCACCTCAGATATGTCAGGTAGGTGTTCGAGCTTTGTGTAAAGAAGAAGCTGAACTTATTGATCGTTCTGAGAACATACAGACATTTTATGGACATCAGCTGCGAGACCCAAAACTTGTCGATAAGATTCTGAATAGCCTTGGTGATGACGTCTATATCACGGTCGATGCCGATGGATTTGATCCATCTGTGATGCCTGCAGCGGGAACAATTGAACCAGGGGGCTTGCTTTGGTTTGATGCTCTGGATATTTTTAGAGAAGTTTGCAGTAAAAAGAATGTTGTTGGGTTTGACATAGTGGAATGTGCTCCTCGACCTGGAGACGTTCGGACTCAGTATAATCTCGCCCAACTCGCTTACAAACTCATAGGTTATAGTCTAACGAAATAAGCGCATGTCAAAGGTCTATCTCGATAACGCCGCAACCACTCCCATGGATCCTCGCGTCATTGAAGCAATGACGGAGGTAATGACGGGCTGCTTCGGCAACCCATCTGCAACACACAGTCTCGGACGCAAGGCTCGAGGATACGTCGAAACAGCGCGAAGAACGATCGCCTCCAATATCGGAGCCAGTCCAAAAGAGATCGTTTTCACTTCAGGTGGAACCGAAGCAGACAACATGGCCATTCGGTGCGCTGTGAGAGATCTTGGGATCACTACCATTATCACTGATCGTGCAGAGCATAAAGCCGTTCTTCAAACGTCGGAAGAACTGGAAAGTATGGGTCTTGCTCGAGTAGTCTTTGTAGAATTGGATGCTCAGGGACGGGTGGACTACGATCATTTGGAAGAATTGGCCACACAGAACAAAGGTGCGTTGATAAGCATCATGCACGCGAACAACGAGATCGGGACAGCGGTAGATCTGAAGAGGATCTCGAACATTGCGCGATCACATTCCTGCTACTTCCACAGTGACACAGTTCAAACGATCGGCCACTTGCCGCTGAACGTCGAAGAGATCGATATCGATTTTATTACGTGCAGTGCTCATAAACTGCACGGGCCAAAAGGGACCGGATTTCTCTATGTAAACAATGCTCTGCCGATCAAAGCAATGATCACCGGTGGTGGTCAAGAGAGAAGTCAGCGGGCCGGTACCGAGAATGTCATGGGTATCGTAGGACTCAGCAAGGCGTTGGAGATCGCAATTGAGAACTTCGAAGAAGAATGTCAGCACATCTCTGATCTGAAACAGTACATGAAAAACAGGCTCACGGATACTATCCCTGATATTGAATTCAATGGGGATACCAGCGAAGACGGTAGCCTATGTACGGTTTTAAGTGCCTCGCTCCCTCCTACTGATTTCAATAGTTTGATCTTATTCAAACTAGATATTGAAGGGATCTGCTGCTCGGGTGGTTCTGCGTGCAATTCAGGCGCAAATACAGGAAGCCATGTGCTCAATGCTATCGGTGCCAACACTGAACGCCAGGCAGTGCGCTTTTCATTTGGTCGGTTCACAACTGAAGAAGAGATCAATCAAGCTATTGGAGCACTTCAGCGTGTATTGGAGCGTGAAGAGGTCGAATCAGCCTGATGCATTCTTTTGCTCGATTCCGAGCATGAACAAGGCATAGTCATATTTTACAGGATCAGAAGGATCAAATGTCCTGAGTGTAGCTGTCAATTCTTCACACGCTCTCCAGTCGGCGATCTTTCGCTTCATCAAGCCCAGTTTCAGTGCTATGCGATGAACGTGCACATCAAGGGGAACCATGAGCTGCGAAATTTCGGGCTGCTGCCAAATGCCTAGATCCACACCTCCCTCGTCTTTACGGACCATCCATCTCAGATACATGTTCAATCGTTTACATGCCGAACCACGTTCCGGTGTTCCGATATGCTTTCGTGTGCGCTGTGGTGCGTACTCTGCTTCAAAAAATGCACTATGCATTGCTGATAAACCGTCTTTTACGTCTCTCCCTTGGAAGAACATTTGTAAGCTTGAATGCTTGGCGTAATGTCTCTTCATGAAATCGAGTATGTACAGAAGATCAGTTGCGTTGAATGTCCGATGCTTGAATGCGCTCAGCGATCGAAGATCTGTCTGACTTGCATTACGTACAAAATCTATAGGAGCATTTCCCATCAATTGCATCAACTCCTGTGATTTGCGAATGATGGTCGTGCGATTTCCCCACGAAAAGATAGCTGCAAAAAAACCGGCTATTTCCTGATCGAGCGGATCACTGAACTGATGCGGAATGGAGATCGGATCGGATTCGATAAAACTACTCCTGTTGTATTCATCGACTTTCCGGTCCAACAATGCTTTGATCTCACTCCGCTCGCTCGGCTTCATATTGAACCTTGTGAGGTGAAGCTTCTCTGTGCAAACTTATCGCTCGTCTGCTAAGTAGAATAGCCACTAAGAGAGAAACCACGGCGCCTCCAAAACTCCACTCAGGCCAGTTTTGCTGCATGAGAGCGAAATCATATGCCCCATGGAAGAAAGTAGCTCCTGCCACTGCCAAAACCTGATACATTCGGGAACCTGAGTGATTGAACTTCGCCAGACCCAGATAGTATCCCATGATGATACCAAACGTGGCATGAGCCGGTACGGCCATGAACATACGTAGGATCGCTGTACCAATACCTCCCTGGTATACGTATGCTATATTTTCTATGGTAGCAAAGCCCATTGAAACCATGACAGAGTATGTGATGCCGTCGAAAGGCTCATCAAATTCGTCGTGGTTGTACAGATATCTTCGAACGAAGTAATACTTACAGATCTCCTCGCTAAATCCGACAACGATAAACGCATAGAAGGCCGTGAGCCGGGGATCATGAGAAATATCAAAACCTTTCGACGCCCACCAGTTTTCCAGAATGATAGCCGGGATGATGCTCAATACACCCAGAAAGAACGACCAGAACAATAACCTCCTTGGCTCTCGTTCATACTTGTCCTTCCAGTAGATGTAGATGGCAATAGCCAATCCTGGAGCAACAGCCAGACCTAACAGCGTCATCCGATGGCTTGTTCCAGGTCCGCGATCAAGTCTTCCGCATCTTCGATCCCAACGCTCAATCGGATCAAACTATCGCTCAATCCCGCTTTCATGCGTTCCTCCTTCGGGATTGATGCATGCGTCATGCTGGCCGGATGGCCACAAAGAGATTCTACTCCGCCCAGACTTTCTGCCAGTGTGAACAGTTTCGTGCTCGAGATGAGTTTCACCGAGTCTTCCATACGGTCGCCTTTGAGCGTAAAGCTGATCATACCTCCGAAATCCTTCATCTGGCGTTTAGCAACTTCGTGATTGGGATGATCTTCGAATCCTGGCCAGTAAACCTTGTCGACTTTAGGGTGAGCTTTGAGGTATTCAGCTATTACACGACCATTCTCAGAATGGCGCTGCATGCGGAGATGCAATGTCTTGATCCCGCGTAAGGTGAGAAAACTGTCCTGAGGCCCGGGAACTGCACCACAACTGTTCTGGATGAACGCCAGACGCTCATTAAGTTCCGGATCGTTCAATGCCAAAGCGCCCATCACCACGTCGGAATGACCGTTGATGTATTTAGTAACCGAGTGCATGACAATATCCGCACCCTGAGACATTGGTTGTTGCAAGTAGGGAGATGCAAATGTGTTGTCGACGCAAAGCAGCAAACCATTCTCTTTGGCAATAGCCGAACACGCTTCTATGTCGATGATCTTCATCAAGGGGTTCGTTGGCGTTTCCGTCCACAGTAGCCTTGTATTTCGATTGATAGCTGATCTGGTCTCATCCAAATCAGCCATATCAACGAATCTGGTGCGGATCCCGAGTGGCTCGAATATCTTAGTGAAGATCCTGTAGGTACCTCCATAAAGGTCATTGGTTGCTACGATCTCCTCACCCGGCTTGAGCAATTTAGCCACTGCATCGATCGCGGCCATTCCACTGGCAAAACACAATCCAAATTTTGCATTTTCCAATGCAGCAATGCTCGCTTCCAATTGAGCTCTGGTTGGGTTTTGCGTGCGGCTGTACTCGAAGCCTTTATGTTCTCCGGGCGCTGTTTGTTTATACGTACTCGTCTGGTAGATCGGCGTCATAACCGCGCCGGTAGCTTCATCGGCATGAACGCCCGCATGGATGGTCTTGGTGTTGAATTTCATAAGTGAAGCAAAAATAGAAATACTTGCTAAGGACAGTCGGTTTTCAAACCACGATTAACACACAATCCTTGCACCCGGATCAATACATCCAGCTGCGCGAGATCGTGTTGTAGAAATCGATCCCGAATTTCACACCATGATCGAAGCCATAAAGGCTTCCTTCCGAGGTTACATAGCTTGCGGATACACGGAATAACTGTCTCCAAAGTCTGAATGGTTTTTCAAGTCCGGCATACAACTCTAAATGGTGGACGTCATTTTGCTCCATTAGCAACACACTTCCCCCGCCAAACGCGTAGATACTCCATCGATTGAGGGTAGGTATCTTACCAAGAATTGCTCCATTGAAATGGTGGATGTAGTGTCCTTGGAAATAGGCCTTCGATGTGGACATTGCCGTTGGGCTGATCTGCTGAAAGGACCTTAGTGGATTGCTAAAGAATATCTGGTCGGAACCCCTGAAATACTTCAAGTCAGCTAGTCTGACTTGTTGATCATTGATGAAACCTCCTGCTCTGGCACTTATCCTGGATAAACCGGCAGTGCGCAATTTGAAGTCATGATCTGTACGCAATTCCAGGAAATCATAATTCACATCACTTCCAAGGAATGGTTTGATCCCTTTGCGATAGTTGACCTGCAGCGTTGGGAACTTTGATCCCGTGATCACTTTCTTATAAGGGCGCATCTCATATTGCTGAGCGAATGTGATATCCGCAGTTATATTGAGTACGAGTTGCTCAAATCCTTCAAAATCCTGAGGATTGTTATAGGTAGGGAATCCTTCCCATAGTGCCTCTAATATCTCCCCTTTGTAGGGTCTGTACTGATTGTAGTCGAGATAACTCCGCACAAAAAATCCATTCCACCATTCGCGTTCAAAACCGATCCCGTAGCCTTCGTTCTCGACGTAATTGCTTGGCGCAAAGGTCCCTGCAATACTCTCATATGTGGTAAGCATGGTATATTTATTCGCATACCTCAAGCGAACCCGACTGAAGGTCTTAGGTTTAAAAAGATAACGTGCAGTGAGCTCCCCTCGGATGTTCTCATTCAGGAAGCCATAACTGATATCTCCACTCAGTTCCAACTCCTGAGCTTTGCTCCATTCTTTGCTAAATACACCACCAAGCGTATGGCGATATCCATCGATCAAGTTGAATTGGAGCTGAGCAATCAACGGGTATAACAGATAATTGGTTCCCTTGGCTCTATTGCGATGTACGATCCCATTGACCAGAAAATTCCAGATATCCAGATTGTTGTAGATCGAGTCTTGCTCTGCGATATATCCGGCACTGTTTCGAACCTCGATAATGCTGTCTTGTGTGTGAATAAACGCTTTTTCGACAGGCTTCAGGGTGATCGGCCTCATGCCGGACCAATAGGCTTCTGTCTTTTCGGCGCTCGAGTCGGTGAAGATGGTCTGACCCCTTGCCATGAATCTCTTGGAGAGCTCTACGTTCAGTTCATAGTTGTCGTATTGCACCAAGGTCCTACCAAAACTTGCCTTGTTCTTGGAATGCTGTGTCTCATAATAGAACTCCTGACGTTGTATCAAGCTACCTTTATCGGAGTTCTTGAAATTTTGGAGAAGTCTGAACTTGCTGAAGTACAACAAGGAGATGGGATTCAGCTCAAGATCGACCGCCTTGAATTTGAACGATCCTTCTTCCACGTAAACAATGCCTTTGAACAAGCGCCCACCTTGAAACTTCGGCAGGACCTCGATCTTGTGAACCAACACATCGTCTTCCATGAACGATTCAATGAATCGATACCGATAAACGAGCATAGCGTTGTTAGCGATCGGTGACGTGTATGGTGAAGAGCTTAGCACAGGCAGATCGATCAGGTTCTTGTAGAAGTTGAAGTCACCGTCTGAGTACTTTGTGAAGAACAGCAATGGATTTGTTGCGGCAACGCTTTGAGGGCCTCTGTCATCCCCTGCACTCACACCAACACTGAATCCGGTTGTCTGGTTCTTTTGCTCACTCAGGTCTCGATAAGCCGTTTTAATTTCCTTTCTGAATCCGGGATCGAGGTAGTATACTTTTGATTGGGATTCGATCAAATTGACCTTCTTGCGAGTGATCAGTTCGTTTTGAATGGTATCCGGTCGCTTCAGATCTTCCTCTTCAAGCACTGCTCTGATGTAGCAATCAGCTCGAAAACTGGTAACGGCTTCCAGATTGTCCTTTCTCTTTTCAATGGCTGATCGAATGATCCCGTACGCAGGGTCTTCGCGGTCCGACCGAACCACCACCTGTTCCAGGATCTCGTCTTTAGATGCAAGCGCCATGTTGAGTACCTGATCTCGATCTATGGAAATGTTGCGCTTCTGAGTTGCGTAACCAACACTTTCAAATACGATTACATAGTCCCCTTTTTGTAGGTCCATGAAATACTCCCCTTTGAGATTACTGAGCACTCCGAAAGTGGTACCATGAACATACACTGCTGCGAACGACAGAGGTTCTCCTGATTCGTCGGTGATCTTTCCGCTTAGCTGAAATGCCTGGGCAAAAACCGAAGTACAAAGCAATGATATGAATGTCAGGAGTCTCAATCGAAGCCGTGAAATAATAGCAACGAAGGGTAAATGCCCTCTTGTTGTAGTCGGAACGACGAATTTTTACGATGAAGTTTCAGACACGATGTTCCCATCACGCATAACCAACTCGCGATCAGCCGAAGAAGCGAGTTCTCTGTTGTGCGTGACGATCACGAAGGTCTGCCCTATTTCGTCGCGTAAGGTGAAGAACAGATCGTGAAGTTCTTTGGCGTTTTCCGAATCGAGATTACCCGACGGTTCATCGGCCAAAACCAACATAGGATCATTGATGAGTGAACGCACCACTGCAACTCTTTGCTGCTCTCCTCCAGAAAGTTCACCGGGTTTGTGCTGCAAGCGATGACGCAATCCCAATCGATCGAGCAGTTCGGCTGCTTTGACCTCCACTTCCTTCTTTGACTTACCACCAATATATCCTGGAATACAGACGTTCTCAAGAGCTGTGAATTCCGGAAGTAAGTGGTGAAACTGGAAAACGAACCCAATGTTACTGTTCCGGAAACGCGCCAGCTTTCTTGGTTTGTACTTGAGCACATTCTCCCCATCATACAAAACCTCTCCCGTATCCGCGCTATCGAGTGTTCCAATGATCTGAAGTAGGGTCGTTTTACCGGCACCGGATGCACCGCTTATGGAAAGGATCTCCGAGCGCTCCACACGCATATCGATCCCCTTAAGAACTTCCAGTTCTCCAAATTTTCTGTGTATGTTCCGTACTTCGATCATGGATCAGAATGCTCGGTTGATGCCCACCAGATAACGGAAACCAATGTACTCCTGATCTTCCGGAACGCGGTTGAGGAACAATGGCAGATCGACACGGATCACCAGAGGTTTTGTTTTGTTAAACCTGCGCGACTTCACGGCAAAGGCGGTTCCGAAACCTGCATTAACTCTCAAGTCACTGTATTGATCATCATCATTACCGAGTATTCCGGCATCACAGAACAAGTAAGGGTCAATGCTCACATAGCGACTTACCTTACCCGTAGCTTTATTCATCCATCGGGAAGCACTCAATTCTGCATTGACGCTAGCGCCTCTGGTTCCGGCAAAAATGGCAAACGTATCGGAACCTTCAGTATTAGAGGCAACATACCCGGAATATCCTCTCAAGTTCAACCCGCCTCCGTAGTGGAAATGGTTGAAGTCAGCTGAGTATGTAGCCCAGTCTTCAGGGAACCAACCTGCTGCTCTTGTGTATTTATTGTCCATCAACTCTCTGTTGTTGGCTCCTGCCAGCAGTACCAATGATTCCGGCGCATAATCGGATCCATCCATGTACACGGCGAATGCTCTGGTTCTGAACTGCATTCCTGCGATCTGCGAGGAGTTCGTAACAGTCATCGACAATTCCGAATAGCGATAATCACTGAATGCACTGCTATTACCTGCATAGAGTTCTATGTTTCCTTGACCGGCGAAATACTTGTACCCATGTGCGTATTTGAAGTACAGCGTATTGTCCCAGCCGTCGTTGACGAATTGGCGTTGCAGCAGGTATGCCCCTTCCCTTCTATTGGCTGCGTACATTCCTCCGGTAAGTCTATCGGAACCAACAAATCCGGTGAACTCGATCCCGTGCTTCTCATATCCGGAGATCCATCTGCTTGACACACTGTAGCGCAAATTGGAATTGATCTTGTTCGAATAGTCAACCCTGTACGAGATCTGTTCTCGCAGATCAGCCGTCGAGTCGTCGATATCATGAGCCGTAACTCCTGTGTTATACCAAAGCCATGCCTTGAATTGATGCATGGTGTTATAGTAGTTACCGTTCACGTGTAACCCGGCCTTCACTCCATCGAGGGCATTATACCACAGGTCAGGTCTCCAGCTGAACTGGTATGAACGGAATCCGGAGTATTTGTAACGCAGATTGTCGAATGTCCATTCTACCGGAAGCTTTTTGCTGTTATCCAGTCGGTACACGTCCGCAAGGCGACCTGAGGCGTCAATTTGAACATCCTTAAGCTTGTTAGAAATACGAACCTCTGAAGTGTATTCAGGATTCACGATGCCCCAACCTGTCCATCTATCTAGAACCGTTGCGTCCGTTTTCTTCACAAAGTATGTATTCGGAATATGGTACTCATGTTTTCCACCTTCAGCATCAGTAACAGTGAAGTCTATCGGCATTTGCATACCGTTTCGCTTAAAGGTGATGAAGTACTGACCTTTTTCAGAGCCTTTTTTCACTGATCTAACCTTGTAATCAATGGTTTCATTACTCTCGATCCAACTGTCGAAGAACCAATTCAGATCCACCTTGGAATGTTGGATGATCGCGTCCCTGAAGTCTTCCCAGTAGGGATGGCAGATCTTCCAGGAATTGAAATAATGCTTCATGGAACTCAGGAACAATTCGTCGCCAAGCACGTACTGCAAGTTGTAGAGCATGGTAGCTGTTTTATAGTATACCTGCCCATATCCGCCGCCATGACGTGCAGCACTGTTGAAGTGGTCTGAATGGACATTGAGACGCGCTGTATTTGAACCCGTTGCATGTGACATATATCCGTTGTAAACAGTCCCGTCATCTATGCTATTCGGGCGATCCATGACTTCGCGTATGTTGCGCAAGGACCAGGATGTCAGGAATTGTGTGAATCCTTCATCCAGCGATGCACGATACGTTTCATTATTCCCGATCATACCAAAGAACCAATTGTGTCCCACCTCATGTGCGATCACATATTGATGCCCCGGCCAGTTACCGCTGTTGAGTGGGATCATTGGATATTCCATTCCATCGCTAGCAGCAGCTGCCACGATC
>VMDK01000143.1 GCA_008080835.1 Sphingobacteriia bacterium | reverse complement strand
TTCTAATATAGCGAATAGAATGCAAATGTGCAGCTCAACAAAAACAATCAGGACCACTGCTTTGGTCGATCTCCTCTTTAATCATTTTATCGTATTCTTCATGAGTGACGCGATCGCGACTGTATGTTGCCTGCTTTGAGAAAACTCCCTTTAAAAAGAACCACCCTTTTTCTTTAAATGCCTTCATGCCAACAGCTCTACATTGAAAGCCACGAATGAACTGAGGTATGGATAGCGCGCTGGTGACTGCGGGCACACAGCTTCGGACAAGATCTTACTTACGCCCGATCGCTTTCTGAGCAGCCTCTACGATGCTATCGGTGCTCAAGCCATATTTCTCGAGCAATTCCAAAGGCTTGCCACTTTCCCCAAAGCTGTCGTTCACGGCTACCATTTCGATTGGAGTAGGCAATTTTCTTCCCAGGAGTTGGGCTACACTGTCGCCAAGTCCACCATTCATCTGGTGCTCTTCAGCGGTGACCACACAACGTGTTTTGAGAGCTGATTTGAGGATGGCCTCATCGTCCAAAGGTTTGATCGTATGGATATTGATCAGATCCACAGAGATCCCTTTTTCGGCAAGGATCTGAGCTGCTTCAATACTCTTCCATACCATATGACCCGTTGCAATGATGCTGACATCTGAACCTTCATTCACATGCCAGGCTTTACCGATCTCAAATGTCTGATTCTCATCTGTGAAGATCGGCCATTTTGGACGGCCAAAACGAAGATATACCGGACCGTCGTGGTCAGCAATAGCAATGGTTGCCGCTTTGGTCTGGTTGTAATCGCACGTGTTGATCACGGTCATGTTTGGCAACATTTTCATCAACCCAATATCCTCAAGGATCTGATGCGTGGCACCGTCTTCTCCAAGTGTCAGTCCGGCGTGAGAAGCACAGATCTTCACATTCTTGTGAGAATATGCCACTGACTGTCGGATCTGGTCGTACACGCGACCTGTGCTGAAGTTCGCAAATGTGCCTGTGTACGGGATCAGTCCACCTGTGGCCAGTCCGGCTGCCATGCCTATCATGTTGGCTTCCGCGATTCCTGCTTGAAAGAAACGTTGCGGAAATTCGTTCTTGAAGCCGTTCATTTTAAGCGAACCGGTGAGGTCAGCGCATAGTCCGACTACTTTATCATTTCGCTTGGCTACCTCGAGCAATCCGTCTCCGAATCCTGAGCGTGTATCTTTTTGTCCGGCTACTTCGAATTGAATCATGTTTGTTGGATGAGTTAGAAGTTGATATTGGTGATCTTTCCGGAGTAGATCTCAAAATCCTTACTCCGCGTGTTTACAGTGTTATGTTCCCGCTTGGAGCGGATAACCAGAGTATAATTCCCCGGTTGCATGGCAATGATGTGCGAGCGATCGTCGATGTCGATATTGCAAACCCACTCGAGTTCGCCACGGTTTAACCGGTAAATATCCCCGATGATGCTTGACCGAGCTACGATGTTCAGTTTACCCGCTTGTTTGATCTGTAGGGTGGTGGTTTTTGACTGACTGATCAATACGTCGTTCTGTTTGATCCTGGGCAGGGTCAATATCTCAATGTCGTATTTGCCTACTAAATATGGTTCTACCGTATTGAACTCATGAACATGCAGGATCTTGTCTGACCCCGGTCTTTTGATCAGCGCCTGCAATTGGCCGTAGCCCATGAGTCCGTCGACGGTCAAAGAGAGTTCACCTTGCGGAGCATCCAGAGCAATGATGGTATGCTTTCCGGGAGTGATGTTCACATTGTCCTTGCGCACAGCAGGAATGGTATGAGCCACCACGTCATAACCATACGCAGGGTCAAGGTATATGGTGTCGGGCACACCTCGGTCGTTGATCGTGTGTACTACGTTCTTGATGAATCGTCCGTTTCCGTGATCGAAGAATGACAAATTCACGTCAGTCTCGGTCGGCTTTCCATAGCTATCAAGCAGGTTGACCTGGCACGTTGTATTGTTAAGAGCTTGTGAAACGACAACACCGAGTACGTTTCGGAAAGCCTCTTCGGTATTGGCTTCAAAGTACTTCCCAACACACTCAAATTCCTGACGGAATTCTTCATCCAATCCAATACCAATGATGAATGGCTTAAGGATAACTCCCTGACGCTGCAGAGCAGTTGAAACCGCACAAGGGTCTCCTTCACATTCTTCAATTCCATCGGTGATGAGGATAATGATATTTCGAGTGGAGGCATCCGGGAAGTCATATGCCGCTTCCTGCAAGGAATAAGCGATAAGTGTCGTTCCTTTTGGCCGGATGTCTTTGATCTCCTCTTTGATCTCTTCGTGGTTGCCTAGTCGGAATGGTACTTCCAGCTTGGTGTCGTGGCAATTCCTGCGCTCCTTAGGGAACTGGTGTCCGTAAACGCGGAGTCCGATCTCAAGTCCTTCAATATGCTTGAGGCTGTCGACCATTCGCGACAGCATCTTTTTGGCCACGTTGATACGTGTATCATTGTCCATGCGTGCATACATGGAGCCCGAAGCGTCAAGAAGGAAGAGAATACGAGTTTGGGTTTTGGAATACTGTGCTTGAACGACATTGCTGAAAAGCAGCACGAATCCCAGTAGGAGTGCTCTGAACATGATATGTCTATAACCTTTGGTGGTCAAGCTTTAATATAACTGTCTGTCTCAGTAATCCCCGAGTGTCTCAGGGTTTTGCGCCAAGGCGCTTTCCAGTTGTTCATCATTCGGCGCTATTCCGTGCCACTCGTGTGATCCCATCATGAAATCTACACCATTGCCCATCTCTGTTCGCATGATGATCGCAACCGGTTGTCCTTGCTTGCCGGCAGCTTGAGCTTCTCGCATCGTGCTAAGCACATCCGATAGATCATTGCCATTCATGCTGAGGACTTTCCATCCGAAAGCTTCAAACTTCGAGCCAAGTTCAGAAAAGCCCATGATGTCCACGGTAGATCCATCGATCTGTTGTTGGTTGAAATCCACGGTCAGTATCAAGTTGTCAACTCGGTTGTGGCCGGCGAACATGATCGCTTCCCAGTTCTGACCTTCCTGAAGTTCTCCATCGCCGCAGAGGCAATAAACCCAGTGATCATCACCCTTCACGCGCTTGGAAAGAGCCACACCGGTAGCAACGGAAAGCCCTTGCCCCAGCGAACCCGATGCGATCCGAACACCTTCAAGACCTTCTTCCGTTGCAGGGTGACCTTGCAGGCGAGAATCGATCTTACGGAATGTATTGAGCTCATTCACTTCAAAGATCCCGGCTCTTGCCATGGTCGAATAGTATACAGGAGAAATGTGTCCATTACTCAGGATAAAGACGTCCTCATTCTCACCCGTCTTGGAAAAGGGTTTCGCTTGGTAATCAAGAACATTGAAATACATGGCCACGAAGAACTCCGTACAACCCAATGAGCCACCTGGGTGACCGGACTGTACGGCGTGAACCATTCGAACTATGTCCCGACGTACTTGTGGGACGATCTGACTTAATTCCTCTAAACTTTTCACTGGAAGTAGTTAAAGTCACAAAAATGTCGACTTTCTTTGGTTCCGAGCCTATATTGTGGATAGTTATTGGATAACAAAATTGAAGAATCAGGAAGTAGAGATAACTGTCGTTCCAGAGGCACTGAACGACGATGAAATCCTCAGAAAAAAAGTAGCAGGAAAGCTCAAAGTCGATCCACGAAACATCCAAAGGATTGATATCCTTCGAATGTCATTGGATGCACGAAAGAAACCACCGATCTATCGAGTGCGCCTGGTTTTGAATGCAGAAGAGGCATGGTTAAATGATTGGAGGAATCCACCATCTGCTCTTCAGAATGTCAAGTCGGGTGATAGGAGCGTGATCATCATTGGGTTTGGACCGGCCGGGATGTTCGCAGCTTTAGAATTGCTCCGTCATGGGATTCGCCCGATAGTGCTTGAAAGAGGCTCGAGTGTCCGGGACCGGCGACGAGATGTGGTGAAGATATTCCGGGACAGGGAAGTCGACCCTGACAGCAACTACTGCTTTGGAGAAGGTGGAGCAGGGACATTCTCCGATGGAAAGCTATACACGCGAAGCAAGAAGAGAGGGAATATCCGTTCGGTATTGAATACCCTTGTGGAGCACGGAGCAGACCCTGCGATCATGTACGATGCCCGGCCTCATATCGGTACGAATAAACTGCCCGGTATCGTGGAAAATATTCGCGAGAGTATAGAGTCGAAAGGAGGGGAGGTTCACTTCAACACGAAGGTGATCGATCTCATCATAGAAAATAATGTCATACAGGGTGTTCAGACTGAAGACAAGGATTGGATGGCCGATGATGTGATCCTCGCCACAGGTCATTCCGCAAGGGACATTTTTCGAATGCTCCAAAGAAATGGCGTGAAGATCGAGGCCAAGCCTTTCGCTTTGGGTGTGCGCATAGAACATCCGCAGGATCTCATCGACCGCATCCAATACCGTTGTTCGAGCAAAGACACAGCATTGCCACCTGCAGCCTATTCCATCGTACGTCAAGTAGATCGACGAGGGGTGTTCAGCTTTTGCATGTGCCCCGGTGGGATCATAGCACCTGCAATGACCGGTTCGAATGAAGTCGTCGTCAATGGCTGGTCGCCCAGCAAAAGGAATGGAGAATATGCAAACAGCGGATTTGTTGTCCAGGTCGAACCAGAGGATTGGCAAAGTTTCGACAAGGAGCATGGTCCACTTGCCGCCATGCATTTTCAGTCGCTCATTGAACGTTCGGCTTTCGACGCTGGCGGAAGTGATCTCAGTGCACCTGCTCAGATCGCATCTGATTTCATTAAGAAGCGGACCTCCGGAAAGCTCCCTAACTGCAGTTATATCCCCGGGATCAAGAATTCAGACCTGTGGGAAGTCTTACCTGAATACATTGCATCACGACTACGTGGTGCTTTAGTGCACTTCGACAAGCGCATGCGCGGTTATGCCGGAGAAAATGCTGTGATGGTGGGTGTAGAATCGAGAACATCCAGTCCGGTGCGAATCCCTCGAGATCGAGAATCACTTCAACATGAGGAGATCCGCGGATTATATCCTGTAGGCGAAGGTGCGGGATATGCCGGGGGGATCATGAGCGCGGCCATCGATGGGATTTCAGTTGCCGAGAAAATCGGGGAGCGGTATTGCAAATGATTCTTTTACGATGGATTTTATCCATCGCAGGGGTTTCATTAATAGGGGCGTTAATAGCGATTGGTTTGTAGCGATGAATTGAATTCATCGCTGATTAGAAATGCTAACTCAAATAAACCGTCATCTTACCACCCTTGGATCTTTCAAAGGAGATGTGTTCCTGCAAAGTGGTGCTCAATGAGATCCCGACAAAATCACCTTTGATCGGGAATCGTTTGTGGTCGCGATTGGCTAGCACGCACGTCTGCAGTTTGTGGGGACTTTGTTGCAGGATAGGAAGTGCGGCATACATGAGTGTTTGTCCGCTATTCAACACGTCGTCAACGAGGATCACGTGCTCATCCTTGATCGCAGTGCCGTTCTTGAGGCTCGTTTTATCTGAGCTCGGATCGCCTTTGTCAATGATGATCTCATCCTCGAGTATCTCCATTTTGGTGATAGACCTCAGACGTTCGGCAAGTAGCGTATTTATTACCGTCCCTTTTTTTGCAATACCAATGAGCACGAGTCTTTTGGCGTGAGGGTTTGTCTCGTACACCTGCCAAGCCATGCGGTTGATCTTTTGCAGAATGCTATCGTGTTCCAGCAATATGGATCGTTCTTCAGAGCTACTCATGATTTGCCGTTTGAGTTTGAGTATGCAACTTCAGGAATTCCCGGTGCAACTCCAACACTTGTTTGATCAAAGATGAGTCTGTCCCATTTTGAAGCACATGGTCAGCTTTGTCAAGTCGCTCTTTGTCGCTGAGTTGATTCTCCATGCGCTTGAGCACTTCCTCCCTGCGTATATGGTCCCGTTTCATGATACGCTCAATGCGAAGGTCAATCGGGCAAGTAACCACGATGATCTGATGGAGCTCTTTATAGCTTCCACTCTCTATGAGGAGAGCCGCTTCTTTAATGGAATATGGGTTTCCATGATTCGCCCGTTGACTCACCCAGCTGTGGTAATCGTCGAATACGGCAGGATGCACGATCTGGTTGAGGATCTGCAGCTGCTTGGGGTCGTTGAAAACGATCTTGGCAAGGAATTGCCGGTTTAGAATCCCTTTTTTGTCGTATGCGTCCCAGCCAAATGCTTGCCGTATATTCTCACGCAGCGTATTGCTCTCTTGCATGAGTTCTTTAGCGCGTACATCGGCGTAATAGATCGGAACGCCCAATTGTTCGAAGATCTTGCATACCGTTGATTTCCCGGCTCCAATTCCACCGGTGATTCCAACTTTGATATGCTTTCCTTCGACCATGGTGACTATTTCTCGTTCGCAGAGGAAGCTTCCATGCTGACCGAGCTTTTCTCGATCTTCAGTTTTCCTCCACCTTCGGTATCAATAACGAATGCGGTGTCTCTCACTTCAGAGATCTTACCGTGGATTCCTCCCGTGGTTATAATGCGATCGCCTTTCTTGAGTTCCTCGCGGAATTGCTGCTGCTTCTTGGCACGTTTTGCCTGTGGACGGATCATGAAGAAGTACATCACGATGAACATGAGCCCCAACATGATGAAGAAGCCATTTCCTCCTCCTCCGCCTTCAGCGCCTTGAGGTTGAGCCATCAAAAAGTATGTAAGTGAATGTGTCATAGGTTCAATTTTGGTAAGCTGTCACCGTTTATCCTTCTGATTGCATCACGTAAGATTTGATCGTGATAACATTCTCAGGAGGCACAGTGTTCGCTAAGATGGTAATATTCTTTGTTTGACTGTTAAGTCGGTTGTGACTGTCAAATTTGACCACGATCTCTCCTTCCCCACCCGGAGGCACTGGATCTGACGTACATTTCGGTGTGGTACACCCACAACTGGCTGTGCATTTTGTGATCACCAATGTCTCATTTCCGGTGTTGGTGAATTTGAACGTGTGAGTGACCACTTCACCTTCAGTGATCTTTCCGAAATCCCAAATGGTGTGCTTGAACTCCATTTTCGGCTCAGGATTGTCAGCGTCCGGATCAGTTGCGGTCTTGTTGTTATTGATCAGATCAGTGTCTGAACCCGCACCATTTTGTCCGGAGTTAGAGCAAGCCATGATGCTCATCGCTGCAAATACTAACAGACTAAATCTCAGTTTCATAATGATCATTTCTTTGAGGACAAAGGTAAGGATTAGCGCTTACTCGATCAGTCCGCGACCCTTTTTGACGATGCGCTCGTCCTTTCTCAAAATACCCGTGATATTGTCGAGGATACCGTTGAGGAAGCGACTGCTCTGCGGAGTGCTGTAGATCTTGGCCAACTCGAGATACTCGTTCAATGTGACCTTCACCGGGATATGAGGGAAATTGATGAGCTCAGTAATAGCCATTACCATCAATAAAAGATCTGCCACGGCAATACGATCTTTATCCCAACCGGGAGTATTTGCATCAACCAGATCCTCGTATTCCGTCTGATGTTCCAGTGTTTTCTTAAAAAGAGCTTCAGCGAATTCAAGATCTTCACTTCGATTCTTGCTCAACGATGGCAATTTCAAAGCTTCCTTGTTTTCCGGATTCTCCAGCATCTTCTTCACCGCATTGGCTATCGGATGCCTTTCATCCTCCCAGTGCATTTCAAATTCTTCCATGCGCTGATCGAAGGATTCATTGTCAAATGCGAGGTAGCGGTAAAACGATTTCAAGAATTCAAGCTGCTCATCTCTGCTCTTGTCTGAACTCAGGTACGCCTTGAAGAACTCCTGTTCCTGAATATCCTTGTAGATATTTTTAAGCAGAACATCTTCTTCTCGCCAGATCAAATAAGGCTTCTCCGCATATTTGCCGATCACAGGGTGGATCAGCAACTCCTCAAACAAGCCGGTCAATTTAAGGGCTTCGTAAACCTCCATGTCGTTATCCTTCAGCAAATACTTATTCTCGCTCGGGTCTTTCTCACGACGAACATATTCGGCGAATTCAACAGGAAAGTGCAGGAATACCATGAAGTTCTTCTCAACTCCTTCCAACGAATCCCGGAGATAGGAGAGAGCCTGCTTCATACTTGGGTCCTCGGTTCGCGTGAAAGCGTACAAGGCCTGGAATACTTTAGAACGAATGAGTCTGCGATTCAGCATGGATCGAAATGGCGGCAAAAATAGTCTAATTGCACCATTCAGAACAGGACTTAGTGCGCGCCTGCAATGAGGAAATCTATCTCCTTGGCAACCATGCCATGCCAGTCGGCTAATGCATTATTCGTAAGGTTCCCTTTGTAGATATATACACCTTGTCGGAATCCATCACTTGCCCAAAGGAAAGGATCAAATCCGCCTTCTTCACCGATCTCAATGAGTATCGGGGTAAGGACATTGCTTATCGCATAGCTCGCCGTTCGGCTCACTCTTGAAGCGATATTAGGCACACAGTAATGGATGACGTCGTGTTTCACGAAGACAGGATTCTCATGATTGGTCACCTCGCTAGTTTCAAAACATCCTCCTTGATCGATGCTCACATCAATGACCAGTGATTTTGGACGCATGTTCTGTACCATTCGCTCTGTAACTACACAAGGAGTTCGGCCCCATGGACTTCTCAATGCACCAATTGCCACATCGCATCGACTGAGAGCCTTTTCCAAAACCTCAGGTAGCAACGTACTTGAATTGATCCTTCGACCAAGGTTGTTCTCAAGTCTTCTGATCTTGGCGATGGAGTTGTCGAATACAGTGACGTGAGCTCCCAGACCGATGGCAGCTCGAGTGGCATATTCACCGACAGCGCCTGCTCCAATGATCACAAAATCAGTAGGTTGCACTCCAGGAATACCTCCGAGAAGCTCTCCTTTACCATCTTGCGTATTGTTCAGATATTCAGCTGCGATCAGTACACTTGATCTTCCGGCAATTTCACTCATGACCCGGATTACCGAGAGTATTCCAGCTTCATCGCGGAGGAATTCGTAGCCCACTGCCGTGACTTTCTTTCGCATGAGATCGCGAATACACTTGTCTGACATCTGTGCTAGCTGCACGGCAGAGAACAACACTTGTCCCGGTTTCATATATTCGATCTCAACCGGCGTTGGCGGATCCACTTTAATAATAAGGTCTCCTTCAAATGCCGTGGCATGATCATAGATGATCTGAGCACCCGAGTTGCTGTATTCTATATCATGAAAGTTGGCATTCTTACCCGCTCCGCTTTCGATGAAAACCTGATGGCCATTGTTCACCAGAAGCTGTACAGACAGAGGACTCAACGGAATGCGTTTTTCCTGATATGTGGTCTCTCGGGGTATGGAAATGGTCAGTCGACCGCTTTTGGATTTAACTTTCTGAAGTTTCTCCTGAGGTTGTAAAGATGCCGCTCTTGCAAGATCCTCAACAGTTTTTTTCGACAGTTCGCTCATAGACGTCTATGGTGAATCGATTGTGGTTCAGCAATATACGAAAAAGCCATGGTCCTTTGTTCACCCTTTTTGCCCATTGAGACCTTTGTGTTTGAATTTTCCTACAGCTTGAGTCTTTTGTGCATGGAGAATACTTGATAATGTGACAATTAATCAGCAGTTTTGGCGTTTTCGATTCAATGCAGGAAATGAGGAAGAGTATATCGTTGATTTTCGTTTGGAGTATGGCATGTCTGTTGGCATTTGCGGACTCTGATTCCGTGGCCAACAATGACCCGACCCCGATGTACAATGAGAATCAGATCAGAGTTTTTCCAGACAATAAAGTTCCCGTAGACTCTGCGCTCTTCATGCAGCATTCCAAAGCACTTGAATTTGAGATACCTCTTGATTTCAATTCTGAGGTCAAAAGATTCATAGATTTCTTTGGCACTGAGTGGCAGCCAAAGTTGAGCCAGATGCTGACGCTTTCGGAATTCTACTTTCCGACTTATGAGGCAATGCTCGACAAGTATGACTTGCCACTTGAGTTGAAATACATCAGCGTGATCGAATCAGGGCTCAATCCACATGCCGCATCCGGTGCCGGTGCTGTAGGTTTATGGCAGTTCATGCCTTATACAGGAAAGATATATGATCTGTCCATCGACAGGTATATGGATGAGCGAAAGCACATCGAGAAAAGTACTGAAGCAGCGTGTAAGTATTTCCGGGACATGTCGAACAGCTTCGATGACTGGTTGGTTGTCATTGCTAGCTACAACTGCGGCCCGGGGAACATTCGCAAGGCCATGCGCCGCTCGGGAGGGAAAACCAGCTTCTGGGAGATCTATCCCTATTTGCCTTCGCAAACCAGACATTACATTCCAAGTTTCATTGCTGTAGCATACCTGATGAACTATGCCTCTGAGTATGGAATTCTGCCTGCTGAAGTACAAAAACCGGAACACGACTTTGCTCATGTAACTCTGACCAACGATATCTCTATCGATGCAGTTGCAACAGTGTTGAACATGCCTAAGGATGATATCCTGGATTGGAATCCTGCGATCAAGAACGGCAGGTTGCCTTCAAACAAGGAGCAGGTCAATATCTACATGCCACATGATAAATGTTACCAGTATCTCGAATGTGAGGATGATATCAAGAAAATGAGCGTAGAGCTCATCCCCCAGGTACAGGAGAAGGTTTATGTGGTTCGTCGTGGTGATTCATTGCCACTCATCGCTCGTAAAATGGGCTGTTCCGTTGGTGAGTTAAAGGATTGGAATAATCTGAGATCTAGTTTAATTCACCCTGGACAAAAGCTTGTCCTTTACCTCTAGTAACTACTATGTTTCGAAAGATCTTTATAACAGGCCTCGTAGGAAGT
>VMDK01000092.1 GCA_008080835.1 Sphingobacteriia bacterium | reverse complement strand
GGAATCTATTACAAGCCTGGGTCCCTCAAAGCAAAGAATTGCATTCGTGGTTATGAGATGCTTCTGGAATTCGCCAAAAAGAATGACATACCCTATGAACTCTGTGGCAAGATCATCGTAGCAACAGACGAATCTGAATTCGATCAGTTGGACATGATCTATGATCGTGGTGAGCGAAATGGACTCCAAGGGATGAGAATGCTCAACTCCAAAGAGATCCGCGAGATCGAACCTTATTGTGCCGGGATAAGAGGAATATGGGTGCCTCAAACGGGCATCATCGATTACACGGAAGTAGCGTACGCATACAAGAAAGAGATCGTCCTCGCTGGAGCCGACTTCATTCCCAACTTCAAAGTGACCGGCCTTCATGACAAAGGAGACCATTGGTCTGTCAGCTCCAATAAGGACAATATCATGGCCAAGCGTATCGTGAACTGTGCAGGATTGTATTCTGATAAAGTAGCAGCTTTGAACATCGAAGATCTCGATACTCGCATAATTCCATTCCGAGGGGAATACTACATGATCAAAGAAGAGGCGAGGCATTTGGTCAATAACCTCATTTACCCGGTGCCGGACCCTAACTTCCCGTTCTTAGGTGTGCATTTCACGCGTATGATGAACGGACATATCGAAGCCGGTCCGAATGCGGTCCTGGCGTTCAGCCGCGAGGGATACACGAAGTCGGATGTGAATATGTCGGAATTCTACGAATCCGTGACGTGGCCGGGATTCAGAAAAGTGGCTTCCAAGTATTGGAAGACCGGATTGGGCGAAATGTATCGATCATTCAGTAAGAGCGCATTCACCAAGGCACTTCAAAAACTTATACCTGATATTCGGGAGCATCATCTCGAAAAGGCGGAAGCCGGTGTCCGTGCTCAGGCCTGCGATCGCATCGGAGGCCTTCTCGATGATTTCAAGATCGTACAAGATAATAAGGCGATCCACGTTTTGAATGCACCGTCACCTGCCGCCACATCTTCGCTGGCCATTGGCGATACCGTAAGCAATATGGTATTGGCGCAGGACGTCTAGATCAGATGAATCAGAAGCTCACAGAGGAATTACAGATTGTTGGGCTGGGATTGCTCATCGTTGCTATATCCATGAGCTCAATTTTGGGATATGATTTCCGGGATAAATGGATACTCATCCTCGGGGTGAGTGGAATGGTGCTACTGAGCATTGGATACACCGTCTCCTGGGTAAGAAAGGGTGTTAGAAGTTTTCTCTTTTGGCAGAATCTGATCAGCTATATGTTATTCCTGATCTTCATTTTAGGACTATACTACGATCTCGGTGAGTGGAATGATTGGGTTCTCTATGCGTTGGCAATTAGTAGTGCCATTGGAGCCGGTTACCATCTGGCAGGCCGGATAAAGGAATACGCGGGAGACATGAGGAGTCTCTTAAGTCTGTCAAATTTGTTAATGGTCGCTTCTCTTGTTTTCATAATTTCAGGTGTCATCCTTAATGGGCAATCGGAAAATGCGTCAAAGCTCTTGCTGACGGGTGTTTTCCTGTTCATTGCCTGGGGAATTGCCATGAGAAGAGAAGGTGCTGAGAAACCCGATCAAGATGGAGATGAGGACTTATAGCAGGCGATTCTCGAACCATCAAAATATATATCTTCACGCCGTGAAAATGCGGTGCTTGTTCATAGCTCTGATCCTGACCTCGTTGCATCTAACAGAGGTAAAAGCCCAACAAGGTAGACTCTATTCCCTTGGAGTGAATGCCATGCCGGGATTTTTAGTAGCGCATCGTGAAGATTCAAAGAATCTGGAGGCCCATGTCATGGGTTATGAGCTTCAGTGGAGTCGCAGGAATATAGTCGAGCGACCGTGGGGAAAGGAGTACGACCACGCTGAGATCGGACTGAACTTGCTGTATATGGATCTTGGCAATCCGGATCTCACCGGAAAAGTATTCTGCATCGGTCCAAATTTTGAGACACGCGTTCTCGGCAATGAGCGAAATGCCCTTCAATTCCGAGCCGGTTCTGGAGTGGCGTATTTGACTCAGAAATTCGACGTGTACAATAATCGACGCAATCAAGCCATTGGTTCAAATTTGAATGCGCTGATGCAATTACGACTCAATTGGTTGCACTCATTTGGGAACTCAGGTCTAGAGAGTAATATCGGGATCGGGATCACACATTTCAGCAACGGAAGTTTTCGCGTACCCAACTTGGGTGTGAACATGCCTACTCTTTGGCTTGGTGTGAACAGGAGATGTCATTCCAAACACATTCGTGCTGATGCCTCGGACACGATCAGAGTACCTGACTGGACTGTATATGCTGCCTATGCATTCAAGGAGAGAAGCCTTGCCAATACGACGACTTTCAAAATCATCAATCTCGGAGTTGAGCGAATCTTCTATAACAAGCTTACCCGGCAATGGCGAGTTGGTGCCGAACTGTTTTTCGATAAAACGCATGCATTTGGGAAGGATCCTGAGAGGGAATTGAAGGGATTGAAGCCTCAGGAAATGACAGAGCTCGCTGTGTTCGGCGGGCACCAGTGGCTCATTTACAAGGTGCATTTTTTCTTTGATCTCGGTGTATATCTGTACAAGCCGAGCACGGAGAAATTATTCGTGTATGAGCGACTAGGATTCAAATATCAGATCATGGACCATTGGTATTTCCGGTCCACATTGAAAGCACATTTAGGAATAGCCGATTTCCTGGACTGGGGAATAGGCTACAAGTTATGAGGAGTCTGATCCTATATATCGCGATGGCATTGATTGTCTCAGGGTGCGAACCATACCAACTGGATGACTGCTTCAGTTCTGCAGGGGATGTGAAATCAGAACATCGCGAACTCGCATCGTTTGACCGCGTTCAAGTGGGACAGAAGTTTGATGTGCAATTGATCCAGGATACCACAAAACCCGAAAGTATTGAGATCACGTGTGGTTCAAACTTGCTGGAAGGAATTGAATCTAAGGTCAAAGACGGAATGTTGGAGGTCCGAAACAGGAATACATGCAATTTCGTCCGGTCGTTTAAAGACCGCATTCAATTAGTGATCAATGTTCACGATGTGCGAGAATTGACCATTAGCGGAGATGTCTTTGTACATAGCACAGACACCCTTTTTCTGGAAAATCTGCACATCTATCAAAGCGGATTGAATGACATCGACCTGATCCTGAATGTGAAGGAACGGGTGCTGGTGAATTCCATCAACTCCGGTTTGACCATTCTTCACGGCAGATCCAGAAAGTTGGAAGGCTCGATCGAGGAAGTTTCCGATCTGGATGCACGGAATCTGGTATGTGAAGAAGTGCTCATAGACTCACACACCCCTTTGGATTGCTATATCAATGCCACTCGTCTCATCTTCGTGAAGATCTTCAACCGGGGCAATATCTTTTACATGCAGGAACCGAGCGGATTGAAAGAACTGAACGTGAAGGAAGGGTCCGGTGAGCTTCTGAAATTTGAGTGATCTCAGAATACGGGTTTATCCTTGAGGATGAACCAGATGATGGCCGGAGCGAGGTAGATCATATCTCCCCATAATCTGTACTTTCCATCTTCTTTGAAAAGGTCTTTTCGGAACATGATCATTCCCAGCACATTTAGCATGACCATCAGTACCATGATAACCGGAAGTTTGCGTTGATGAGGCACAAGAAAGGTCCATATGGCGATCAGAGCAAACGTGATGATCAGCATACGCGTGATGATCGACTCCAATCGCTCAACGCCGTATTTGGAGCTTGATGAAGCAAACCCATCGGACCTATCCATTTCATGGTCGAAATATGAAAAGATCATCAAATTGATCAGGTTGATCCCAAAGAAGATGAGCAGCAATAACACAGCAGCAGGATCGGGTTGAAGACTTTGGGGAATTCCGGGAAGGATCGCCATCCCATAAGTTACACCAAACGCAATGAGAACCTCTTTCCACCAGAGTTTTCCGGAAAGCTTGGTGCGATGGATGAGGAACATGTACAGTAACACAAACACGGACAATAGCATACCACTGATCAGGAAATGAGGAGGGAGGGTGATGATCGCTAAGGGGAAGTTGATGCAAACTAGCAGGAAGCAAATGAACTTGAGTTCTTTTCTGTACCTGTAGTGAATCTGATGCCTCAGTGCAGAAGCAGATTCTCCCAATTTGAGTCCGTCCATCAAGTGGTCGATCGTATAGATCAGCCAAACCGTTGAGGGAAGAAGCCAATAGAAACTCAGAGGAAGATCGGTCCTAAAGAACCTGCTGAAAAAAAAGGCAGTTGAAATGGAGCCAAAGACTACCGGAATGCTGAAACTGTTCAGGAATTCCGTTACAGAGAGGTCGGCTAAGGATTTGTTAGAATCACGCTCCAATACGTACTGGGTCAGTTCACGGCGATCACTTCCTTGAGTTCAGGAAGCACTTTGCGTATGCTTTCTTCGATGCCGGCTTTCATGGTCATGTGGCTTATGTCGCAACCCGCACATGCTCCCAGGAGTTTCAGTCTCACCACAAGATCCTTATCGAATCCTACCAATTCCACGTCACCTCCGTCGGCTTGAAGAAATGGTCTCACTGTTTCCAGTGCCTGATTGATCTTCGCTTCGATCTCTTTTTGCGAATTGCTCATAATTATCCGTTCGAATTTAATGGATTTGACGCATTCTTCTTCTGGTTCGAGATGGCTATTTGACGAGCCATTTCTCCCGCGACTTTTGCGTATGCTTTGCTTTGTTCCTGCTGAGAGCCCAACTCCAGAACTCCCTTGTCGGCATTTTGCATGATCATTTCCTGGATCGGGATCTGACCGAGCATTGGAAGCTCATACTCGCTTGCGAGCTTTTGACCTCCATCCTTTCCAAACAGGTAGTATTTCTTGCCATCTACTTCAGGTGGGCTGAAGTATGACATGTTCTCCACGATCCCAAGCACGGGTATCTCGATATGTTGGTTGTTGAACATGCCAATAGCTTTGCGACAATCAGCCAGAGCAACTTCTTGAGGTGTTGTGACCACAACTGCACCTGTGAGCGGAACGCTTTGCGCAATGGTCAAGTGGATATCTCCGGTACCCGGAGGCAGGTCCATCAACAAATAGTCCAGAGAGCCCCAATTGACATCGCTGATCATTTGCTTTATAGCGGATGAAGCCATTGGGCCTCTCCAGATTATAGCTTGTTTATCGTCCACTAGAAAACCGATCGATAGCACTTTGATCCCACCCTTTTCCAGAGGCTGGATCTTGTCGTCCTTCATCTCAGGGTGATGACCTTTCATGCCGAACATCGTTGGAATAGATGGTCCGTAGATGTCGGCATCGAGTATACCCACCGTAGCTCCTGTGGCAGCTAGCGCTTGAGCCAGATTCACCGTGACGGTGCTTTTGCCGACTCCACCTTTACCACTGGCAATTGCAATGATATTCCTAACGTCAGGCAAGAGTTGTACCTGGTCTCTTGCCGAGGTAACTCTCGAGGTCATGTTCGGTACAACTTCAATGTCCTTGTCCACGAAATGGTGAACCGCGTTGACGCATGCATTTTGGATCATGTCCTTCATCGGACAAGCCGGCGTCGTTAGTTCCACATCGAAGGAGACCTTCTGATCCGTGATCTCGATATTCTTGATCATATTCAATGTCACCAAGTCCTTGTTCAGATCCGGATCGTCAACATGACTAAGTGCGTGCAGTATTTGTTCTTGTTCGATCATTTATTTCGCTTGAATTGTTTGAGGAATCTCCCGTTCATTTTCCCGAGCATCCACCAAAAGAACTTCGGTTGTCCCAGAATTGTTCCCCAACTGATGAGAAGAAGCTGATACAAAGGATAGATGATGGCAATGTATGCCAACACCTTCCAAACACCGGGCTCAAGGTTGTAGTAACCGAAGAAGTTAAAGACGGGATCCTTCACATATAAAATCGAAAAGCCGGTTACTGCAAAAACTCCCATGATCCACAGGCCATGCCAGTCATTCTTAAGATTCCATTTCTCCTTGAGCTTGTCCCAATATTGTTTGAGTCTCTTCATCAGCGCGGCAAAGGTAGGTCGAGAAATGAGGATTTCACTCACCCAAGAATAGAACACGTACATACGTTCATAGTTTGTACATGAGTTCTTAAGACAAGCACTCCCGTGCGCTGTTTATTTTTGTACAGATGGGAAGAAGGTTCTTACGCATATTCTTACTAGTTGTTTTCCTGGCCGCATTGATCAGATTGGTTTTCTATCTGATGCCCGATAAGCGCATCAACGGAATGTATCTGATACCTTCTGATGCCATCTATATCATTGAAAGTGAACAACCTTTGAGCAGTTGGAAGCTACTTAGCTCAAGCAAGATCTGGGGAAGCGTCAAGGATCATGCGTCCTTTGAGAGCATAGAAGAAGATGCTGATTATTTGGATAAGCTTCTGCAGGACAACTCTTACCTGTTGAAGTTATTTGGTGAACGTCAGTTCTATCTGAGTACTCATAAGACCACAGCAAATGATTTCGATTTCCTCTATCTCGTGGATCTCAGGAAATCCGCTCAGAGACCAATCCTATATACCGCACTGGAAAAAGTACTTCGCGGAGAAGGCTTTGAAGTGACTCGACGTGAGCATGCTTCTACGGAAATCCTTGAAGTTAGGAACGATAAGAGTGTTCTGAGCCTTTGCAAGATCGACAACTTCCTGGTGTGCAGTTACACTCCTCAGTTGGTAGAATCCGCTATCCGCCAGAAGAATAACCCCTTCTTTGGGATCGACTACCAATTTCAGGAAGTGTTCAAGGAAGTCAGTACCAAGGGAGCCGGCAGGATCTATGTCCAATGGTCCAAGTTGGACGACTATTTGAAATGCTACTTCTCCAATCCCGACAAATTAAGCGCGGATCTGGATGAGGCACTGCTTTTCAGTGCCCTTGATCTGAGGATGGAGGAGAACGTGTGGGAGTTGATCGGGTATACTTCGGTGAATCAAGGTCGTCGATCCTACTTGAGGGCTCTTTCAAAAGCAGGCAAAAGTGAGCACAGGCTGCCAGGGATCTTGTCAAACAGAACGGCGTGGTATACGTCATTCAACTTCTGGTCCATGCAGGATTTTTATCGGGCATTGCTCGTCGAATTAGAACAGTATCCCGAGACCAGAAAGGAGTTCGATGAGAATATCGAAAAGGTCGAGAATCTATTAGATATTGAAATCGAAAAACACTTTGTCGACTGGATCGGAAATGAAGTCGGGGTAGCTCAACTCCAAAGTTCGGGTTACACAAGCCAACAGGAGGATCTCGCCATCTTTCTTAAGATGAGGGATAAGCCACTAGCTTTGAAGAGACTTCACGAGATCAGCGAACAAGTTCGAAAGAAGACACCTGCGAAATTCAAGGATATGGAATACCGATCGTACAGGATCAGATATCTGGCGATCAAGGGATTCTTTAATGCATTATTTGGAAAGGCATTCGAGCAGTTAGAGAAACCATTCTATACCATCATAGACGATTATGTGGTCTTCAGCAACAGTCCGATCACACTCATAGGCTTGATCGAGGACTTTGAGGCAAACCGCAATTTGATGAGCACCCCGGCATATCAATCGATCAAATCGGTGAGCAAAACGAGTAGTTTGAATGCATTTTTAGCCCCGCCGGTTGCACGCAAAATGATAGCAACTCACATGCGGGGTTCGTCAAGACACAATCTCAATGAGAGCGCAGAACAAATAGACAGGTTTGGTGCCTTTGCTCTGGATCTTCGGGCGGAGGGTGACGTGTTTGCCACACGTTTGCGCATTGTTCAGATCGATGAATTGGACAGCATGATGTCACGAGCCGCTGTGGATCAACTCTATCGTTCATATGCTGTGGATCACTCCTCCGATGAGGAGTTCGTCCTCGAATATGTGGAAGACGGTGAATTCAAGCAGTTTTTCCCCGGTGGTGAGAAGATCAAGATCCTGGCAAACATGGAGGACGGCCAATTACATGGCAGGTACGAAGAATTCTACCCAACAGGGGAACTTCATATCAAGGGCAAATACAAGAATGGAAAGAGGAGCGGTATTTGGAAATATTATTCCACTTCGGGAGCTCTGGCGAGGAAAGAGAAGTATTAAATAAAAAGGCCCCGCAATGCGGAGCCTTTCATATCACTTAGTATTCCTTAATTACTTAAGCGAAATTCTTTGGATCATGAGTCCTGCTTCGGTATGCACTCTTACGAAGTAAACTCCTGCAGCTTGACCTGTCATGTTCACTCGGGCCATGGATCCAACGATCTTCACGGATCCAAGTTGTGCGGTCTTACCAAGAACATCGATCACTTCAACAGCATTGATCTGTGAGTTGGAGCGAATGTTAACGATCCCATGGCTAGGGTTTGGATAGACATTAACTTGTACTTCCGCATCGACAATTGATCCGGCATCTTCCCACTCAGTCACATCACCTGCATAACGAGGGAAGATCTGATAACCATCGTTATATGGAGAAGAAGGATCGAACTGGTTTCCAAGTCCAGCTACATTCATGGTATCGAAGATCGGTGTTGGTTGACCGGCAAGGTCAAATACGTTACCATCGATACGCAGTGTGAATGTATCCATTCCGTTGGTCACATCAATGTTCCCATTGTCAGGCCATTCTGTTTCGCTGTCGTTCACGAACCAAACGCGTTCGATCTCCACTAGTTCCGATTCAGTAGTTTCATCTAGTTCTGTAACAACCAGCGGGTTCTTTGGAGTTGATTGATTGTTGTCAAAGATCACAGTGTCCAGATCTTGGATCTGGGTTAGTCCGTTATAGAATCCAACGTAACCCTGAACGATCACTTCGTCACCTTCGCGGACAGTATAACCAAAGTCTTTGCTGAATTCGATAATACCAACTCCACCAGTATTGTCAATTACGGTGAATTGTAATCCTGTAGAGCGAAGGTTCACACCATATACGACTCCTTGGATACGTACGCGTTGATCGATCGTTGTTGGTTTGAATTCTGCATCGTTCACGGTGATATCTTGTATCTGAGTAACCGCAAGATCGTCATCCATTATGGTGAGCAAGAAAGCAGAATCAGCTCCAAATACAGCATCATTGGTCTGGTTTTGGAAACGGAATTCAACAGTTCGATCACCGTCCGTGGTAGCATTGTTCAATATGGTCACAATCACATTTTGAGTAGTAGTACTGTTCGCAGGGAAGGTTAGCATTTGAGGTGAGCTGAAGTTGTAGTCAGTACCAAGGGTGGCTGTGCTCTGGTAAACAAAAACTTCTACAGTAGTAGGTGTAGAGTTCGCGTTGGCGAGGGTCACTTCAAGTGTATAGGTACCTGCCGCTTCATCGACGGAACCGGTAGAACCCTTGAAAGCGATCACTGGATCCGGTCCTCCGGTAGAAGCAGTTATATCGTCTTTGGTCTGAGGCAAAAGCTGATATCCTGAAGTATAAGGTGAAGAGGCATCAAATTGTCCACCGATACCTACGATGTCAAGCTTCCCGCTCGGGATCGCTTCTCCATCAATTTCAGTATCACGGTCAATTCTTACCGTGAAAGTGTCAGTTCCATTGGTAACATCGTAGTTTTTGTTTCCACCCCAAGTAGCGTCGGTTGTTAGAACTTCCACGCCGATAACCTGAATGTATTTATTCTCGGTTTCTTCTGAAGGTTTGTTCACGATAGTTGGGCTAACAGGAGTGGCTGTTCCTGTTTTGAATACTGTATCAATGTTCCCGATTTGAGTCAATCCTCTGTATTGAGAGATACCTCCTCGCACAACTACAACATCTCCCTGCGCTACGGTATATCCCCAGTCTTTATTGAATTCGATGGTTGAGATACCTCCAGTGTTGTCCATCAAAGTGAATTGCAATCCTGAACTTCTCATATTCACACCGTACACTGTACCTGAAACGGCAACTCTGGCACCATTGACCTTGTTATTACCGTCCATGTCAACTTCAGTGACTTCTCCAATAGGCACGATCATTTCTACAGGTATTGAACCTGGAGTAGCATAGGTCGTTCCCCAATCATTTACGATGGCATTTCCATAATATACTACCCAGTTTCTGGAGTGGTCATTTGAGTCCGAGTTGATACGATGAGTTTCCAATTGTAATGAAGGCCCTTTTCCATCCGCTCGATCGTCCCATCCTTGGGTATTGTCTTCAAAGTCTACATAATCGATCACTTCATCATTGCTGTTTCGGATATCGATATCTTCACCGGAATTACTCAGGCCTCCTGAGAATTGCGCAAGAGCTTTCACTCCGAATGCATTCATAACTGAGTCAGAATACTTCGCGATGATAACTGCTTCACCTACAGCGAGGTCGTATTCAGGGAAAGTACAAGTAGCACCTTCTACCATTCTCAATCCCCCAATGGCGATCGAGGCGGTACTCTTGTTCAGGATCTCTACGAATTCGTAATAGTCAGGCCCTGATGAGTCGTTATATAGTATCTCGGTGATCACGATACCATCACCATTATATGTGTTGAATACCAGATCATTTTCTGTATGGGCACTGGACATGGTCATTCCACCGGCATCTTTGATATTGGCAACTTCCAGAGAGTAGTAAGTTCCACTCGTTAGAGAAGTGACTAAAGATGCAGTCTTGTTCATCGAGTCAAATTCGATCGAAGCAATTGTGTTGGAAGGTGTGAGTGTGTAGTTCGCAGTGTTGCCGGCAGTAGCTCCGGTTACGAATACGTCAAACTCGACTACGATCGTGTCGATGTCGGCGACAGTTACGCTTGAGACACTAGGTTGAGCAAACGCATTGAGGGAGATCAATCCCATAGCCAAGCTCATTAGGGCATAAGTAAAAGTTCTTTTCATTTTAATTGTGTTTGTTAGGACCGCTCGTTCATGCTAGCTATTGCAATTGAAGAGGCGGCTGACTTCAAAAGCTCTCAAATTTACACTTTAAGCTGACAAATAATCAAGTAAGTATGTTGTGATTTGGTTATTGGTTTTTTATCAATTCCATTCATAAGGAATTAGAAAGCGCCTCAGCTGATAACGGCCCATGTAGCCTTATCGGTTTTTCGGACAGTTTAAAAATAGAGAAAAATGTTAGATTTAAACATCCGAACAATGAAAAGATCACGTTTCACAGAG
>VMDK01000140.1 GCA_008080835.1 Sphingobacteriia bacterium | reverse complement strand
CTCATGGCCCAGGCCTCCTCCAGATCGTCGATATCGCTCCTCCCACCCGGGAACTCCTCGCGCCGCGCCAGACTCTGCTCCTTGGAATTTTCTTCTACGTTGCCAATTATCAGATCGGGTCGGAGCGCTCTGATCTTGTCGAGCTGCAGCTTTTTCGTCCCTCCGATCTTGTGAGCACTCTTGAACTCGCTTTCGGGTTTGATGCAAAAGATCGTCTGAGCGACAGGCACAACACCGAGATGGTACATTAATTCAGTTTGACTGGGTACTATGGATACGATACGCTTTGGAGTATCGCGAAGTTCAATATGAGTTCCGGTCTGATCGGTGAAGATCATGCCGTATGCCCGATTGCCGCAATCAGATCGTATTTAGTGAGGATGTGCACTGATCCGCTGATGTCGCGCACCAGTACAGCCGGGTTGTCTTTATTGATCAAGCCACTCACTTCTTCGATGCTTGCCTCCGGTTGAACGAATGGGAAGGCATGGTTCATAGCCTTGCTCACGGCGTCGTCTTTCAATCCCGGATCTTTCATGATAGCTGTGAACAACATAGTGTCGTTCAATGAACCCGTGAATGCACCATCTTCATTGATCACGGGCATCTGGCTGATACTGTATTTATCCATTAATTTCACCGCGTCTTCCACTTTGTCATTCTCATTGACTGTGAGAAGCGGAAGGTCTTTATGGCTTTCAATCATATCGATCGCTGTTGCCAGCTTTTTGGGAGCCAGGAATCCGCGTTCGCGCATCCACTCATCGTTGAACGCTTTCCCGACATATCGGCTTGCATGGTCGTGGAATACGATCACAACCACATCGTCTTTGCTAAATTGGTCTTTCAATTGTACCAATCCGGCGACGGCAGAACCGGCTGAATTACCCACCATGATACCTTCTTCTCTGGCGAGCCGACGCTGGTAGATCAAACCGTCCTTATCAGTGACCTTCTCGAATTGATCGATCACGGAGAAGTCCACGCAGCTCGGAATAATGTCTTCGCCGATTCCTTCTGTGATGTACGTGTACACCTCACTATCATCGAATTCTCCCGTCTCGTGATACTTCTTGAGCGCACTTCCATATGTGTCGATCCCAATGATCTTGATGTCGGGATTCTGCTCTTTCAAATATTTTCCTACTCCACTTATTGTACCTCCGGTTCCGACTCCTACAACAAGATGTGTGATCTTACCTTCGGTTTGTTTCCATATCTCAGGCCCGGTAGTCTCATAATGAGCGAGAGCGTTCGCCGGGTTATGATATTGATTGGCATAGAATGCATTCGGGATCTCAGTACTGAGACGTTTCGAAACCGAATAGTAGGAGCGAGGGTCGTCAGGTTCTACGTCTGTAGGGCACACAACGACTTCAGCTCCAACAGCTTTGAGCATATCTACTTTCTCCTTGCTTTGCTTGTCGTTCGTTACAAAGATGCACTTATAGCCCTTGATGACTCCGGCAATAGCTAGTCCCATTCCCGTATTTCCACTCGTACCTTCTACGATCGTTCCACCTGGTTTTAAGTCCCCATTTTGTTCGGCTACTTCGATCATTTTGAGGGCCATGCGGTCTTTGATGGAATTACCCGGGTTAGTGGTTTCGATCTTGGCCAAAACGGTTGCAGGCACGGATCCGATCACTTTATTCAGGCGCACCAGAGGAGTGTTCCCTATGGTTTCGAGAATGTCGTTGTAATACATGCCGCAAAAGTACTCTTCGCATTCTAGAATTCCTGCTCGATGCTGTTAGCTGGTGGTTATTTTTGTCCCCATGTTCGTAAGTGGTTTCACCTTTATCCGAAATGCGGTCAAACTCGATTATCCGATCGAAGAGGCCATCCGATCGATCTTACCACTTTGCGATGAAGTAGTGGTGGCCGTGGGCGACAGTGAGGACAACACGCTCGAGCTTGTAAAAGCCATCGATCCGAAGATCAGGGTAGTAGAGACTGTTTGGGATGAATCCTTGCGAGAAGGTGGAAAAGTCCTGGCCATTGAAACCGATAAGGCGAAGCAGGCCGTGGATCGACGCGCCGACTGGCTGATCTACATTCAAGGCGATGAAGTGATGCACGAGAGCGGGCATCAGGCTATAAAGGAAGCAATGACAACCTATTTGGATGATGAACGGGTGGAAGGGTTCTTATTCAAATACACGCATTTCTATGGAAGCTACGACTACATAGGTGACAGTCGCACGTGGTACCGCCAGGAAATTAGGGTGATCCGTAACCTACCAGAGATACGATCCTGGAAGGATGCACAAGGATTCAGACTCAATGGCAGAAAGCTGAATGTGATCCCTGTGGAAACCTCCATCTACCATTACGGTTGGGTTCGACATCCCAAATACATGATGGCAAAATCACTCGAGGCGAATAAATACTGGCACGATGACGAATGGATCAAAGAGCGTTTTGATGCCGACAAAGATTTTGATTACTCCCAGATCGATTCGCTGAAGCACTTTGAAGGCTCACATCCGCTTGTCATGCAGGATCGCATATCCCGGATGAATTGGGAGTTTGACAAAGATCCATCCCAGAAGAAATTTGGATTCAAGGCCGCCTTACTCTACTACATTGAAAAGCACACCGGCTGGCGGATCGGAGAACATCGCAACTTCAAGGTCTTGAAGTGAGTTAATTGTTGTGGCTTTGTGATAATGGACGAACTCCCGAAAGCCCAAAGATATATCTTTGGGCTTTCAAGGGTTTGGATAAACAATAGTGTATTGTCCTCATTCTTAACCCACGCACTCAGAAAACCTTAGCCCCGCAGGTTTACCCGCCTTTGGCGGGGGCGACACAAGCCTTTGGTTTGCTTCCTAACTATTCCGGGTGTATTTTTCATCCAAAATCACAAAACATATGAAGCTTCTCAAAAATGCATTTCCGTTGATCTTGTTGGGTACGATCCCGATGATGTTCATTTCATGTGGGGACGATGGCGGACCGGGGAAAGACGGTTCCGTCAACGTGTCAAAGACCATCATTGTTGATGAGCTTGGCGAACGCCCATTTATCATTACAGCTGAGGGAATAATAGCAGACATCACCATAATTTCCGGTGGTGGTGGTGGCGCAGGTGGTGTGGATTATAACGGAGGAGGTACTCACTCAACCGGTGGCGGTGGAGGTGGAGGAGCTTCTCAAGTATTGGAGCTCAAAGGTGTAACCCTGGAGACTGGTGAATCATACACGGCTTACGTTGGCGATGGTGGCAAAGGAGGAATAGCTGGGAAGCCCGGTGAGGATGGCGAAGAAAGCTACATTGAACTCAATGGTGTAAAAGTGCATTTTGCAGCTGCCGGATCCGGAGGGAAAAGCAATTCTATAGAATCAAAAGAAGGAGGAGAAGGAGGGAACGGTGACCCGGCCGGAACGAAAGGTGGAGATGGTGAAGATATTGGAACGAACAGAATGGCTGCCGCAGGAGCCGGAGGAACCGGAGGTGACAATGGTTCAGGTTATGGCCAGGGAGGAGATGGAGGACTGGGAACAGGGATCCAATCCAATAACCCGGTAATTGCTTCCCCGGGAACAAAAGGCACCAAAGGGTATATTAAGATCGTCTGGACAGGGCGAGAGTAGGTTTAGGAGAAAGGAGAAAGGAGAAAGGCAGGGTTACATCCAGATGAACTCCGCGCATTCTTCAACTACTTCTCCCAGAGGTTCAGGGAGTTCGTCTTCAGTCCAGGGATGACTTCCGCCGAAGGTGTGCCCCGTATCAGGAATCGTTACTAGTATGGCGTGTTCTACCTCCCTTGCTAATCTTTCGGCATGATGCAACGGAACTACTTCGTCATCAGATCCGTGGATCACCAGATAAGGTTTATCTAGCTTTTCAAGCTGATGCTGAATACTGAATCGCGTCAGGTTGTTCACGATATCGGTTCGAAACGAATACGGCAATTTATAGTTCTGCTTCGTTCGACCATTCTGCACCTCAGTATACCCTCTGTCACGCCAGATATCAGCATTTTCCAGATCAGCATATTTGAGGATGTTGTACGGTGTGCCCCATGTGATCAGGCGGTTTACCCTACTGTCGTCCGCAGCTGAGAGCAACGCAAATGCTCCTCCCAGACTATGTCCAATCAATGTTAGGTCCGAGGTGTTGATCCGTTCTTTTTCGGGAAATTCATCAGAATGAAGGTAGTCTATGACAAGCTTGACCTCGTCCAACTGCATGCTGAACGTGTTCTCGGCAAAGACGTCGGGTAAGGTTATATCGCTGAGATCATCCGATGAAACGCCGTTATGCGAAAAGTTGAACTTCACAAAACAGAAACCAGCAGAAGCAAAATACTCTGCTACTTTGTTGAAAGTGCCCCAATCCTTAAATCCCTTAAAGCCGTGACAATACAGGATGACTGACAGATCACTTCCTTTATCCGGCAGCGAGATATCCAGCGAGATCTCGCGACCACCGGCACCTGTTATGGTCAATTCTGTTTTGGCTGAACTCATATCTAAGTTATTTCAGATCCTTGAAAGTAGCGGTCGCTGAAAAAGCTTTTGCATCCCTTCCCAGGCGTATAATGTGAACCTTTTCCATTCGGTCTCCTATCTGAGTTTGTTTTACCACATCCATTCCCATCACCACACTTCCGAAGATATTGTAGTGTCCATCCAGTGAATTTGTTGGCCGCAGGGTGATGTAGAACTGACTGCCATTTGTATTTGGACCTGAATTGGCCATAGCTACAATGCCTGCGCTATCATGCTTCAGTTCAGGATGGATCTCCTGATGGAACTGGTAACCTGGTCCGCCACGTCCTGTTCCCATCGGATCTCCTCCCTGGATCACAAATCCCGGTTCTACGCGATGAAACACCACACCATCATAGAAACGGACCCCGGGCTTCTTCAATTTGTTGTCAATTGTCCCTTCTGCCAGGCCGACAAAATTCGCAGTGGTCAGAGGTGCTTTTTGAGGTTCCAGCTTGATATAGATGTCACCACGATTTGTGGCTATAGCCGCATAGAGTCCATCACCATAGCCTTTTTGCTTCAATGTGGATTTGTATGGGCTGCACGACGCAAGTAGTAAAATGACGATGAGATATCCGAAGTTTTTCATTTGGACAAATTTAAATGCTGAGGGCTTCGAGGGAAAGGAATATTGCGCTTCATTCACGTAATTTGCCGCCCAACTGACATGGAGCAGCGGAAGGAAATAGCAAAGCGCAGGACATTTGGGATCATCAGTCACCCGGATGCAGGAAAGACCACACTCACCGAAAAGCTTCTTCTCTTCGGAGGAGCCATTCAAAGTGCCGGTGCGGTCAAGAACAACAAGATCAAAAAGACGGCAACTTCCGACTTTATGGAGATCGAGAAGCAACGTGGGATCTCTGTCGCTACCTCAGTTTTGGCGTTTAACTACGGTGACCATATCGTAAATATTCTAGATACGCCCGGTCACAAGGACTTCGCGGAAGACACCTATCGAACACTGACAGCAGTTGACAGTGTCATTCTGGTCATCGACTGTGTGAAAGGGGTGGAGGAACAAACTCGCAAACTCATGCAGGTTTGTCGCCTGAGAAATACTCCCGTGATCATATTCATTAACAAGATGGACCGGGATGGAAAGGATCCGTATGATCTACTCGATGAGTTGGAGGAAGAGCTGAAGATCTCTGTTCGTCCGCTCAGCTGGCCTATCAATATGGGCAAGAAATTCAAGGGGGTATACTTGCTTCACAACGATAGCTTGAATCTCTTTGAAGCCAATAAGACCAAACTCTCGAAAGAGGTAGTGAAGGTAGATGACATCAACGATTCGTCGCTGGATGAGATGATCGGAGAACAGGATGCTGAAAAGCTTCGTGAAGACGTGGAGCTGATCAACGGAGTCTATGAACCATTGGATCGGGAGATGTACAAAGAAGGTCTGTTGGCACCGGTATTCTTTGGTTCAGCCATCAACAACTTCGGGGTAAAAGAACTTCTGGATACGTTCGTTGAGATCGCACCTGAGCCTCAACCGCGACAAACGGATAAGCGTCCGGTTGATCCTTTTGAAAGCAAGTTCACCGGATTTGTCTTCAAGATCCACGCGAACCTCGATCCGAATCACCGCGACAGGATCGCTTTCCTAAGGGTGTGCTCCGGGACTTTTGAGCGGAACACATTTTACAATCATACCCGTCTCGGGAAAAAGCTACGATTCAACAACCCGTATAACTTCCTGGCACAGAGCAAGAGTGTCATAGACGAGGCATTTCCAGGGGATGTGATCGGTTTATATGACACGGGGAACTTCAAGATCGGTGATACTTTGACCGAAGGAGAAGAACTGCAATACAAGGGCATCCCGAGCTTCTCTCCTGAAATATTCAAGGAGGTCATCAATAAGGATCCGATGAAGAGCAAGCAGCTTGAAAAAGGGATCGAGCAATTGACCGATGAAGGAGTGGCGCAGTTGTACCGACAGGAACCGGGCAATCGAAAGTATATCGGTGCGGTAGGTGAACTGCAGTTCGAAGTGATCAAGTACCGTTTGGAGCACGAATACAACGCTTCAGTCGATCTGGTGCCAATGAGCTTTCACAAAGCTTGCTGGATGACCGGCGATGAGGCCAAGATCGATGAATTCTGTAAATACAGAGCTCAGGAGATCGTGCTGGATAAAGACGGCAACAGAGTGTACCTCGCGCAAACCGCGTTCACTCTACAAATGGCTCGTCAGAACAATCCTGACATCACTTTCCACGAGACATCCGAGTTCAAGGTCGGATCGGATCAATAAGAGAAAAAGGACAGCATTTGTCTGCCTCGCGTAGGAGAGATGCCTTCTATTCTGATCTGTCCACGTGATGATTCCAGCAGATCGATCAACTCTTCTGCACTTTCAGGAGCTTTTCGATTGACTTCCGTGAAGATGAATCCTTCTTCCAGGTTCATGCTGCGAATGCGTCCCGGACCTATGTTCAGGACTTTGAATCCGTCCTGAATATCATAGCGATCCATTTCCAGTTTGGAGATCCTTTCAAACTCAGCACCCAGACTCTCGGAGCGGATCGTTCGCTTGATCACACGACCGGTGCCACCATCCTGATTCACGAGCGTTATGGACTGGTTGAATCGATCTCCATCCCTAAGGATCTCATATCTCAACTTATCTCCGGGGCGGCGACGTGCCAGCATCTCGTTATAATCCTGGACACCACTTAACGGCTTGCCATCGATCGAGACGATGATGTCTTCGAGTTTTAAATAAGAGCGGGAAGATTCGTTCAAGTTCCCGATATCCTTTACGACTACACCATTTCCATTGAGTTCGTCGAAATACTCGGAGCTTTCGGTCACGTTTCCGACTCGCAAACCATCGAATCCTCGCTGGATCTCCCCAAACTCCCGCAGATCATGCACGATCTTGGTCACGATGTTCGAAGGGATGGCAAAACCATAACCAACATAAGAGCCGGTTTTGGAGGCAATGGCGGTATTTACACCGATCAGCTTTCCTTCCAGATTGACCAGTGCTCCACCACTGTTACCCGGGTTGATCGCGGCATCGGTTTGGATGAAACTTTCGATGGGGAACTCATTCCGGACGATATTGATGTTTCGGCCTTTTGCACTCACGATACCGGCGGTTACTGTGCTGTTGAGGTTGAAAGGATTACCCACAGCCAGAACCCATTCACCGATCTCTACTTCGTCACTGTTTGCGACTTCAATGAAAGGGAGATTTGCGGCATCGATCTTTAGCAAGGCAAGATCTGATGAAGGAGCCTCACCGATCACCTTTGCATCATAGGTTCTTTTCCCACCAATGACCACTTCTATCTTGTCGGCATTTTGGATCACGTGATGATTCGTGACTATATAGCCGTCTTCACTGATGATCACTCCCGAGCCGGTGCTCGCTACTTTACCGATACTTCCAAAAGGGTCAAAATCAAAGAACCAGAACGAACTGCGTCGCTGCACCTGGGACTCTGTTTTAATGAACACAACGGTTGGGGTGCTCTTTTTAGAAGCAGAGATGAAATTGATATCACTTACATCCTGATTGGCTGCTCGTAAGATCGGATTCACCGGTTGCTCGTATTGTTCAGTGAAAGCCGTGGTCTTCTCGCTGTTCTCAACCATCATGCGGCTGAAAAAATAAGATGATGCTACGGCAGTGACGAAGAGTCCTGCCACAATGACAATAAGCGTGCTCTTTTTCATGGTCGATCCTTTCTGTTGTACTGTTCGAAATAAATCAAAAACAGTACCACTCTATTCATCAACGCGGGCGTGAACCAGAAGTTTCACAACTTGATGAAGCGGATCGTTGGTGTAGATGTAAATGTATTTGCGTTGTTCGCCAGATTTGAACACAGAATCGAACTCAACGAAGACTTCCTGAGAACCACCGGCTGGAATGATCTTGACATCATTCGTGATCATGGCACAACTGCAGTCCGACGAAACCTTGAAGATCTCAAGATCTCTTTTGCCGGCATTCTTGATCGTGATCTTCTTGGATTTTCGTGCTCCACGGCGAATGATCCCCATGTCCACCTCAGCAGGTTCGATCACGATCTTTGGGGCTTTTTTGAGCTTTCCTTTGCTCATTTTGCCAAAATCATGTTCTACATCCAGCGCAAGCTCAAAGGACTTGGTGGAGTAATAGATGTCATTCGTTTCAAAGAGGATCACATCGTTTTGAAGTCCGTAATCACCCACTTTAGAACCGTCAACTGTCACTTTGATAAAAGCGGTATCACCTGGAGCAATGTCTCCCTCCGGGATGCTCACCTCAGCATACGAAGGCTTCTTGACCACTTTTGTGATCTTCAGTGCTCTGTTGTAGTCATTCACAACGATCATTTCTGATGTTGAAGTTTGTGTATTCTTTACCTTTCCGTAGGCGACGACATTGCCCAGCATACGCAGATATCCGAATTGTCCTTTGACAAAACCGCTGTTTGCCCCGGCAGGTTGTCTGATGGTCCCGGCAATATGCAGTGGAATGGCTATTGCATCCTGGAAATTTGCGTATACCTCTATTTTCTTATCGATCTCTCCGGCATAATTATCCGGATTGAATCGTGCTGATATCTCCGCACTTTGTCCGGGGTCTATGGCCGTTTTTGGCCAACTAGGCACAGTACATCCACATTCGGCTTTCACATCTCTTATGACGAGAGGATAAGCACTGTTATTGGTGAAGGTAAACTTGGCTTGTACCGGGGCGCTTCTGAAGTTGATCTTACCAAAGTCAAATATCTTGTTGTCGAATTGTATTTGAGATGCAGGGATCTGTGCCACGCTCACATGAGCGAAGAAAAGGGCGAACGCGAAGAGAAAGGTTCTGTACATATAGGTATATGATGACAAAAAGCGAGCCAGTTGGTCGCTCGTCTGAATATTAGACGTAATGTCACAAAGACTAGTTGCCCAAAGTGTGGAATTTTATGTTTTCCGGTGAGGATCCGTTGTTAACAAGTCAGAGCCAAAATCATGCGGCTATCGCTATCTTTGAGCCATGCGCAACGAACATCTCGATCCGAGCTCTGAGCATTATTCCAATACCGATCGCGAGATAGAGAACGTCCTGCGTCCTCAATCGTTTGAGCAGTTTACGGGACAGGATAAGATCCTCGAGAACCTCAAGATATTCGTTGAAGCCGCCAAAATGCGTGAGGAAGCGCTTGATCACGTCCTGTTGCACGGCCCTCCCGGTCTGGGAAAGACTACGCTAGCGAACATCATTGCGAATGAGCTCAATTCCAGCATCAAAGTGACATCGGGTCCGGTTTTGGAAAAACCCGGAGATCTGGCCGGTCTGCTCACCAATCTGGAGCATGGAGATGTGCTGTTCATCGATGAGATACATCGACTGAGTCCTGTGATAGAGGAGTATCTGTATTCCGCTATGGAGGACTATAGGATCGACATTATGCTGGATACAGGACCCAATGCACGTTCTGTTCAGATCTCTATCAGTCCATTCACGCTTGTGGGAGCAACAACCCGTTCCGGCTTACTCACTGCTCCGTTGCGCGCTCGATTTGGTATAACGAGTCGCTTGGAGTACTATGATTCATCGTTGCTGAGTGACATTGTGAACCGCTCTGCCGGGATTTTGAAGACCGATATTCATGAAAATGCTGCGCTTGAGATCGCACGACGGAGTCGAGGAACACCGCGTATCGCTAATTCACTGTTGCGCAGAACCAGAGATTTTGCCCAGATCAAAGGAAATGGAGTGATCGATCATGAGATCGCTAAGTATGCCCTGGACGCATTGAATGTGGATCGCAGAGGATTAGACGAAATGGATAACCGCATCCTGCTCACCATCATTGAGAAATTCAAAGGTGGTCCGGTTGGGATCAATACCATTGCAACCGCGGTAGGAGAAGAAGCCGGCACGATCGAAGAGGTATACGAGCCATTCTTGATCAAGGAAGGCTACATACAGCGCACTGCAAGAGGGAGAGAGGCTACGCATTCAGCGTATGAACATGTAGGTAAGATCCCTCCATCCAAAATGAATTCTCTATTCTGATTTGAGTTCAGTACCTGCTTCAGACAAGATCAAATCGTGGAGCCAGGAGCTCGGATTTCTGAGTTGTGGTATTACTAAAGCTGAATTCCTTGAGAAAGAAGCGGTCCATCTGGAGGATTGGCTATCCAGAGGTTACCACGGGACCATGAAGTGGATGGAGAACCATTTCGACAAGCGCCTGGACCCATCCAATCTTGTTCCCGGTGCCAAAAGTGTGATCAGCCTTCTATTCAACTATTTCCCATCAGAAGAACAAGAGGAAGGAACTCCGAAAATTTCGAAATATGCATACGGTGATGATTACCACCATGTGGTCAAATCTCGTATGAGAAAGCTCACCGAACGGATGCAGAAGGAATTCGGTGACTTTTCCTTTCGATATTTCGTGGATTCTGCACCGGTATTAGAGCGACCGTTGGCAGCCAAAGCGGGCCTGGGCTGGATAGGGAAGCACTCGCTTTTACTGTCCAAACAACGTGGATCATTCTTCTTCATTGGCAACATCATCTGCGATCTGGAGCTCTCTTCAGATGGGCCTGTGACAGATCATTGTGGATCGTGCACAGCTTGTATAGATGCTTGTCCTACAGATGCCATCGGTGCGAATCAGGTGATCGATGCCCGAAA
>VMDK01000111.1 GCA_008080835.1 Sphingobacteriia bacterium | reverse complement strand
GGTGCATTGTATTGTTCGTTGGTTTCGAGCCAACAAACCGTATCGTCTCCGCTGATCGGTGGCGGAGGCGGACTAGGCAAAAGGGATATTTGCTTATCAACCGTATCTCCCGGACAGCCATATTGACTGATCTCCACCATTCGAATGGTACCGGTAGTTCCCGTACCATTCCAGTTAATGAATACTTCGGGCCCATTGTCCGGACCAGTGATCTCTCCTTGGGTAACTTCCCAATAGAAAGTACTTCCTCCGGTTGTGTCCTTGGCCTCGTATGCGTACACTTCATTTGCCCCGGCACAGACACGATCCGGGCCATCTATTCTATCGGCACCAACGAATTTCTTGACGATGATCTCGACGTTCTTCTTATCATTTTTCGGAGGACATCCATTGTCCTCGACGATCACTGTGAATTCATACGGCTCGTTCCTCGCCTGATCGCATGAAGGGGTCCAGCAGAATTGAGTGGACACATTGCCCGGCGCTGAAACAGGGTCGAGTGTCGCAGTTGGTCCGACCCAACCATTCTTTCCGGTGAAAATGTCACCTTCACCGCTAATGTTGAGCAGATCATTATCCAGATCGAAGCCTTCCACGTTGAAGCATATCTGCTGACCGGCCTCCACCTCGAATTGGTATCCCGATGGTACATCGACTTTGGGTTGCTTGTTCGGTGGACAGTCAAGCACCAGGATCTGAAGGTCCAGACGAACTTTACTCAACAGCGTACCATTCCTGTATTCCCAAACTTCAACTGCCACTACGTAGCTTCCCGGACTGGGAGCATATAGCGTGGTCAAGCCATTTCTGCGGTCTATATCGATGAACGTTCCCGGGCCAAATGGTCTGGTATATCCGTAACCCGGATTATAAACGACTGTATCGATCGGTAATTCAAGATTTGGAGGAGGTGTTGGCATGGCGCCTCCTTGCGTTGGTGATCCTCCCTGAAATGGCCAAACGAATTTGTAAACCAGCGAATCTCCATCAGGGTCTATAGCGCGATTGAGGAACACATTGGTATCCTTAGCGCACATGTATGGGCTCGGCACTCCGCTAAAAAATGGCGAACTGTTCTCGATCAAAGGGTTGGGGATGTAACAATAATAGGTTTGTCCCTGGAAGGGTTGTCCACCCTGACTGGTAAGGTTATCTTGATTATTCCGACAGCACCGCACGAAGGTGAGGTGGTATCCTCCGGAATACGGCGGTAGTGAGATAACGGCTTCATAGAACCCTTGTTCTATACCAACCTGATCCATGTAGTACGGGCAGTCGATGCTTCCAGGTGGTTCCACCTTCCGGCGGAATATCAATGAGATAGGGAACGGTCGGTGAAGTTGAAGGGTGTTGTTATTGAGGTGCACACCCAATTCGATCTCGTCATCAAAATCAACGGTAGATTGCTTGGTGTCACGAAAGATGTTAAGCGTGACTTTGTAGTCATAGTCGCCATCAGCATTTCTTCCCAAATAGGTATAGCTCATATACCCACCGATGAGGTGAGTGGCTGAAGCCGGTAAGAGGCTCAGGAATACAAGTGCTATGCTGAGGACATGCTTCAAATTGGTCGCGTTCGGCTAATCCACTAAGATACTACATTTCGAACTTCGTCTTCGACGATATTCGGGATCTCTGTAAGTAAGACCCTATTTCTAACAAATTTATTGCCTCTATATCCGTCAGTGGAGTCTCATTTTTATAGGGTTCAGGAGTGATGAAAGCATTGAACATACCGGATCTCCTTCCGAATTCCATATCAGACAGGGAATCTCCGATCATCAAACTTCTATTCAGGTCTATCTCGGGAAAGTCTTGCTGTGCCTGCAATGCCATGCCATTATTGGGCTTGCGGCAAGGGTTATTTTCGGCATCTAAAGCCGGACAGAAATACACCTTGTCGATCCGTCCACCGGCTGCTTCGATCTCCTTGATCATATGTACATGAATTTCTTGGACATCTGCTTCGGTCATGAGTCCTTTTCCTACACCCTGTTGATTGGTCACTACGATCACTCTCTTGAATAACGAAGAAAAGTCTCTGATCGCTTCTTTCACGTGTGGCAAGAATTCAAATCGTACCAACGAACGGATATAATCTCCCACCACGCGAACATTGATCACTCCGTCTCTATCCAAAAAAAGCGTCCAGTCCTGCATCATAGAAGGCATACGGAAGTATGCGTCCGCTTTGCGATAATCTTCCGGTATCCCAATGTCGATGAAGAATTCCCTGGCTTCAAAACCATGGAAATTCCATGATCCGACCAGCTTTTCAAGGATCTCTGCTTCAAATGAGAATTTGGTCGGAAGATCTAGTTCTGAAAACGCTTGTTTATCCAATGCATACACTCCGGCATTGATCAATCCGGAATCCAGTCCTGTGATCTTTTCATTGAATCGCAGTATTCGATCTCCTGAGAGCTCAACCGTTCCGTAACGGTCGGGATTCTCCATTCTTTTCAATCCAATACTCAATGGACTTTTCGAGGCATGATGTGCCTCCATGAATCCGTTCAGATCTACCTCAAAATAGGTGTCACCGTTGAGAACCAGCACATGATCGGACTCTGCTTTTTGAAGAGCGAGCATGATCGCTCCGCCAGTGCCAAGATGCTCATTTTCAACGGCATAGTCAATATTTATGCCTCGATATTCTGTGCCGAAATGTTCTTTGATCACTTCCCATTTGTACCCAACTGAAAGCACTACTCGTTCACAGTTGGCCGCAACAAGTTCGTCAAGGAGGAATTCCAGAAATGGACGATCTGCTACTTGAGCCATTGGCTTTGGGACATCCGCAACCACGGATTGCAAACGTGTCCCTTTACCTCCTGCCAAAATGATCGCTTCCATCGATGTTCAAATTATTATCCCGCGGGCTGCGAGAAGCTATAGCTATACAAACCGGTTTGAGTGAATTCGAAGTGCTCATAACGTACATCGATCTTCTCCATGGCCCGGATCACGTCAAAACGGCTATTCATCGGACAATAAAAGAAAACGAATCCTCCTCCCCCTGCTCCGGATATCTTACCACCGGTGGCTCCCGCTTGAATTGCGGTTTGGTAGATCTCCTCAATACGTGGATTCGATATCCCTGAGGCCATTTGTTTTTTAAAATTCCAGCTTTGATCCAGGATCTCTCCGAGTTTATCCAGTTCCCCTTTCAAAAGGGCTTCTTTCATCTTTACCGCGCTCGCTTTGACCTGGTGCATGGCTTCGATGGCCGTATCGGTTCCACTCTTTACATTGGCCGTTTGCTGCTCAATGATCTTGGCACTTTCCCGGCTGGTGCCTGTATAGAATAGCACCAGATTATTCTCTAGTTCCTGAATGATCTTCCGTCGGATGCGCAATGGGTTCACAATGACCTTGTCGTCCTTGTAGAATTCCATGAAGTTCACTCCTCCGAATGTAGCTGCATATTGGTCCTGACGACCACCGGCCAAATTCAGATCCTGTCGCTCGATCTCATAAGCCAGATGCGCAATGTCGTATTCCCCCAATGGGAGTTTAAGCCATTCGGCAAATGCACCAAGAATGGCTACCACAAGGGTACTTGAGCTTCCCAGTCCACTACCGGGAGGTGCATCTACGTAGGTTGTCAATCGAAACGACAAAGGCTCTTTCGTGAATTGCTGAACCACCCGATTATAGACTCCTTTGAGTAAGTCGAGTTGTCCGTTCAATTCCAATTCTGACGTGCTTTCCAGCTCTATGGTCTGCCCCTGATCTTTTGCTTCAAGAATGATCCCATTGTCCAATGGTTCGATGGTCGCTCTTGCAAACAAGTTGATGGTGGCGTTGAGAATAGCTCCTCCATGTAAGTCAGAATAGGGACTCACGTCTGTACCTCCACCGGCAAGACCGATCCTTAAAGGAGCTTTACTGCGAATGATCACGGATTGAACGAATTTTGGTCAAAGATACGAAACTGCCTGCAGGGGTGCTGTTAAGGCCGTATTACTTATAAACAGAACTCGCGGCTCTGACTAGCGTATGCTGTCGGTCACATCGTAAAAGTGATACGGATAATTCCAATTGGAATAGTATGCCCTGTCCGGTAGCATTTCGTAATTGCCACCAAAGAATTTGTTCCGTACTACACGGAAAGAATTGATCGGTGTGACGGTGTCACTGAGCATGGAATAGCCCCCATCCGGAAAGTAATATGCGTTCAGGATTGAAAGGCGCTCACGGAAATCGTTGTTCTCAAACCCGTTGATGTTGTGCAATTCGGAGGCAGGTCCATGGTCACCCTGAAGGATGATGACCGGCTTACGAACGGAATTCTTCAGAATAGTATCTACCAGTTGCATGACCCGCGTATTCACGTACTGCAATTGATTCAGATATCCGTCCTTGTACTCCTCTTCATTCATTTTCAAACTCTCCATCGGAGCCCAGATCGTGTATTCGTAGTCCATGTCTCTTCTGGAGCCATCGGCATTGAACACAAAAGGCTGGTGTGGGGTGAGCACATGGCCGTGCACATATAAGGGACCCGGTTTGGAAGCTATGCGCTCCATATGATCGAAAGCAGCGTTGATCTTCTTTCTGTGATGCTCGACATTGTCGAGTGTTTTGATAGGCTTTCTTCCGTTAAAGGCCCGGATGGCAGTGGTATTGATCAACTCATTCATGAACAAGTTGATATCAGTACCGGGAGTTTCGAAGAAATGATCGGCCGTGTTCAGGTGGGCTAAGCCGAAAATGGATGCATCATACGCCACTGATTCGTAACCGAGACTTTCCAGAAAATGCAGGGTCTTATTCTCCCGCAAATAATGCATCAGTGGTTCGCGCTCCGTGTAGTCCTCACCGTACACCTCAACCATTGAATCGAGGTAATTCATATTGAGTGCTGAAGGCACGGACAAGATGGTTTGACCATAATTCGATGTGGCGCCATCTGCAACGAAAAATCCGCGATCCTTCAAGAAATCCGTAAACGGCGAATTGTCGAAATCATACATTTCACGCAATACATCCTCTCTTCCATAAGCATCCAAAATGATGTAATAGATCGAGGGATACTCGGCATTGGAATCGAGCTCTACGGATATCTCCTCCACCGAATGAGTGGCTTCACCTGAAGGGCCGTTGGCTTTCGCCTGGATCACGTTGAAGGCACTGAACCCGAACAACGCGAACGTGATCATGTTCAGCAGTGAAGTGAACTTGGGAATATCTTTTTTAAGCTTGAATAATCGCCATCCGATAAGAAGTATCAGGAATAGCGAGGTCCATTTGTAAAAATTGTGATCGAACCGGATCCCTTTACCGATGAAGGTCAGGATGCGTTTTGGGAATAGCGCCTCGTGATATGCGCCGTAGCTAAAGAACAGCAGCACCAGTAGTGAAGCCATCACAGCTGCTTTGCGCAGGTCACGGAATACCACATAGCTGATGCCTAAAACAAATGATGCTCCCAAGATCGAGTAGATCAGTGGCAACCAAACATCTTTCATCTCTACCACCGACGTGTTCTCCGCGTAGAGAAATACCACCGGAAAAAGTGCGATCCATAGTATGTGCCAGGGGAAGCGTTTCATCTAGTTCTTACTCTTCAGGAGGTAAAGCGTTCTCTTGGTTCCTTCGATGTGGCTTTTTTCAACCACGTCAAAATATTTAGAGAATGCCTCTTCGAAACCATCAATGTGATAATGCGGGAATACATCCTCACGGGTGGCCAAAAGTATATCGACCTGTGAGTCTCCTTTGGGCACGAATTCTATGATGAGATGTTTCCCTAGTGCAGCAAAATACTTTGCCACCATGCCTAGTGGAACATTGTTGGATATGCACAAATGATGTATCAATGCCAGAGCCATGCAACAGTCGACCTGTCCACGGTCACGAAGGCTGTCACGCTCGTTGTGTGCCCATCCAAGACTCGGACTCGGGTTTGTGAGATCCATCCTGAGCGGAAGCAAATTCTTCTCTTTTTGCTCCTTGATGCGCAGGTAGTTCTTTTCAACTGCAATCGGGTCGATATCAAAGGCTATGGTAGGGACTCCCTTCTCGCTGGCTAGTCGGCTGAAGGTGCCGTCATTCGCACCGAGGTCCCACAACATGGAGGGACTGCATTTTTGAATATAAGACGAGACCAATTCCTTCTTTCTATCGAATGAGGCATCGTCGTAATTGGTGATCTCGTAATAGTCGCTCCATTCGGTATCGTTGGGCTTCCATTTGAGTTTTCGGATGGTCGAATTCAGGTTGTCGATCAATCCAAGCAATCCGATCTTTTTAATGGCTTTCTTGCCGCTTGCTTCGCTGCCCTCCGATCCTTTTCCGGCATACTTCTGCTGAGTTTTGGCATGCAGATGGATGTGCGTAGCGATCCCCAAATTCAGCTTACTCTTGGAAGGGAGCAATCCCGAAGCGAGATCCAGAGGAACCCCGTCGATATTGGTTCTCAACAGTTCAGTGAGTCGAATATCTCTGTAAGACGCCAAGGCCAATGGAGCCAGGAAGTGCTGACAGAACTGTTTGTACGCTACCCAAGGTTTACCCTCCTCATATTTCTCAAACGAAAGTGTATCGATCAGGATCGGTTTACCATTTCGAAATTGGATGTTATATGCTGTTGCATCCTTGAGCGACATGCCATGCTCCAGGGCTCTGCGCTGCAAATGCAAGGTGAGCAGTGCTGCATCTCTCAGCTGGGTGTAGCTCCATTCATACGGATATGAAATGAACTCGAGTTTTTCCGGCTCAATGATGATCTTATCGCTATCCGATCGATCGTCGTGTTCCCGATGGGAAACCAGTAAATTCTTGGACGTTAAATACTCGTAGAGCCGGCTCTTATTGAGCAATGTGTAATCGTCGAAAGCTCCCGGGTTGATCTGGCGAAAGAGGCGCCCCTCTTCCATAAACAAAAAGCCATCCGGATCCCGGAACGACGAAGGAAGTTTATTCATTTTCGAATTCTTCGGAACTTTCGTCAGAAGCAGATGATCCTTTGAAGAAATTCACGATACGCATCCAGTACATTTTGATCGCGTAGATCCCTCCAAGCGCTCCGGCTACCAATATCTGAACGATATAGCTTCCAGTTCCGGGATCTAGGTATGCTGATGCTGTAGGAACTATCATCAAACATAAACCCAGCGTTAAGAGTAGATTGTTTTTAAGTGACATCTGCGTTAATTTTTTGCAAAAATAGCCAAAAAAGGAGTTAGCGAAAAGGTTCATAAGATCCTGAAACAAGTTCTGGATGACAATGCATCTTCTAGGAAGTTTGTGCTTATTGAGATCCGGTGGTGACGGCACCCTTCTTTGGAGCTTGGTACTAGCTGAATTCAATAAGCTTTTCTTCAGTATAAGTATCCCATCCGCCACACGCAACTGCGCATGAGGATTCTAAAAATACGCGGTCATCCTGAACTTGTTTCAGGACCTGTCCGTCATAGTATCGTGGCTTCTACAGAATTCCGTTTATGAATTCTCACTAGGCGCTTTTAAGGGATTTGTATACCTTGCTTGTACCAAACAAAACCTTCTGTCGCTGCATGTCCCTGATCCGCCGCGTATGTCTTCTGATTGCCATATCTCTGGTATCGCTCCACGCTTATTCACAGCTTTCCGGGACGTATACCATCAATCAGGGCATAGGATCGAGTTCTACTAATTTTACCAGCTTTCAATCGGCCATCGATGCGCATAATCAGGAACATGTGAAGATCTATCCGGTCCCTAACTCGGGGCACTTCAAGATACAGCATGACGCCAAGCGCGGCCGCTATCTGATATTCGACGTGATAGGTAGGACTATCGCAACCGGCAATCTGGAGGCTTCCGGTTCGACGGACGTTTCCATCACGGTGCCGACTGGCGTCTATACGATCTCGATCATAACGGATACTGGAAGTACGGTGATACCGTTCCTTGTGGATTGATGCATACTTCTGATTGAAAGCAACACGATGCTGATTTTAGTACATTCGTGTTATGCGCATACCTACCCTATTCCTCTCAGTACTCGGGTTGTTCACGACCATGAGTGTCACTGCTCAGAATGTTGCGTTGAATTTTGACGCGAACGACGATCACATCACGACCACCACACCGGCCATTTCGGGTAATGCTGAAAGGACCATCGAAGCCTGGATAAGGACAACTGCTACGACGGATCCGAAGCAAGGTGGTAAGCAGAAGATCATCACTGATATGGGTGCTATGAGTACCGGCCAGCGTTTCACATTCTGTGTGCTTCAGAACAATGCCATTCGCTGTGAAGTAGGTGGCAGCGGAATTGTGGGAACCAAAGCTGTGAATGACGGCAAATGGCATCACGTTGCCGTTGTGTACAATCCAAAAGCGACGGACAATTTCAGATTGCTTGTGGATGGTGTGCTCGATACAAAAGGAAACATAAGCACAACTGTTAACACCAGTACCACCAACAACTTTCAGATCGGAATGAGAGTGGATGGTATCAATCATTTTGACGGGGACATCGACGAGGTACGATTGTTCAAGGTTGCTAGATCGGACAGTGCAGTCAAGGCGGATATGAACATGCAGTATTGCAAACTCCCCTCCTCTCTTATTGCCTATTATGCGTTCAATGAAGGAGACCCAGGGAAGAACAATTCCAAAGTGAACAGGACCTACGATAAGACTTCAAATTCCAAGGTCGGCACACTCCGCAATTTTGCATTGTCAGGTAGTTCCTCGAATTGGGTCAGTGGTCCGAGCTTGAGCGGAGGCGACACAAAGGGTAGTATAAAGGCCTTTGATTGCACTTCCTATACGGGACCATCAGGAAAGAACACCTATACAGCATCGGGCACTTATACGGAGATCATTCCAAATGCTGCAGGATGTGATTCGATCATTACCATTGATCTGACCATAGGCGAAAGCACCTCCTATCAGGAGGTCACGGCATGTGATTCTTTTGTCAGTCCGACCGGAAAGCACATTTTCAAAAGCGGTTATCATACCGACACACTTTTGGGGCAAAACGCCCTGGGTTGTGATTCTGTGATCCTCACGAAGCTGACGCTGACACGTTCATCAGAAAGCTATGACACCATAGGTTTTTGCGACTCCATTAACATTCAAAGGAAATGGTACTTTGACGATTTTCAGGTTGATCTCTATTCGCAAAATCAATTCGGCTGTGACTCTGTGATCCATGTCAGTTATCTGATGTCTGAGACTTCGGTATCTTCTATTGAGCCTTCAGCGTGCGACTCATTCCTAAGCCCTGGTGGTTCCACGTATCACACAACCGGATCCTATGTGGACCGATTGGTTGGTGGAGCAGCTTCCGGTTGTGATTCGGTCATCAACATCAAACTAACACTTCATGAATCCGTGATAAACGATCAAAGCGTCATGGGTTGCGACTCGTTCGTTTCCGCAGCAGGAAAAGCCTATTTCACTAAGGGGATACATGAAGAGATGTTCTCGACGTCATTCGGATGTGATTCGATCGTGAGGTATGATGTGAGATTGGAGGAGAACAAAGAAGCATTGAGAGAAATGTCGGTATGTGATTCGGTGGTTTTGTATGGCGAATGGTTCAATAAAAGTGAGGTTTTAGAGTTCACAGTCCCTACTCCTGAAGGTTGTGACTCGCTCATCACTGTGGATCTGTTTGTGACATCGATTGACACATCGATCACACGTTCGGGTAATGAGTTGATCGCCAATGAGAACAATGCCAGTTATCAGTGGGTGAATTGTTCGGATAACAGCGAGATCATCGGAGCGACCGGAAAGACCTTCTATCCGGACAGAGAAGGAGAATACGCGGTACAGCTCACGAAGAATGATTGTGTGAAGCGTTCTTCATGTTTTGTAACATCAAACGCTTCGGTTAGCGAATTTGCACAGAATCTGGTCAACATTTACCCGAATCCTTCGGATGGTCGTTTGCAATTGATGAATCACAGCAAAGAGGTCCTTCATTATGAAGTTCACGATATGAGCGGAAAGTCGGTTCACAGAGGAATCCTCCAACGGGATATGAACCTCATTGATTTAAACTTGGATCCTGGTTCCTACACGCTGGTATTCAGCGGAGAAGCTATCCTTGGACAAAAGCAGTTGCTTCTGAAATGAGGCATTGACCGATTGTACTGACCGGGATCTAGCAGTCAATCTCAATTTGTCACAGCCGGAATTTTTTCATTAAAAATATTACTACCTTTGCCGCCTTCAAAAGGCGACTTGTTTCGCCCATTGAAAGCGCTGGCGGGACTTGCCCGCCGTAGTGCAGCCAAGGCGGGGTAGCTCAGATGGTTAGAGCGTCGGATTCATAACCCGGAGGTCGGCAGTTCGATTCTGCTCCCCGCTACTCAGATTCATTGCTCCTTGCGGCTGAAAAAGGCATCCGAGAAGCCAACGACCGACTGTATGTAGGACTGAACGACATGTTTGAAGGCGACATGCAAGTGCTGAATGCGCTGTGGTCGCAAAGCGAATCGACTACGTACATGGGGCCTTTTGGCGGTTCTATCACGGGATGGACTGCAATAAGCGAAGAGTTTAACAAGGTGGCCGCAATGAAATTGGGTGGGAAAATTACAGGCAGCAATGTCCATGTGTTTCCGGGAACAAACATAGGCTACACCACCTGCGTGGAAGTGGGCGAAAACATAAGCCCGGATGGCACGCCGGTAGAAGTGAGCCACCGCGCCACCAATATTTTTCAACTGCAAGAGGGCCAATGGCGATTGATTCACCACCATACCGACATTTCCACCAAACTGGAAACAGCATTCGACAATGATTAGCATCTTTAATTAAGCGAGAAAAAAAGAATGTGAGTTCAAGAAATTTATCCTATACTTTTACTATGAGTAAGATTTTAACCCCAGAACAAACCGCCATTACTGAACAGTTTCAAGCACATATTGACGCTGAAATTCGCGGTGACCTTGACACAACTCTGTCGACAATGACATCAAGTCCACATTTAAATAATATACCAACAATGATTGGAGGTATAGGAAAAGAAGGAGTAAAAAGCTTCTATGCAAGTTTAATTCCTTTTGGTAAATTTTTTCCGCCTGATCTTGAAATGGTTCCTGTTTCTCAAACAATTGACCAGCACCAATTGGTTGATGAAATTATTATTAAATTTACTCATACTACAGAGGTTGGCTGGATGTTACCCAATATACCACCTACAGGTAAAAGAGTAGAAATCCCTTTGGTAGTGATCGTTGGATTTAAAGACGGTAA
>VMDK01000052.1 GCA_008080835.1 Sphingobacteriia bacterium | reverse complement strand
CGTTGCGGGCTAAGCCTTCGCTGATGTCTTTGGCAACCTCAATTGCCGTTGTACCCTTCGGAAACGTACGAGTGCTCCCATCGGGCAGAGTGATCGTAATCGAACTCATGAATTATTTTCCAATCTTTCTAATCCCAATTTAGCGAGATCGTAATCGGGATCGAGTTGCAGACACTTGTTGTAATGAACGCGGGCTTGCTCAAAATTCGATTTGCCCTCATTCGTCAGTCCCAGCATATAATGCCCTTTCACGAAATCAGGCGCAAATTTAACGGCGATGCGGAAATGTTCGAGTGCGCGATCCCAGTTTTTTCCGCTGAAGAGAATATATCCGGTGTTGAAATAAGCCAGGTAATGCCTCGCGTTCACGTCAATGCAATCCTGGTAATTCTGGATGGCTCTTTCAAAAAGGCCAAGGTGCTGAAGCAGATATCCTTTCCCGTAGTAGGCTTCGTCGTTGTATTCATCGACAGCGATCGCCTTGCTATACCACTCCAATCCTGTGCTGTCACCTTGCTCGGAATAGAGTTGTCCAAGCTGTATCATGGCATCGATATGTTCGTTATCGATCAGGTAGGCTCGCTCAAATGCGCTGATAGCTTCTGTCGTGTCACCGCGTTCTTTCGATACCAAACCGATCAGGAAGAAAGCATCAGGTCTGGTCGCATCCAGTTCGATCGCTTTTTTTAGGGCTTTCTCACTTTCGTCAAATGCGCGGACTATATAGTGAAACCGGCCCAGATTCAGGTGAGTGGAGGCATCCTTTGGGAATTTTTGAGCCGCTAGCTCATACGTCTCACTGGCGTTGAAGGTTTCGTTCAATGCCATTTGGATATCGCCTTTTAACTCATAATACGAAGGCTGATCACCGTTCAGATCGATGGCCTTATCCACATCATTCAATGCCAGTGCGTGATTTTTGTCATCCACCAGTTCCTTCGATCGCTCGATGTAGTATTCGGGATCGTCGGGGTATTTATTGATCCTTTTGCTCCATTCACGAACGACCAGACTGAGGGTTGTGTCATTGGCCATGTTATAGGCGTCTTCAGTCTTGGACGTACATCCACTCTCTAATCCCGACCACAGTCCGGCCGTAAATAAGAGCAGTGCAACAGAAGGTAAATGGGCTATGAGTTTTCTCATCTTTTGCAGGGGCTCAAAATTCGATAATTTTGGCCACTCAAGAGAGAATAAGACTATGCCATTTTACCACCGTGCCGGAAAATTTCCTCAAAAGCGTCACATTCAGTATCGAAAGCCTGATGGAGGACTATATCAGGAAGAGCTCGTGAGTACCGAAGGGTTCTCCAATGTGTCAACGTTGATCTATCATGTTCACCCGCCGACGTTGGTGAAACATATCGGTGATCCAATTGACGCCAGACCGAAGTACGTGGTCGACAATAACCTCAAACATAGAAGCTTCACCACCTTCTCATTCGATGCACAGGATGATTACCTGGAAAGTAAGCGCATCCTTATGGGAAATAGCGATTTACTGGTTGGAACAGCGGCACCAAAGAAGTCCATGTCGGATTATTATTACAAGAATGCCGATGCGGACGAGATCCTTTTCATTCACGAGGGCGAAGGCAAGCTTAAGACCATTTACGGAAACATTGACTTTGAGTACGGTGATTATCTGTTGATCCCACGAGGTACGATCTATCAACTGGATTTCAACGGTGAGAACAATCGCATTCTGATCACAGAGAGTTTCTCTCCCGTGGTGCCACCTAAACGGTATCTGAACAACTATGGTCAGTTCCTAGAGCATTCGCCTTATTGTGAGCGAGACTTGCGACTGCCTACTGATCTTGAAACGCACGATGAAGAAGGAGAATTCAAGGTCATCATTAAAAAAGGCGGATATCATTTCCCGTATACACTCGCAACTCATCCATTCGATGCGATCGGATGGGACGGTTACTTGTACCCGTATGCGTTCAGCATTCATGAATTTGAACCGATCACGGGCCGCGTGCACATGCCTCCTCCGATCCACCAAACATTTGAAGGAAGAAACTTCGTAGTATGCTCGTTCGTGCCTCGTTTATACGATTATCACCCTCAAGCGATCCCGGCGCCGTACAACCACAGCAACGTGGATAGCGATGAGATCCTGTATTACGTAGATGGTGACTTCATGAGCCGAAAGCACGTGGAACGCGGAATGATCACGTTACATCCAAAAGGTATCCCTCACGGGCCACATCCGGGGACTATCGAAAAATCGATCGGACAAAAAGAGACCGGTGAATTGGCTGTGATGATCGATCCGTTCTATCCATTACAACTGACCGAAGATGTTCTCACAGTGGAAGATGAGAATTATTGGAAGAGTTGGATGGAGTGATTTAGGTGCTGGGAGATAGGAGATAGGGGAAAGTTAGGGGGAATTGTTCTTTAGCGAGGTGTGAAACGCCTCGCTTATTCACTAATCGTATTTAGAACTTATTTCAAGCGCAGCGCGTAAAAGTCATGTTGTAGTGTGATGAGCGAATCCGTGTGTTTGACGACGGCAGGGATCACTCTGACCATCGCATGATCACTTATCAAGATCGTAGCACCTTTATCGATCATGCTTTTCAGATGATCTTCATTTTCCAGTTCAGCCTGGTCGGCAAATCCGAACCCTTCGCGTTCCAGGTAATAGTAATAGATGCTCCCGGAAATGTCGGGTCCAACTATGCATAGCCCGTCGGGGATCTGTGAGACGAAGTTCTTCCGCTCCTCATTGTCGTACAATGCTAGTGGCACGTACTTTTGGTCACCGGTCCATCGCTGATGCATTCGTGCATATGCTATTACCGGCATGACAGCAATCAGGAGCCATACAATTCTTTTGTTCAGTCGATCTGCGACCACTTTCACTCCGTTCATGGCAAGCAACATCAGCGGTAGTAAATATACCATTGCGTAATAGGCGTGATCCTTCATTTGCCCCAGTTCGAGTATGTGATACAGCGCAAGTGTGCTACCCCAAAAAATGGCCACCAGTGACCATTCGCTGTTGCGCCATCGACGGCTCACAAAGTGAATAAGTCCAACGAGCATCAACGCAAATGAGGCGTAGTTCAAATACAGCTCTGGCAAGTCGCTAAGGAGATTTTGCCTAAGAATTGAAAGTCCTTCAACAAAGTCTGACACTGGATTGAAGTGAAGACCAAAATCAAGTAGGCCTGAAGTGCGACGAAGTTCTCGGGCGTAGATATACCAGCTCGCCGTGAGCATGAGTACCAGCGAACTCAACTCCAGGAACAATCTATATTCTGTTTTTCCGATCTCACGCCGTCTCCGATCCTGATAGAACAAGATCAGGATAGGCAATCCAAAACTCAGATATTGAACTTTGGTCAGAGCGCCTAAAAGGATGAGTCCGCCCGACCAAAAGATGGTTGAAATGTGCCTTGTGATCCTATATTGAACTGCCAAAGCCACGCCCCACAACCCCGCAGTCAGCGCCAGCACATCCGGTAGGGCATTGGCACTGTGATAGAACAGATCCGGTGACCAGGGCAACATGGCTGCTCCGGCAATCCCTACGAATTCCGATCGGAATATGGCTATACCGATCCTATACATCGCTATACAAGCGAGAAACGTAAGTAGCAAGCTCAGAATGCGATGAATGAAGTTATGCTCTCCCAGGATCTTGTAGCCAAGTGCAACGAGGTACTCGTATGAAGGAAACTGCATACCGGTCACTCCGGAAGTATCGTTGCGCTTGTCAACACGAGGCCGAAGAATATTCATGCTTTCCTGATGGAAATTCCTGGCTACGGCTAGAGTATGACATTGTCGCCAGGTATGAGGCCCTCTTGGATTTTGACCGATGATCTGAAAATGAGTGAGTACGATCAGAACCCCGAGCAAGGTAAAAAACCACTTATGTTTAGCAATAGAGAATGTCATGAATGCCGGATTGACAAATCTAAATCAATTCACTCTCGGGAAGCATGCTGCGAAGAAGTACTTTTGGAACCCTTGAAAGTATTGTTCATTCATAAAGGTGGGATCGGTGATGCATTGCTCGCGGGGACAGTAGCTACTAGATTTGCGACAGAGCATCCTGATAATCAGGTGCATACCTGTACGAACTTCCCGGAGTTGTTCTTCGGTTCCGACTTGCGGATCATCCCATTGGAGAGGGAGAAATGGTTCCGGTGGTCGGCGAGGTTGATGCCGAAAAGATACCGATGCATTGACCTCTATTACTCGCACGATTATGAGAAAGATCCTGCCTTGAAGGAGCATTTGCTCACTTTGATGGCAAGAAAAGCGGGTTTGAGTTCCATTGACCTTAAACCCTTGATCAAGTTCGAACTGGATCCTTCGCCTGTATTCCCGGAAGAAGAAAAGATCCGGATAGGGATACATTCACTTGGGAAAGAGTTCCCTCCCGGAGTAAAGGATTATACGCCTGAGCGATGGAATGAGGTCATCCGACTGGTCAAAGCGGCAGATGACAGAGTATCATTTGTGCAATTGGGTGCAAGTGCAGACCCTCTGCTTAAGGGGGTAACCTACAATCTGCGCGGCATGACCTCCATTCAAGGTAGTGTGAGCGTTTTGGCACAATTGGATCTATTTGTCGGTCAGGTCGGATTCCTGATGCACGCCGCCAGGGCAGTGGAGTGCCCTGCCGTGATCGTATTTGGAGGAAGTGAAAAGGCTCATCAAAGTGGTTATTCCGAGAACACCAATATTGAGAGTGATCCGGAATGCTCTCCTTGTTGGATCAAGGATTGCCCATATGATATCAAGTGTATGAGTCAGATAGAGCCTGAACTGGTTGCAGCAAAAATCCTTGAACAATTGTCTTGAAGGGTACGTTCAAAAACGCTATTTTCCCGATCCAAGCAAACAAACACAAGATGAACGAACTATTGAAACGCAATGAAGATTGGGTAGCGAACGCCAAGGCAGAAAAACCTGAATTGTTGAAGGCAATGGCGGCTGGCCAATCTCCAGAATATTTATGGATAGGCTGTGCTGATAGCCGAGTGCCGGCGGAAGTTGTCACCGAATCAGACCCCGGAGCCATCTTCGTGCAGCGTAACGTTGCCAATATGGTGGTGCATACAGATTACAACCTTCTCAGTGTTGTAAATTATGCCGTGAAAGCACTTGGTGTAAAGCATATCATCATATGCGGACATTACGGTTGCGGTGGGGTGAAAGCCGCCATGGGCAATGGGTCTCTCGGATTATTGGACAACTGGGTCGCACACATCAAAGATGTATATGATCAGAATAGTGCAGAACTCGATGGCATTGGCGATGAGAACGACCGATGGAATCGTTTTGTGGAATTGAATGTGAAGGCCCAGGTAGAGAATATGGCGAAGTTATCTTTCATCCAGGAGGAATGGAAGAGTGGAAATTCTCCGCAAATTCACGGATGGGTATTTGACATTAAAGACGGATCACTTCGGGATCTGGGATTGACCATTGATTCTGCAGATGCATTGTCCAGCGTATATCGGTACGACTAAAACAAATCCTGAACAAAGCGTAAAATGAAGCTCAACGGATCAAAGATCGGCCTGATACTTGGCCCTTTGGTCTACATTTTCATATCCTACTACGGAACAATCAACGGCCTTTCCGTTGAAGGCAGATCTGTCCTGGCTGTAACAAGCTGGATAGCCATTTGGTGGGTCACTGAAGCTATTCCGATAGAAGTTACTTCGCTCTTGCCATTGGTGATGTTTCCCCTGAGTGGTGGGATGGAACTGAGCCTGACCTCTCAAGCATACGGTCACAAATTCGTATTTCTCTTTCTTGGAGGATTCATTCTTGCCGCTGGCATTGAAAAGTGCGGTCTGCATAGAAGAATGGCATTGAATGTGATCCGATTGATAGGAGATAATGTAGCCCAGATCATTCTCGGGTTCATGATCAGTACGGCCTTCTTGTCCATGTGGATATCGAACACGGCAACGACCGTACTCATGCTTCCGATCGCATTGGCTGTGGTAGGAGAGGTTCGAGCAACCGACGAAGATGCTGTGAACAGGAGGGGAGACATCGGGAAATCGCTGATGTTTGCCATTGCGTACAGCGCTTCCATCGGAGGAATGGCGACTTTGATCGGCACCCCGCCGAACCTTGTATTAGCAGGGGTTGTAGAGCAATTCTATGGTACAGAGATCGGGTTTGCAACCTGGTTCGCCTTCGGCTTGCCATTGTCGATCATTCTTCTGACAATAGCGTGGGTCTACCTAACTAGAATTGCATTCCCACTCAAACGAAGCAAATTACCCGGAGGATTGGCCTACATTCATGAGCAACACCGGGAACTTGGTAAAATGACCAAAGTTGAAAAGCGTGTCATGCTCATATTTTCTATCACTGCTTTAGCATGGATCTCCCGATCATTCTTTTTACAAAAGTTCCTTCCCGGCATTGATGATACAGTTATCGCAGTTGCTGCGGCTATTTTATTATTCATCGTCCCGGGTGAAAAAGGAGAGCGGTTGATGGATTGGCAACATGCGTTGAAGATCCCGTGGGGTATTCTCATTTTGTTTGGCGGGGGAATGGCTATCGCCAAAGGTTTTCAGGAAACGGGCGTGGCCGAATGGATAGCCGGGAATATGGATTTCCTGGTCGGTATTTCGCTATTTCTAGTGATGTTCCTGCTTATCACCAGCGTGAATTTCCTTACAGAGATCACATCCAACATGGCTACGACTGCGACAATTTTGCCGGTACTTGTCCCACTAGCAGTAGCGATGGACGTGCATCCGTATGCTCTACTGGTACCGGCGACACTGGCTGCATCCTGTGCTTTTATGCTGCCCGTGGCAACACCGCCGAATGCGATCGTGTTCGGTTCCGGTTATTTGAAGATTAATGATATGATACGTATCGGATTTCGCATGAATCTTATTTCGATCGCCATACTGTTACTTCTCATAAGGTTTCTTCTGCCCTTGATCTGGGGAATAACGTTCACACATTAGCTCTTTGAAGCACATCTGCGATGCAGGCTGATAAAAATCAGCAGATCGCCAAACAAGCGCCATTTCAAGTACTTCCGTCGCAACATAAGATTGTCCTGCGAAAGTTTTACATCATTTAACAATACACACTTTTGGATTTGGGTCTGACATCCTACTTTTGCGACACTATTTAGAATTAATCCAATTAAAAACAACAGACGATCAATGATGCCTCGCAAGCTGACCTTCGCGCTACCTGTCTTGCTCCTGCTCTCCGTCTGTAACGAACAAAGGGACATTCCCCCTGAGCCGATCAATATGCCGGATGAACCGGAGACCTACGTTTTTGAACGCAATGGGAATTCAACGGTTGATTTCAGTGGTCAGACCACCAGAATACGGATGGCACATGAGTTATTGGACATTCTAATCGACCCGAACACAAACTCAGAACTGGCGATTCAGATGTTTCGAAATGAAGGTGTAGGTGGGTCTGACGTGGATCCTTTCAGCGATCCGGATCTGAATGCCTCTACCAAAAGCATACGCAGCAAAGTCGCAGCATCCAGGGATCTTTTTAGCTCCAATACGGTGAAAAGCCAAGAGATCCGCGCAAGCATCGAGGAATGGATCCATGCGCAGTATAATATCTCCTTTTCCAACCAAGACTCGTTGGCGAAGCCTGGTCAAGCGGGTCAGATCGTCGACGGTAGCAAGACGCGTTACATTGGCCCAACCGGTCTGGAATACGATCAATTGGTGGCAAAAACACTGATTGGTGCCTTGATGACCGATCAGATCCTCAACAATTACCTCAGCACATCTGTACTCGACGAAGGCACGAACCGTGCTGACAACGATGCTGCGATCATTGTAGAAGGTAAGAACTACACGAACATGGAGCATAAATGGGATGAGGCTTATGGTTACATCTTTGGGAATGCCCCGTCTGCTGCAGAGCCTCTCCTTACCATGGGAAGTGACGACAGATTTCTGAATAGCTATACAGCGAAAGTTGACGCTGATGAAGATTTCAAGGGAATATCTGAGCAGCTCTTCAATGCATTTAAACTCGGAAGAGCATGTATAGCGGATGGCACAGACTTCTACTCCCTGCGAGACAAGCAGATCGCCGATCTGCGTCAATTGATCTCTCAGGTCATTGCCATAAGGGCCGTCCATTATCTGCTTCAAGGAGCGGACGTTATCGACAACGGAAATATGGGTCCTGCATTTCATGCACTGTCGGAAGGTTATGGATTCATCAACAGTTTGAGATTTACCCGAGAACCTAATAGCATCTCGCCATATTTTTCACATCAGGAAGTAGATCAAATGTTGAATGACCTAATGTCTGATGGACCTAATGGCTTGTGGGATGTAGAAATTGCTACGCTTCACGCCTTGGCGGATCAGATCGCCGGGCGATTTGGATTCAATAAATCTCAAGCCGCTAACTGATCAAATGAGGCAGCAATTTGTCATACTATTCGTTGGGATAGCGATCATTTCTTCCGTCCTCAGCGGTTGTAAGGATGACCAAGTCTCGGAACCGAATGGCGACGGATTCGACCGTGGCGCGATGCTCGAGAATTGGGCAGACAGCTTAATCATTCCAGGTTATTCCGATTACGTACTGACACTCGAAGAACTGAACCAGACTGCAATTGCGTTTACCACGGATCCTAGCGTTGAAGGACTCCTGGGGATGCGCAATGTCTTTGTGAAGGCCTATCTGAATTGGCAGAACGTTTCTATGTTCGAGATCGGAAAAGCAGAATCCATCGGACTACGCGACTATACGAATACGTTTCCAACCAGCTCTGAAGACATCGTCCGGTTCATCACTTCTGGTTCCTATGATCTGGAATTAGCCTCCACAAGGATGGCTCAGGGATTCCCTGCCATCGAGTATTTACTATATGGGCTTGAAGAAGAGGATGAGGTTGCCGCCACACGCTTTGAAAATGGTTCCAATGAATCCAAACTCCTGGTGAGTTACTGTTCCAGAATTCTGGACTTGACCAAAGAGGTGCTGAACGATTGGAATTCCGGATACCGCGACGATTTCGTGCAGAACAACGGAAGTGGCGGAAATAGCTCAGTGAACAAACTCATGAACGATTTCATGTTCTACTTTGAACGATCTATTCGAGCGGGAAAAGTAGGGATACCTGCGGGAGTTTTCTCGTCCACGCCGTTACCGGATAAGGTAGAGGGTTTCTATAGTAGAACACATTCGCGAGCACTGTTGCTCGCGGCATTGGATCGCGTTGTGAGATTCTACAACGGGATGCACCATCAAGGTGAAGGATATGGACCCGGGGTCGACGACTATTTGAATTTCCTGCAGAGCATCTCAGGTGCTGAGCAACTGAGCTCGGAGATCAATCATCAGATAGCCGTGGCTGTTGAACAGGCCGAATTGTTGTCTGAAGATCTGTCATCACAGATAGTTTCCGATAATGTAGCCATGCTCAAACTTTACGATGAGCTTCAAAAATGCGTGGTCCTGATGAAGGTTGATATGTTCCAGGCAATGAATATCAAAGTTGATTTCGTGGATGCAGATGGTGACTGATGCGTTCCTCAATCCGATCATATCTCCAGACTGAAACTTCTGCGGCTCCTCTGGCCGTATTTCGAATCATTTTCGGAAACATGATGCTAGCCGGTATGATCCGGTTCTGGGCTCTGGGATGGATCGATAAGCTCTATATCCAACCGGATTTTTTCTTCTCATACTACGGCTTCGACTTTGTCAAACCCATCGGTGATTGGACTTATGGGATATTCGCTCTTTGCGCCTTGAGCGCTTTGGGTATCCTCCTTGGTTACCGATATCGAATATCTGCAACGCTCTTCTTTCTCAGCTTCACCTATATCGAGCTGATGGACAAGACCACTTACCTGAACCATTACTATTTCATTAGTCTGGTAGGGTTTCTAATGATATTTCTACCGGCGAATGTCTATTTCTCTTTAGATGCTCGTCGGAGACCGGAGATCGGCAAGCGGCGAGTCCCTAAGTGGACCATCGATTCGATCAAACTGATGTTGGGCATCGTGTATTTCTACGCCGGACTCGCAAAGCTCAATTCAGATTGGCTTCTCAGAGCCATGCCTTTGGCCATTTGGCTACCTACACAGGATCAAATCCCTGTTTTTGGAGCTTTGTTCAAATACAAATGGATGCACTACGCCTTGAGTTGGGGTGGCGCTATTTATGACTTGAGTATCCCGTTTCTGCTGGCCATTCGACGAACACGATGGCTGGCTTTTGCGCTAGTCGTATTCTTTCATGGTCTCACTGCAACGTTGTTTCCGATCGGAATGTTTCCGTATATCATGATCCTGAGTACGCTGATCTTTTTTTCTCCGACATTTCACGACAAGATCCTTGATGGACTTTCGGCCGGGCTGAAGATCAGAACAAGAGACTTAGGAAATGAATGTTGGCAACCGAGGTTCGGTCAAGGGTGGTACACTGTTGGTTTGACAGTCTTCTTCGGCATGCAGATCCTGCTACCATTCCGACATTACCTCTATCCTGGAGAGCTGTTCTGGAATGAAGAGGGATTCCGGTTCAGTTGGAGGGTGATGCTCATTGAGAAAGCCGGGATAGCAACCTTTAAGGTGGTAGATGGCATTTCGGGTGAAGAATACACTGTTGACAATTCCCAATACCTCACTGTTTTCCAGGAAAAGCAAATGGCGACACAGCCAGACTTTGTGATCGAATATGCTCATCATCTCAAAGGCGTATTTGAATCCCATGGAGTGTCTGAGCCTCAGATTTTTGTCGATTCGTACGTGGCTCTTAATGGGAGAAAGAGCACACGCTATATCAAGGAGAACGTGAATCTATGTAAAGTGAGATATAATTTGAAACATCGGAACTGGGTGACCGAATTTAACGATGAGATCAAAGGTCTTTAAATATATCACGCAGGCGTGTTACTGCACTTTGATCTTGCTCTCAGCACCAGTCGAATCTGTTGCCCAAACCGAGGGTATTGTCACGGTGAGTGTGATCGATCAGAAATCTCGAAGGCCAATACCAAATGTAGAGGGAGCATTGGTCGATCGGTATGGTTTCATACTTGCCGACGAAAAAGGATTATTGACTTTTCCGTTAATGGAGGATGGATCGGCCACGTTCATTGTTTCCATCGTCGGATATGAAGCTGAAAATCGAGTTATTCAAGCTTCAGGTGACACTTCATTCACGATAGAATTGGTACCGCTGAGTTATGACTTGACGGAAGTGGTGGTTCAGCAGCAGAAGGAGGTCAACTTCGCATTGAAAAAACTGCGACCGGTGGAGGGGACGGCCATTTACGAAGGAAAGAAATCCGAGGTGGTACTCCTGGATCTAAAGGTTGGGAACATGGCCAGCAACAATGCCCGTCAGATATATTCTCAAGTCGCCGGTTTGAACATCTACGAGAACGG
>VMDK01000106.1 GCA_008080835.1 Sphingobacteriia bacterium | reverse complement strand
GAAAAGTTGAAGAGTGCCTTGAGTGTTCTGTGTATCGGCGGCGACAAGGAGAGCTCAGAACATCCTTCTGGAACAGATCGACAACTACCGAGATGCCGTAAGGAACTACGATCGTCTTCTCCAAGCAGAAAGACAGAAATTCAATGCCGGAGAGAGCTCTCTATTCCTGATCAACTCTCGGGAAAATATGTTGTTCACCGCACGCCTCAAGCTAATCGAATTACTCGCCGGCTATAACTCCGCACGATACGGTATATACTGGTCAGCGGGTGTTCTGGGAGACGACACCTGGTCGGATCAGCTTTGGGATTGATGATCTCGTCCTTTCCACCGTTCTTTGGACCGAGGTTAGGAAATGTCATCTGAGCAAGACTTTCGTATAGCGGTTCTGGGTGGTGGTGCTGCAGGCTTTTTCGCAGCCATCCGTTGCAAGGAGATGCATCCGCATGCCGATGTAGTGCTCGTGGAGGCGACAGGAAAGCTATTGTCGAAGGTGAAAGTCTCTGGTGGTGGTCGATGCAATGTGACCACTGCTGCACCTGACCGCCAATTCCTGCTCCAAGGTTATCCCAGAGGTTCACGACAGCTGAAGGGCTTGTTTCATAGATTCGATAATCACGACGCTATGGACTGGTTCGAGTCCAAAGGTGTCGAACTTTATACGCAGGAGGACGGTCGGGTCTTTCCTATTTCCGACAACAGTCAAACCATCGTCGATCTCCTGATCGATCAAGCTCGCGAATGTGGGGTACAAATAAAGAGCAGAACGAGAGTTTCTGCATTGGAGCAGTCCGGTTCAAGCAGTTGGACGCTCCAAACAGGATCAACCCCTATCATTGCCGATAAGGTCATCATCTGTATCGGAGGAAGCCCAAAACGATCCGGACTTGAATGGCTGGAAACGCTCGGTCACGACATAGTCGATCCGGTACCTTCCCTCTTCACGTTCAATATGCCCGGAAATCCAATCACTGAACTAACCGGATTATCCGTTCCAAGTGCCATGGTGAGCCTTATCGGGACCAAGCTACATTCGAGCGGCCCGCTTCTGATCACACATTGGGGCATGAGCGGACCGGCAATTTTGAAAATGTCGGCACTTGCGGCGAGAGAGCTTGCTGATATGGAATACACGTTTGAGATACGGATCCGTTGGTGCGGTGACAAACCGGAAGAGCATCTCCGGAGCGTGATCACTGAGACCATGCGATCCTCCGGTGGCAAGCAAATGTACAGCTACACTCCATTCGAAATTCCGAAACGTCTGTGGTCATTCCTGCTTGGTAAATGTGATTTTCGATCAGATCATCACTGGTCCGATCTGGGTAAGAAAGGCATCAACAAGCTGGTGGACATGCTGATGAATGACACGTACAATGTTCAAGGTAAGACTACCTTCAAAGAGGAGTTCGTCACCTGCGGCGGGATTTCTCTCCAGAGTGTGAATATGAAGACGATGGAAAGCAAGACGGCTCCCGGCATCTACTTTGCAGGTGAGGTCCTCGATATTGACGGCATCACCGGTGGCTATAATTTCCAGGCTGCCTGGACTACAGCCTATGTAGCAGGAGAACTTGCCAGTTGAGCAGCTACGAGGTAATGGCTATGTGCTAATGGCTGTTGGCTACGAGCTATCTCCTATCCCCTTTCTCCTTGCACCTAGTGTGGATCGGACCAGCGATCGTCAGTCTGAAGTTCTTCGTCAGTCAATGTTTTCAGGAACGCCACCAGATCTGCTTTGTCCTGCTCGTCCAGGAACAACCCGGTTCCTCGTGTCATTTCCAATGCCGGATCGATCGTGCTTGATGGTTTCAAACCTGAGTTGTAGTGATCTACCACTTCTTCGAGTGTTTCGAAGCGACCATCGTGCATATAAGGCGGAGTTAATTCGACATTCCTCAAACTGGTGACTTTGAAGGCCGCTTTATGTCTGTCCAATCCTGTGACTTCGAATCTGCCCAGATCAGTAAAATCGGCGTCTTCATCAAGTCCATTGTTTATATAGCGATCGTTCTCAAAGTTGAATCCTCCATGACAATGTGCGCAATCGGCGCCGGAAGAGTCGGGGAAGAACTGATTGTATTCAGTAAAGAAAAGATCTCGTCCGCGTCTCTCCGCCGGAGTGAATTGTGCATCTCTTGCCAGTACTTTATCGTACTTGGAGCGATTAGAAACAATGCTGTTCATGAATTGCTCTATGGCCAGTGACATCTTCTCTGCTGTTATCTCTTCGGATCCAAACGCTCTCATGAACTGGTCGCGATAGGCCTGGCTTGCACTGAGCTTGGTGATCACATTCTCCAGTGTTTCATCCATTTCCAATTCGTCCTGAATTGGAAGCAAACTTTGGTCGCGAACGAGATGCGCTCTTCCATCCCAGAAGAATTCATTCGTATTCCAAGCCATGTTGAAAACAGCCATTGCCTGACGTTTGCCTTCCAGGCCGCGGATACCTATGGACAGTCGTGCCGTGTCGGAAAGCGCATCTTCCTGTCGGTGACACGAGGCGCAAGACATGGTTCCATCGCCAGAAAGCATTTTCTCATAAAAGAGCATTCTGCCCAGTTTCACTCCTTGCACGGTGAGTGGATTATCGGCAGCGATATCCGGTGCAGGGAAGGAACCGATATCCAATTGATATGGCGTAGTGTCATGCTGCACCGTGTCGGTTGGATCGGGGTCTTCGTCGTCCTTACAGGCGTTCAGTACCACCGAAACCGACAGGAGCAGAAGCAATAAGTATTTGATATTCAAATGCTTCATGTCGATGTACTTAGTTCCTGGTGATCACCCACTTCCTGGTTGCGAGTATCCCATCGTTTTGACGAACACGCACGAAGTACACCCCGGATTTGAGGTCAATAGTAGTGGTAAACAGATTCCCGTTGAATTCCTCAGAATACAAGAGCTTGCCTTGCGCATCCATGACTTCTACTGAACCGGCAACCGATCTCTCCATTGAGATGCTGAGTATTCCTGCAGAAGGATTCGGATACAGACCAGTGATCAGGTCAGTTGGTGGCACAGAGAGCACATTTCCTTCACCAATAACATTGGTGAATACATGATCTCTGAAATTCTGCAGTAAATCAATGGCTTCGCCAAAAGCACCATGTACGATCAATCCTTGAGAGACATCTATCCCCTCGAGTAGCTTACTATACTCTGCTCTTAGGCCAACATTGATCGCTCCGTCTTTGGCTGTTTCTACAAATGGGATCTCGATCGGATAGTAATAGTTATCTCCAAGTGCATGCAATTCAAATGTGGTGTTCAGTGAAGCACCCGCTTTTCCTTCCATTGCAACAAATCGGTATCCGGCAGACCAACCCCAGTGCATGGATGGTGATTTAGGTGCCAATGGATGTTCGCTTGAATACTGAGAAGGATCCGCATGATTCTTTGCCTGGTCAACACCCACGTAAAAGGTGATGGACTCCATATTGGTTACATCGTGACTTCCTAGGTCAAAGCTTGATTGTTTTGTTGGATCGATGAGGAAATATGTATCTGAGATCTCTGTTGTTTTTCCACCATCGTGCTTTACAGAAAATCCGGACACATAGTACTGCAATCGATTGATCTTAAAGCTATTATCTAAATTGTTTTTTGCCTCCTTATTGAATTCAATAGCTTCTCCGTTAAGGAATTGCTCCATATTCAAAGTGATGTTTGTCTGAGCAAACACGTGCGCCACACAGAAGATCAAGGCTAACGTAAATATTCGTTTCATGTTGAGTTTGTAAAATGAAGGGTTTGAAAAAATAGAAAAGTCTGAAAGCCAGCTACTCGCGTAGCAGAGGCATCAGATCAACCACTTCTGGAAAAGAGATTCCGTTCCTTCACCTGTATACGAGATGTCGGGAAGGGGACGCGTGACCGGTTGCTCCGAAACGAATGAACACTGCTCTAGTGGAACAGCGGTTTGATTATCCAGATCCAATTGTGCGGATCCGAGAGAAGAAAGGACTAATCCCTGGATCTCCTGAAATTCCGGACTGAAAAAGTAGTGCTCATTGGTGCAACATGGCTTTTTGTGGATGCCGTTAGGTTCGTGAGAGGTAGTTGGCTCCGCACATACACCGGTGCACGACTCGGCTTCACTGAACACGGAGAACGATTGTACTTCGTCCTGGCAGATATGCAGGTCTAAATTGAATCCCGTGATGCTCAGGAGCATAGGGAGTAAGATCAATATGTGAGCTACAATTCTCACGTCTACGAAGATAAGGAAGAACAGGTAAGTGCCAGTTGGTGAAAACCTCAATACCTATGTCAGATTTCACCAGGTGGAAGCTGTCAAAAAAAAGCCCCTGAAATCAGGAGCTTTCTTTGGGTGGAAGACCGGACTTGAACCGGCGACCTCTTGAACCACAATCAAGCGTTCTAACCAACTGAACTACAACCACCGTTTTGAGGGCTGCAAATATAATATCCAGACGATAGAAAAAATCAAATTTTCAATCAAAGACGCACGTTGCGTTTGGTTTCAGAAATTAGACATTAGGACATTCTCACGCAACCATTGGTAGGCGATGTGTGCTGGAAATGAGCATGCGAAGGGAGGATAGTGGGTGGGGTTTGGCTGGGTGAGAGAGGGGTTGGTTGGCGCGACAAGCCAAACGCAGTGCTTTTCGCATGCTCTGATCTTTTTGCTTCTTTTTGTATCAGACAAAAAGAAGAGAAAATAACTGTGTCTCATTTGGTAATGACGAATTACTAAATCGTAGTAATATTGAAATCGTGATCCGTAACAAGCACCTTCTTTCTCTTCAGATCTTCAATGGTATGCGTTTTGGCACTGCTATTCTGATCGCAGTTGTGCTTGCTAAAGTGGCGGGCACAGATCTGATCGGACTCTATGAGAGTTTGATCCTCGTAGGCACAACAGTGACCTTTTTCTATGCGAGCGCGATCAACCACACCCTGGTACCTTTTGTAGGTGGGATCGACAAAGGGTCCGGGCATTCGGCCTATTCTTCCGCATTCATCATCCTGATCGCCGGAAGTATGATCAGTCTGCTGAGTATGATGATATACAGCACGCTCATCGACAACGCCAGGGAATCTTACTTCATCTTTTACTATGCTTTCTATATCCTCCTGAACACTCCTGCTTTACTAGCGGAGAACATACTAGTGGTCGAAAAACGAAAGCGTTCCTTGGTGAGCTACGGTGTATTTGCATTCTCTGCTCAGGTTGCTGCTATTTGTTTCCCTTTGCTGAACAGCGAATTCGACAGCCCCTTGATCGCAGATCTCCATGAGGCGATCCTGTATTTGACCTTGGTTGCAGCCCTGAAACTGTTATACACGTTGTACCTTATCACGAAGTATTCGGTGTTCAAGTGGAATGGCAAAGAGATCCGTGAATTGCTTCGAATCTCCTCCCCTGTAATGGGCAGTTTGTTCCTGGCGAACGGATATCTGTATCTCAGTACGTTCCTCGTCAAGTTCCAGGCCAACACGGAGCAGTTCAATATCTTCAGATACGGTGCACGTGAATTCCCGCTGTTTATGATCATGGCAAATTCTTTTAGCACGATCAAGAGCGGTGAGTTGGCAGAGAAGCTGAATGACCTCAAAATCGGACTCAAGCAAATGAAGGCTGATACTGCGCGTCTGGCTCACCAGTTATTTCCAATAGCCATAGTTCTTTCGCTACTCAGTGAGCCTCTGTTTCGATGGGCGTTCAATTCGGATCTCGCTCCGGCACATAAGGTCTTTTCGGTGCTCCTGCTGTTGCTAACCAGCCGCTTGTTATTCCCTCAGAGCATCCTGCTCGCACTGAAGCGCAATCACTCCATGATCTACGCTTCTGCCATTGAATTCGGAATTGGACTGGGCTTGAGCATCTGGTGGATGCCCATTTATGGGATCCACGGAGTAGCATGGGCCATGGTAATTGCCCATCTCATCGATAAAGTGGTCCTGGCATACCACCTCAATAAAGAGGGTGTTGGTCTTTCCACATATGTTCCAATGCGATTGCTGCTCATTTACAGCGTATTGCTCCTTTGTGCCATTTTCCTCGATCCCCTATCCACAATTGTGCAGAAATAGCATACTAATAGGCTCTTCAACTCAGTTATTTTTGAGGATTGAAGCTCCATTTATGCGCAATTTCATCACATTTTTCATAGCCATTCTGCTTTTTCTCTCCCTCCCATTTTCGGGAAAAGCACAGAAGACGCAAGTCTATGAACAAAGCGAAGAGTCATATTATACCGGTGTTCAACTTCATGAGAAGAAGCTATATGGTAGTTCAAATGAGTATCTGAATGCATATCTCGATGGAAGCGATAATGATCCTCTTCTTCAGGAGCAGGCTGAGATCTATCGCTTGATGAACCATTTGCAGTTGGAGCACTACAAAGCCGACTACAATCTGGAGAAATTCGTAAAAGATCATCCCGAGAACAGCATCAACAATCTGGCATTGTTCACCTTGGCGAATTACCATTTTGATCGAAGGAAATTCAAACGAGCCGGACGCATCTATGAAGACATTGACCTGAGCAATCTTCCGTCAGAATATTGGGAAGAGACCCATTTCAAGATGGGGTATTGCTATCTGCAGCGCAAAGAGTACAAAGAGGCCGAAGTGCACTTCAGCAATATCCGTAATCGCCATGGGGAGTATTACGTGGAGGCCAACTACTACTATGGGTATATCTGCTATTTCCAAAAAGATTACGAATGTGCTCTCTCGAGCTTTGAACGCATAAGTGGTAAAGGTCCTAAGATCATGGATCTCTACATCGCACAGATCTACTATGCTCAGGAAGCCTACGACAATGCCATCAACCACAGTGAAAAGCATTTCAGCGACAAGTACGCTGATGAATTCAATCTGGTCTTAGGTAAATCATACTTCCAACAGGATAACTTCGATGACGCGACGAAATACTTTGCGAAAGTTGATAAGAACTTCCGCCTGAATGACGAAGAGATCTACCAATTCGGGTTCAGTAATTTCAATGCTAATGAATATTCTGAAGCGGTCCGCTGGTTCGTACAGATCAGTGGAGCGAACAGCCCACTTGGTCAATTGGCCAATTATCAGCTAGGTCAAATTTTTATCAAGCTGGATGATAAAGACCAGGCTTTGGCAGCTTTCACTGTTGCCAAGGGCATGGATCACCACGAGGAGATCGCTGAGGTGTCACATTTCAACTATGCGAAACTAGCTTTCGAATTGGGTCGTCAGGATGCGATCATTTCGATGCAGAAATTCATCGATGAGCATTCGGATTCCAAATTTGTAAACCCGGCTCGCGGTATGCTGGCTCAGATGTTCCTGAACACGAACAACTACTCTCAGGCGGTGCGAGTACTTGATGAGATAGAGGTGTTCGACTCACCTACCAAGAAGGTCTACCAAAAGATCACATATCTCCGAGGTGAGCAGCTGTATGCGGATCGCAATTACAGCGATGCTAGTGCATTTTTCAAGAAATCTCTGCGATTTACAGATGACGAACTGTTGCAAGCTCAAGCCTATTTCTGGCTAGGTGAGATCGATTTTCAGACGCGTTCATATAATGATGCAATCGGTCATTTTAACCGATTCCTCAACAACGGTGCAAGCAAACGCAGCAAGTATCGTGCAGTTGCTTACTACAACATCGGTTATGCGTATTACCTGCAAAAGCAATACACGACAGCAACGAACTACTTCAGCAAATTCGAGCGTGAATCCAGCTACGCAGTTGACCCTGAAAGGTATACGGACAATAGTCTGCGGTTGGGAGATTGTAATTTCCTGCGCACGAATTACAGTAAGGCATTGACCGCATATAGATCCGTTAGTGACAAGAATGCCCGACGGAGTGATTACGCCATTTACCAGCAGGGTATCATTTACGGATTACAACGCAAGCCCGACAAAAAGATCGAAACGCTCAGGTTGATCAATGAAAAGTATGCGAAGTCCATCTACAACGATGACGCTGTGTTTGAGATCGGGAATACATATCTGCAAGACAAAGGAGATCCTGATAAAGCACTGGAATACTTCAATCAACTGATCAGCCTGTACGACAGTGGTATTTATACCGCAGAGGCGAACTTGAAAATGGGATTGATCTACTACCAAAAAGGAATGGATGACCGGGCTCTTGATTTTTGCAAGGAAGTTGTGGAGAAATACCCGCGGACAAGTAGCTCACAGGAGGCCATGTCGCTCATGGAAACCATCTATGTAAAGAGTGGTCGCGGAGCAGATTATCTGGACTATATCGCGACCATCCCGAACAGTGATATCCGTATCACTTATCAGGATTCACTTTTGTATGAATCTGCCATGCGATCTTATCGTCGCGGGGATTGCAAAGCTGCCAACAAGACTTTTGATGATTACATGGAACGGTTCTCTGAAAATGGTTTCTTCCTGCTTCATGTCAACTACTATAAGGCAGAATGTGCCTGGTCGGTGAGGGGTTATAATGTCGCTCAAAAGCACTATGCCTATGTGGCCTCGCAACCGCGTAACGAGTTCAGCGAGGATGCGAACCTCAAACTGGCAGAAAGTTTCTACTTCGAAGGACGCTACGATCGTGCTTTGCCTTACTATAGTCAGCTGGAGCGCATTGCCAACAGCAAAGACAACTATGTCATCGGACTTGTAGGACAGATGCGCTGTAACTACCGCATTGGTAATAAGGAAGCGGCAAAGAAGAATGCCGTGGATATCCTTCCTATCGAGAATATCGACAAAGATCATTTGATCGAAGCTAACCTCATCCTTGGTAAGATCCATTGGGAAGATGGCAACACGCTCAGTGCAGAATTCAGCTTCGACTATGTGCGGAAAGAAAGCAAGACGGAAAAAGGAGCAGAGGCGCAGTACTACAAGTGTCGCATCCTCTTCCAGAAACGCAAATTCGACGAATGTGAAGAAGCCATCTTCGCGCTCAATGATGATTTTGCCTCCTATGAGTACTGGGTCGTTAAAGGATTCATCCTTCTATCGGGTATCTACCTGGAGAAGAAAGATTACTTCAATGCCAGAGCAACGATCAAGAGCATCCTTGACTTCTACGAAGGAGATCAGGCGTTGATCGACGAATGTAAGGAGCGACTGAAGACGATAGACCAACTGGAAAAACAAAACCGCGAACCGGAGGAAGAAGGTTCTGAGGAGTAATCCGAGCTATGGAAGTTCCATCTAAGGGAAGGGCTAAGATCTATGAAGACATCAACCGTCTCGAGATCACAATTCCTTCATCTCGGATATGGATCGCGATCATTTTTCTGACTTTCTGGATGGGTGGATGGTTATTTGGAGAGGTGACTGTCATAGGAATTCTGTGGAAACAAGACACTCCTCTTTTTGCCAACGACTTTCTACTGTTCTGGCTTCTGTGCTGGACCCTTGGAGGAGCGTTCGTGATTTTCGTGATAGCAAATATGGTTGCAGGCAAGGAAGTGATATCCCTTGAACGTGTAGAGCTGCGCATCTTTAGAGGAGTATTCGGTATCGGTCGTAAAAAGACGTACGACTGTGGGGAGATCAAGAACCTGCAGTTGAATCCTGAGTTGCACAGCTCGCCCATGATCTCACAAGTTCGCAGTATCTACAAACTCAACTCAGGCACCCTGAAATTCGACTACGGGATGAAAACAGTCAAATTCGCCGCCGGTATTGACGAAGCAGAGGCTCGCTTCCTTTTCGAGAAGATCGCAGATGACCGAAACATTCGGGACAGCAATCTGGCTATCTCCAGAGATCAAAGTTCCGAATCCCTTTTATGACACTGGAAAGCAGGATCTTCCTTTCGCTTGGTTTCATTTTGGGATATTTCTTTTTCCGATATGTCGGCACCGCAATGAATCGACGGTTGCAAAATAATTTGACCAACATCAATCCCGGCTTGGTGAAAAAGGTTCCCTGGTATTTTAGATTTATGGATCGATTCTTCAGGCTATTTGCCTGGATAAGCTTGCTGTTCGCCGCTTTATTGTTCGCAGATATGATTTGACCAGTATAGAACTCTCCTATCTCCTATCTCCTATCTCCTAAAAGACGTTCAGAGCGGCTGTATACCGTGCACTTCTCGTCTCGACAAAAAGCCATGAGCGTGATGCCCAGTTTTTCGGCGAATTCCACAGCCAAATTTGAAGGTGCTGAAACTGCCGCCAGGAAAGGAATCCCTGCTTTGAATGTCTTCGTGATGATCTCAAAGGATATTCGACCACTCACTAATAGAACCTCTGCATCTGCCAACGTACCGTCTAGCAGACATTGTCCGATCACTTTATCAACAGCATTGTGTCGACCGATATCCTCTCCCAGCGCGATCATTTCCACCGTGGTGTTGAATGCTGCCGCTGCATGAGATCCACCTGAACGAATAAAGGTATTCTGATGCTTCTCCATGATGCGAAACATCCGGTAAAGATCCTCGGGATAGAGCTGATAGCTCGTTTGAAGTGGATCACCTTCGGGTAGAATGCTATCCGCGTCTTGTTTCCCACAAATACCACATGACGATACTGACATGAGGCTTCTTTCACTTTCCAGACCTTTTCCCGAATCCTGAGCATCGAGAATGACGTTGACAGCGCTTATATCGCCGTTCTCATCAATACAACTGGTTTGATACCGATAACTGTTAGCGCCCGGAAGAACCACATCTTCGCTGTGCAATAAACCACGGACCAAAGCCTGGTCGCTACCCGGAGTACGCATGGTCATAGTGAATGCTTCACCATTTACTGAAATCTGCAAAGCATTCTCGGTGGTCAGGACGTCATCCACAGATTCACTCTGTGCATGTCGAAATCGTATCGCACGATATGTACGCGTAGTAGGCATTTACGATCAAATGTAAAGCTTCAAATAGAGAACGCCTGCCGAGGCTATATGTTCAGCAGCGCTTAAGACAGTCCAGTGATCACACCGTCGGCGTCGATCTCCATACCTTCGGACGCAGGAACTGCGGGCAGTCCAGGCATTCGCATCATGTTTCCTAATATAGGTATCACGAATCCGGCTCCTGCTGCAAACTCAAACTCACGTACTGTGATCCTGAATCCTGTAGGTCGACCAACCAATTTATCGTTATCTGAGAACGATTTCTGAGTCTTGGCCATACAGATCGGCATTTTATCCAGTCCGAGGTTCTCGATTCGTCGCAGATCAATCAGGGCTTGTTTGCTGTAATCTACTCCATCCGCTCCGTAGATCTCGGTAGCGATGGTTTCGATCTTTTCTTTCACTGAAGAGTTCCAGTCGTAGAGCTGTTTGAACTCCCCTTCTCCTTTTTCGATCTCCGCAACTACTGCACGGGCAAGGTCACTCGTTCCTTCTCCGCCCTTGGCCCATCCCTGTGACAGGACCGCCTCAACGCCCATATCTGCACATTTCTGCTTGACCAATTCCACTTCTGCGTCTGTGTCTGTAACGAAGTGATTGATAGCCACAACAGGGTTCAAGCCGAACTTGCGCGCATTCTCCAGGTGTTTTTGAAGATTCGCAAATCCATTTCCAACACGCTCTGTGGAAGCATCATTCAGCTGATCAGGAGTGG
>VMDK01000059.1 GCA_008080835.1 Sphingobacteriia bacterium | reverse complement strand
AGTTCCAAGCTTAAAATAATATGGGGGCTCCGTAAAGCCAAATATTGGCAAAGCCACATCATTACTGGCGTTCAAGAGGTTCAAGAACCGGAATTATTAACAAAACGAATAGAATTATTCACAAAATTCGGCTAGACCTTGTGCATTCAAGCTCAATTTGTTTAGTATTGTTCCTGCAATCGGCGGAATGCTAGTACTGATAAGCGTTTCAGCGTTTGCATGGCTTGTAGAGCTGCAGTAATTAAACAATTCAAAAACTTAAGTTACATGAACAAATCAGATTTAATCGGACAAATGGCTGCTGACGCCGGCATCACAAAAGCACAGGCTCAGACTGCCCTCAATTCTTTCCTCGATTCAACTCAAGGAGCATTGAAAAAAGGAGACAAAGTTATCTTGGTAGGATTCGGAACTTTCTCAGTTTCTAAAAGAGCTGCCAGAACAGGAAGAAACCCACAAACTGGAAAAGAGATCCAAATCAAAGCGAAGAACGTAGTGAAGTTCAAAGCTGGATCAGATCTTTCTAATACTGTTAACTAAGATCTTCCTTTAAGATTTTGATCCCGACACCATGTGTCGGGATTTTTTTTGCCCCTAATTTTGTCGCGATGATCAGCCACAAACAGCAGTTCCTCGAGTACCTGGCTCAAACCACGGATGATCCGTTGAGTCTGGAGATCGTCAAGTCCAATGGTATTTATCTGATCGACCGGAATGGCAAGCGCTATATGGACTTCATCTCCGGTATCGGGGTGAACAACACAGGTCATCGCCCTCACCGTGTTATTCAAGCGATCCGCAAACAACTGGGGAAATACCTGCATACCATGGTCTATGGGGAGTATATACAACAACCTCAAGTCCGACTGGCCAGAAGACTCTGCAAACTACTTCCCGAAAACCTCAACAGCGTATACTACGTCAACAGCGGAAGTGAGGCGATCGAAGGTGCCTTGAAGTTGGCCAAGCGCTTCACCAAAAGACTAAAGATCGTGGCAATGGGTTCTGCGTACCATGGTAGCACTCACGGTGCTCTGAGCCTGATGGATGATCAGTACTACTCGAATTTCTATCGACCACTGCTGCCGGAAGTCTATTTCGCGCGCTTCAACGACGTGGGATCACTGGACGTTATCGATGAGGATACGGCATGTGTGGTCATAGAACCGGTGCAAGGAGAAGCGGGCTATATCCCCGCCACAGAAGAATTTCTAAAAGCCATCCGCAAGCGATGCGACGAAACAGGCACGCTTCTTATTCTGGATGAGATACAAACCGGCATGGGAAGATCGGGATCCCTGTTCGCGTTCGAACAATATGGTGTAAAACCAGACATCCTATGCCTTGCGAAAGCATTTGGGGGAGGAATGCCTCTGGGTGCATTCATTTCATCCAGGGAGGTCATGAGCAGCTTGAAGAAAGACCCGATCCTTGGGCATATCACTACTTTCGGAGGTCATCCTGTGAGCTGTGCAGCAGCAGATGAGAACCTGCGATTCATGGTGGAAAGGAATGTCGCTGACGGCGTTCACGCAAAAGGTAATAAGCTTCGTGCTGCTCTGGAAAAACATCCGGCAGTTAAGGAGTTCACCGGAACAGGCTTGATGATGCGTATTGAATTGGCAGATTTCGACCAGGTGCAAACGGCAATCAAGACCTGTCTGGACAATGGCCTGATCACAGATTGGTTCCTATACAGGACTTCAGCCCTACGAATTGCTCCGCCTCTTACCATCTCCGACCAGGAACTCGATCGAGCAATAAAGATCCTCCTAAAAGCGCTGGATTCTGTTAAGCCCCGAAATCCAGCCTAAGACCAACCGTGAGCGGTGTGACCTGATAATTCACCCGGTTTGTAGATTTGAATCTGTCTGACAATCGGTAATCGCCAAACACCACGATCTTATTGAATCCAAATCTCAGGTGAGCGTTGTAAGCGAGTGCCTCAATATAGTTGAGATCATGGTAGGTCAATTTGGTCGTTTCGAAATACGAACCGTCTATACTTCCTTGATCGGTATAGACCCATTTTTCCTTGTTCATGAAATTGAAGTCTGCTGAAGCACCGATCTCGACATAGTAACCAATATTGTCCCCTCGCTTGCCAAAATTGAAGCGATTGGAGAATTCTCCCGTTACATTGTTCATGATCAATTTGGAGCTTTTCAGTGTCTCTTGATCAGGATTCAAGTCATCTACATTGTAGTTGTACGCCGCGCGTTTGTATGCCAATTGTCCGAGGATGGAATACCAGTTGGAGATTTTCCGTTTGTAGTACATCCCGTATTTGAATGACCAGCTCTTCCCGATCAAAGTAGAAGGGGCCGAATCGCCGGTGGACTCTCCCACCGCCATTCCAACGTCTACAAAGGATCCCCAGAAATTCTTGCGGTTCTTGCCTACGGTTGGGACAGCAGTATCTGAATTTACGTCCTGTTCTATTATGACTCTTTGTGCAGAGCTATCAATAGCAAATAGGAATACTAAGGAGAAGATAGCTACTATTCGGATCGACGATTTAATGTGATTATAGTTCATTTAGATTTTGGTTCAGGTTAGTTGATGATCAGTTCTTCGGTATATCCTCTGTAATGTGCTCGTATGGTAACGGGCCTTTTGAATTCTTCCAAGTCGATGACCAGAGGACCATGCTGTTCGTAGAATTTCTTTAGATCCACTTCTTCCGACATTTCATTGGATACGGGCTCAAAGTTGTATTTGTCAAATCCCGTCCCATCGACTACAAAGTACTTGTCGAGGTAACCTACTTTATTCTCGATGTGATAGAACACGTATTCAGGCCATTTCACGAAGTATCCCTCATGTGTTGGCTCTACTTGTTCAGAGCTGTCAATGATCTCAATCCGCACAGTAGAACTAGTTCGCTCGAATTTAAAAGTCGGCATGACCGCAGAACTCATTCGCATGAAATATGAAGCTTGCGGAACCCCATAGCCATGTGCATAATCGAAATATGGATAGAGGTCACCACTTTTCTGAATAGCATCGTACAACTGCATGTTTGAATATCCGGGTCTGGTTTGCTTCGCGCAAGCAGCGAAACCTGCGACCAGCGGTGAACTAAAACTCGTTCCTTGAGTTCGGCTAACACCTTTAGGACCTGATCCGGTGACGTGACCATAAGCACAAACGTTGGGCTTTAGCCTCTTGTCTCTTGTAGGTCCAAATGAACTGAATGTCGTATGGACTCCAAGTGATGGCTGAATGCCTCCAATACTCAGCACAGAATCGCCATCTGCAGGTGCACCAATGAACTTCCACTCATTGTTACCATCATTTCCGGCAGCATTCACTACCAATATCCCTTTCTTGGCCGCAAGATCAGCTGCTCTGGTCACCAGGCTGTGATTACCGTCCATCTGTTCCCGAAAATATCTGTGGTAGGTATAGCCCAAAGAACTGTTGATGATATCTGCACCTTCTCTGTCTGCCCATTCGGCAGCCTCCACCCAATTTTCCTCCTCCGAGTAAAACTCTGTCCATGTCTCAGTCCTTGCCAAGATGAATTCTGCGCCTGTGGCAAGTCCGATCTGCATATCCCCGATCTTTCCGGCGATGCATGAAAGCACAAATGTTCCGTGGCTGTTGTACCCATCCACATTGTCTCTGTTCTTCACGAAATCCCAGGTCTTCAGGATCTTCTTATTGTCGCGGATGTGAGCAAAGGCGGGATTGGTCTTCCAGGATTTGAATCCAATATCGAATACAGCGATGCGAATTCCGCGGCCATCGATTCCGTTTTCTGAAAACTCTGAAGCACCCATGCGTTTCAATTGTGCTTCTGCCAATTGAACATCCGATTCGGTAGGATCATAAGTTCCTGCGACATCTCCGGCAATTATCTTTTGCGTGGAACCGACCTCTTTAACATCCGATACAAAGTCAAACTTCCTGATCTGCTCTACTTCTGTGCTATTGGCGTAGATACATGCAGCATTGAACCATCTTGACCTAGCTTTCAATTCAGCGCCGGTGCCTTGAACTGCCTCCAGGTAGCTTGTGGTTACAGGTACATCGCTTTCATCAAAAGGTAAGCCGATCTGTTTGCGACGTTCGATCGCTTTGGGATCGAATTCTCGCTCAGGTTGAAAATCACTGACATTCTTGTCCATAAAGAATACCCAGTACTTGGCTTCCGGCTTAAGGGATTGAGCGTGTGATTGAACAGTGCCCAATAAGATTACAGCAAGAAGCGCAAACCGCTGAAACATCACTTTCATACTTATTCTACGAATTTACTTTCTAGAAATTATCTCCGTCGAGGATATCACCCAGTCCCCCGAGGATACTTCCTTCTCCTTTTCGATTACCACCCATCTTGGGAGCAGATGCGATCACGCGGTCGGCTAACCGACTGAAAGGAAGCGACTGGATCCATACAGTTCCCGGACCTTGCAATCGGGCCAAGAACAAGCCCTCACCTCCGAAGATGGCGTTCTTGATCCCTTTGACCATTTCAATATCATAATCTACTTCGCGAGTCATGGCCACCAGGCATCCGGTATCAACCATGAATACTTCTCCGGGTCGGAGTTCTTTTTCGATGACGGTGCCACCTGCATGAACGAACGTGAGCCCGTCTCCCTCGAGGCTCTGCATGATGAATCCTTCCCCTCCGAACAGTCCTCTACCGAGTCGTTTGCTGAATTCGATCCCCACAGATACACCCTGCGCAGCGCATAAGAATGCGTCCTTCTGGCACACGATCTTCTGATCGTACACAGCCAGATCCAACGGAATGATCTTACCCGGGTATGGCGATGCGAAGCTCACCCGGGCTTTCCCTTGTCGCACATTGCTAAAAGCGGTCATGAATAGACTTTCACCGGTCAGAATTCTTTTGCCTGCGTTGAACAATTTCCCCATGAATCCGGTATCCGACTTGCTTCCGTCGCCGAAGATGGTCTCCATCTCGATCCCTTCCTCCATGCTCATGAAGCTTCCGGCCTCTGCGATCACCGTCTCAGCGGGATCGAGTTCGATCTCCACACATTGCATCTCTTCCCCGATGATCTTGAAATCGATCTCATGGGCATTGCTCAGTAGTCTTGTCATAGTGTCTCGAATATAATCACGCGATTTGATCATTTGTGATGATCTCGATGATCAGTCGTGAATTTCTGTCAAATGCTCACGTAGCCATGAAATGACCATTCAATGTCGGTTTTTAGCGTTGTGCTCTTGCAGGATTTCGAAACCCGTCATACACTTGCATTCGTGAAACAGTTCGCCGCATTATTCTTCGTACTAACTGCATGGTTCCATGTAGAAGCTCAGAACAAACTGGTCTTCTCTGTTTTGGATGAAGAGACCGAGCTGAGCATCCCTGAAGTGAGTGTATTTGTTTTTTCGGGCGGTGGTTACAAGCCCTATTCCAGTGATGAAGCCGGAAAGGTGTACATCGAAACAGGGAGTGAATTTGATAGCCTCCTACTCAGCCACCCTGATTATCAAAGTTTGACCATTAGAAATGCAGAAGCGGACGATCACCTCCCTCGTGTACGATTACGTCCAGTGTCGAACCAACTTCCCGCTTTTGTCTTTCGGGCCTATCCTCGGAGGGACGAAGAAAGTGTGGAGCCTGTCAAGATCGATCGGATCAAGTTGCGCGATATCGCTTTGGCCTCACCTCAAACCAGTGCCGATCTGGCCGGTATCAGTGAGCATGTATTTATTCAAAAATCCCAACTAGGTGGCGGAAGTCCTATGATGCGTGGCTTCTCGGCAAATAACGTATTGCTCGTGGTGGATGGGATCAGAATGAACAACGCCATTTTTCGTGGAGGCAATTTGCAAAATGTGATCATGATCGATCCGAATCTTGTAGTAGAAACGGATGTTTTGCTGGGTCCAGGTTCAGTGATGTACGGGAGTGATGCACTAGGCGGCGTCTTTGAATTTGAAACCAAAAAGCCCAAAGTGATCGATCAGGATAAAATGCATTATCACGGCAGTTTGGCCTTGCGAGGGAGTTCGGCCAACCGAGAGAATTCATGGCATATCGATTTTGGTTTTGGGAAAAAGAAGTGGGCGGCTCTATCGAGTATCAGTATTTCCAATTTCAACGACCTGAGAATGGGTTCAAACGGACCTGATTTCTACAAGCGCCCCGAACTGGTTGAATCACAGGGCGTTAAGGATACCATCATACAGAACCCGAGTCCGCTCATTCAGTACTTCACTTCTTACTCGCAGATCAATTTGGCCCAAAAGTTCCAATGGCAACCGGATTCTCTGACCACCATTGACTGGCAGACGACCTATACCACCTCTAGTCCGATTCCTCGATACGACCGCCTGATCCAGTATTCCGGTGATTCTCTTCGATATGCCAACTGGCAGTATGGCCCGCAGCAATGGGCTCTCAATGCGTTGAGCATCAATCGCAAAACGAAGAACTCCATTTTCAGCGATGAATTGAGTCTCAATGTTGGGCTGCAAAATGTAGAAGAGAGCAGAGAACAACGTCGTCGAAATGACGTGGAATTCATCCAGAGGGTCGAAAATGTGACTGCTTTAAATATCAATTTGGATCTTGGTAAAAAATGGAAAGGAGGAGAATTGTTCTATGGAGTTGAACACGTATGGAACAAGGTCAATTCTAAAGCTAGCAACACCTTTTTAGACTCCGTATACATTGTTCCTGCAGCATCGAGATATCCCGACGGAAGCACCTGGAGTTCTTCAGCTGCTTACCTCATGAATCACCTGCGATTAGGCATGAACAGCCGACTGGTGGCGGGATTGAGATATTCTCAAGTTACCCTTGATGCTCCATTCAGTTCTGAATTCTACGACTTCCCGTTCGAGAAGATCAGCTTTAGCAAAGGAGCCTTCAATGCTTCATTAGGGTTTCAAACCAAACTTGGAAAGGAACACCACATCAGTTTGAACATGTCCTCAGGATTTCGAGCGCCAAATGTGGATGATGTAGGAAAGATCTTCGATAGCGAACCCGGGAAAGTGGTCGTTCCAAATGCGGATCTCATCCCTGAATATGTTTACACAGCCGATCTGGGTTGGAAAGGGAAACTGTTTGACGCATTGTCCCTGTCGGCAAATGTGTTCTACACCTATGTGGATAATCTGATCCAGCGATCAAACTTCACTTTGAACGGAGCGGATTCAATCTTATACAACAGCGAATTGCTGCAAGTGCAATCATTGGTGAATGCAGGATCTGGGATCATTTATGGGACGGAATTGTCTGCAGAATGGAAACTGAACAATAATTTCAGACTGCATGGAGCATACAACTACATGCAGGGAGAAGCTGAAAGTGGTGAGCCCATTCGCCATGTGACCCCTCAATTTGGAAGAGCTGGTGTGACGTACGTGGATCAAGTCCTGAAGATCGTTCTGTTCACACAATTCCAAGGCGAACTCAGTGCAGATGAATTAGCTCTGTCTGAGAGATCAAAAACGCATTTGTATTTGCCTGATGACAACGGTCTGCCCTATTCACCTTCGTGGTGGACCCTGAATATCAAAGCAAATTATACCATGTCGAAATCGCTGCAACTGAGTGGAGGGATAGAGAACATCCTCGACAGGCGATACAGACCTTATTCTTCGGGCATCACGGCCCCTGGTCTGAATGTGTATTTTGGGATCAGAAGCAGATTCTGATCAATCAATGGCCACCTTCGTGCTGCAGATCTCACTCTCCCCGTCCAGCATTCGAATGATATACATACCTGGCCGGTATGCTCCACGGTCAAAATAGAAACTCTGACTTCCTGCTTCCACTGGTCCTTCATACAGCTCAGCGAGCAGCTTACCCTGAAGATCATACAGGTTGACTTTGACAGATGTCGTTTTGAGTATGTCAAGTCGGATATACATGCTTTCAGCCATCGGATTTGGATATACGATGACCCGGGAGTCTTCGATGTCAGGTTGTAGGTCGGTGTTCATACGAACCTCTCCTACCCAAACACCATTGAATCTGGTTTCTTTTCCAAAACTTCCTGATAACCAAACTACTCCGGGTTCATTATATTTTGGCTGGATGCCCGTATAATCGCCCCAACGTTCAATACTATCTGGCACGAAACGATCTATGATGTTCTCCCCCTCTTTGACCTTAACCACATCACTGTAAAGTGATTCCTGTCCGTCAAAGTTGTTGTGAAACAGAACGGATGTCCCTGGAAAATCCAACTCACTCACATGGCTGAATGTGATGGCACTTGCGCCGGTCACACCCTCCCTGCCTATGTAGCATATAGATGGATATGCATAGTCCAAAGTATCATTCGTGATGTAGTTCGCATGAATGCTCTTTGAAGGAAGGTCAAGTATCGCATGGTAGATAGAGGACGGATCGTGCCCTTCAACACTCGTTGTCTGCACATATTGGATTTGATCCGCATAATGGATCGCACTCAATACGCGGGCATCGTTGGTCTGCAACCGAAATCCAACCTCGGGTTGATATGCGGACGGTGGAACGCCATAAGCCTTGTCGGTGGAGAGCAGCTCCACTTCGTACTTCGTGTCGTTTGAACGTTGTGAGTTGGTCACTTTGTGCAGGAACACATCAGTACTGGACAGGTCACCCGGTCGAACCGAAAGGAAGTACATCTCTCCATCGTCCGGCTCAGGAGCTCCCTGTACCGCACAAATACTCCAAATGAACTCATCATTGTAATTGATGTCGGAGATGAGGGTTTGATAGAGCGTATCCTCTCCGTTGAATCCTGATTCCTTATCTACTTGCCAAATGAGACTTTGCTGAAAATCGTCTTGCCAACTTCCGTTGTCGAGTAGGATATTCACGGTGACGAAAAGATCTCGCTTTGATATACCGATGATCGGATAGTCAGACCAATACGGGCCACCAAATGGAGTTCCTTCCAAAGCGTAAAAGTTCCACGCATCCCTTGGATCCTGGGTTGTCGAAAACCCAATAATGATCCGAGAGTCCGAGCTCAGCGAACCCTGCAGAAATACCAGAATGAACTTTTCTTCGATGGGATCGAATGTGATCTTGGGATCGTAAGTCCTGTCAAGGCTGGGAAGTGCTCCTGCTACGAAAGCTCTCAACGAGCGGATACCCAAATGAGTACCATCCTTGTCGAACATGGTTACTGTACTGTTCACCACGCTCACCACGAACCCATCGTTAGAGATCGCCATGTTGTTGTCGTTCGGAACTCCGGCGCCTCCGATCGGCAAACCATCATAGTTGTCACCGACTGTCGGGCGCACATCCTCCGCACTTTGCCGATATTTATCTAGCGTACCCTGGAACTGTCCGTCGAATCGTCTCTTCCTTTTGGAATCGATGAGCTTCTTGACCTCTGATTGCTGATCGTAATGTTCCGGAGCTTCCCACTCATACTTCACAAATCCGGCTTTGTCTTCAGGAATATCCAAAGGATTCACCGTGCACAACTTTTTGGAAACAATATTCTTGTGAATCTTGTAATCGACTTTTTGGCCAACCACTGAGGTTCCCAACATGAGGACGAAGGTCGAAGCGAGTAGAGTTCTCATCATGCACCAAATTTAATCAAACTCCTTCCAAGAGAGAGTCAGCCATTGTTCAATTTCAACCGGTATTGTACCGTTGACCTCGTATCCGCATTTGGCCTCTATCTTTGCGCCCTTGAATCTGCTCCGTAAATACCAGGCCCAATTCATCATTCTTGCTCTTACCTGCGTAGCTCTGTTCTATCGCGTGGGAGATATGCCACTCAGCGCCGACGAACCGATAAGATCTCTCATCGCCCTGGATATGGAGTACAATGGAAACTATATCGCTCCGGAATTGAATGGCGATACATACTTCAAAAAACCTCCACTTTACAACTGGTTGCTCCTTGTCTTTTTCAAGATCCTTGGAGATCACAGCGAATTTGTTGTACGGCTGCCATCATTACTATCCATTCTAATATTTGGTTGGATCCTGATCCGGATAGGGCGACGGAACGGGTTGACGAACGATGTTTCCTTTTATAGTTCAATGGCATGGATCACCGGAGGGCATCTTCTTTTCTATTCGTCTTTGCTTGGGCATATCGATGCAACCTATTCCCTGGTGAGCTTTCTGGGAATGTACGCAGTGTACCGGTATAGAGAAAAGCAAGAGTTCACAAAGATGTTCTTGCTATCCTATTTGGCTATGGCAGCCGGTTTTTTAATGAAAGGGCTACCAAGCATTCTCTTTCAAGGACTTACGCTGCTCGTGGTGCTCATCTATAGAAAACAATGGCGTATTCTATTCAGTGTAAAGCACTTACTGGGAGCGATGGCATTTCTTGTGCCTTTTGCTCTGTATCTGTTCGCATTCACCCAACATGCGGACCTCTCGACCTATATTCAAACGCTTTGGTCTGAGTCCAGCAGTCGTACCGTTGGAGAAAAAGGAATATGGAAAAGCATAGAGCATCTCTTTCTATTTCCACTTCAATTCTCCGTGGATCTGTTCCCCTGGAGTCTCGGATTTCTGCTTTTTCTCAAAAAGGAGAACCGACAATTGGTTTGGGGCAACCGATTCCTTCGGATGTGTATTTTGATCTTTGCCGCCAACATCCCGGTTTATTGGCTCGCCCCTGATTATCGCGCTCGATACGTTTTTATGCTTACACCATTCATCTTATACCCTACCGTGGTTGTATTGATGAATAGGTTCAAAGAATTCAAGGGCGGTTGGCTCAATTTGTTATTAGCGATACTCACCGGAGCCGGTATTTACCTGGTGCAATCCCGACAAAATGTAGAAGGAATCGCAAGCATGACAGAATTGATCATCCTTATCGCTGTTGTGGCTGTGATGTGGATCGCAGCTCAAAGGGCATCCAAATCAGTTGTATCCATTGTCGTGCTTTTCATGCTCTCCGCAAGGATACTGTACTCTGCGATCTATCTGCCGGATAGGATCTATTATAGTCCATACACGACGGAAAAAGTGCAGGGCAAGGAGATCGCTGATCTGACCAAAGGTGAACCACTTGCCATGTATCACAGCAACGTGAATCTGACCATGCTATGGTACATTGCAATTGGTCGTGAAGATCTTCCGGTCACTCAAAGGAATGGATTTGAACTGAACAGTTTCTACCTGGTCCCAAGCGAAGTATTATCTGATCGCAGTAACGTAAGAACGTACTATCGGTTCAGACGCCGTTATCTCGACAAACCATTTGAATTGGTGAAGTTCACGGATTACTTCCCCGACATGCCAAAAAAGTCGACTGCGGATAATAAGTAGCTACTTTTGCTCGAATGGATTCCGGAAAGACCAAGAGAATTTTAAGTGCCGTACTAAAGATCGCCGTGAGTGCCGGTGCTATCTACTATGTCTTCTCTAAGATCGATACTTCTGAGATCCTGAAACTCTTTCAACGCAGCTCCACACTTGAATTGATCATTGCATTTGTACTATTGGTTTTGTCTCAGCTCATTTCAGCGGACAGGCTGCGAATCCTGTTGAATTCATCAGACATTAACCCCGATCGGGTCTGGAACTACAAGCTATACTTCGTCGGTATGGCATATAACCTCTTTTTACCGGGTGGGATCGGGGGCGACGCATATAAAGTGGTTGTCTACAGCCGGAATTTTAATG
>VMDK01000089.1 GCA_008080835.1 Sphingobacteriia bacterium | reverse complement strand
AGTAGCAGTGTTTTTTTGTGTGAATCGCTCAAGATTCTCTCCTGTGATCACAACAACAGATGGTTTCGGGATTCCACCGTCCGGCCATGTGGATGATAACTCAGTCAGGTCATCAGAAGAGCTTGCTCCCGGATGTTGTACACTCAGGAACAGCGAACGCTGATCTGCGCTAAAACAAGGTCCCGTGAACTCGGCATCCATAGGTGCGCTGGCGATCTTTATCACTTCTCCCGCCTGTTCGCCTGTACGAGGGACAAGGAACAGTCCATTATTTCCGAATGCCTTGTATGGGTCCACGTTCAATGATGAATTGGAAATATCCGAAGTGAACCACAGATTGCCATTTTGATCAAAAACTAAATTGTCGGGACAGGCAAAACCGGTTTGCTCACCTCCTGTGAGGAAGGACTCTGAAACGAAGGTTGGCCCATCATAAGACCCTTTTTCATTGATCTTGAGAATAGAACCAAAGAAATTTCCCCTTGATTTGTTCTTGGTGAGTGCAACGAAGATATCACCGCTGATCGGATCAATCTCAATGTCTTCTGGCCTGTCTAATTTGCTCCCACCTACGAGGGCGGCTGCTTCTCTAAGGAAAGTCAACACCTCCGTCTGATCCTTGAAATTATCCTTCAGGACGTCGTGACGTTCCCAATCAATGGGTATCCAGATACCGGCATCAATATTGGCAACATACAGCGTCCCATGCTCCAATGAGTTGGGCTCAGATGAAACGAATTTGTAAAGGCATTCATTCTCTTTATCATCGCCTGTGTAAATAACCAAACGACCATCATCCAATTGATTAACGGTCGCACATTCGTGGGCACATCTTCCCAGTGCAACCAGCTTTTTCCCGGCATTGGATGAAGGATCCACTTCCACTACCCAGCCGTAATGCTCCGGTGGGCGGTTGTAGATTCGGTTCCAGCGATAATAGCCTTCAACTATGTCTTGTTCACCTCGCTTCCGGTCACCAAAACAATCTTGGAAATTTTCTTCGCAAGTGAGGACAGTCCCCCAAGGTGTAACACCTCCGGCACAGTTTGCCAATGTCCCTATTGGGGATTCACCACCGATCTGTTCGCTCCAAAGAAATGACATCGGAGAATGGCCGGATAATCGCCGGTTGTTGGGATGATCTTGATCTATCTGCCATTTGTCTCCCTTCAAGGTTATATGGACAAATGTGCCTCCGACATTGTACAGCTCCTTATCTACCTGCTCTTTGCTAGGTTCATCAGCAATGGTTCTCCCTGATACGAACTTGGGATCGATAGCTTCATGATTGACCCACACCATGCCCGAATTCGGTTTATTCTCATCTGGTAGAAATGCAATGTAATCGTTATTGAAACCAAAAGTCTCTCGATCCGCAATTCGGTCACCAAAGCGAATCAGAACTTCAGAATTGAAGCCCTCAGTAAGAAGCAATTCGTCTTTTGCCGATGCATTCAAACCTTTGAGTCGGAATGCAGGAATTTGAGCTGTTTTGGCAGTTTGAGTGGGATTTTTACATCCGGCGAGGCCTGTGACGGCAGTGCCTACACCGATGACCCCTATGAACTCGATGAATTTTCTACGATCTACTGTTTTCACTTGTCTGGGAATTTCTCCTCAGCAAGTTTACTCAATCCTTCGTACCATTCCTCGCCAAAGCGACGCACCAGTGCATCTTTAACAAATTGATAAATCGGGAGTCCCAGTTCGCTCCCATTCTTGCGAGCAGGATTGCAAATTCCCCATTCGTGGTAATTGACCAGCGTATAGGTTTCTTTCTCAGAAAGTCGGACAGGATATAAGTGACAGGAGACTGGTTTCAAAAATGTCGAAAGGCCATCGTTGTGCGCCTTTTCTATTGCGCATTCCTGTATGCCATTCTCATTTGTATGTACGAATCTGCAACGACCGTCGCTGTGACAAAGGGTAACAAGATCTCCATCGTCGTCTTTCTCGAAAAATTCCTCATCCTTGACTTCTTCACGAATGTCCTTGTCAACATACGGAAGAATATGATCTAAGTTCTCACGGATCTGCTGAACCTCTTCATCAGTGATCGGTGCGCCTCGATCTCCTTCAATGCAACATGCACCACGACAGGCTCCCAGGTCGCAACAAAACTTGCGCTCGATGAGATCGTCTGAGATCAGCGTATCCTCAAGAATGATCATTTACTCATCTGGTCCAGGTACGATCCATACCCAAGATCTTCCAACTTAGAAGCTTTTCGCTCCACCTCTCCTTTCATATCGGATTTGTATTGCTGGACTCTTGCAGAGAGTTCGACATCCGCGGTCGCCAGAATCTGCGCTGCAAGTATTCCTGCATTCTTAGATCCGTTGATCGCCACTGATGCTACGGGAACACCTGGAGGCATTTGCACGATACTGTAGAGTGAATCTATACCACTCATATTGGAAGACTTGACCGGTACACCGATCACGGGAAGATGTGTGAGAGATGCAATCATGCCCGGCAAATGTGCGGCACCACCGGCTCCTGAAATTATTACCTGAATCCCCCGCTCAGCTGCACTTTTGGCATAATCATACATTCTGTCCGGTGTTCGATGTGCGGAAACCACGGTGCATTCGTACGGAACACCTAACTCATCCAGAATAGCGGCCGCATTCTGCATCACCGGAAGGTCCGAATCGGAACCCATAATTATTCCAACTTTAGCTGACATAGCATTCAATATTGTACAACAAAGCTACGCAATATCACCTTTGCTGCATTTTCAATCTCGATCGGATGTGGGTAGCTGTAGTGTGCGCTTCATCCACTGAAGAGGCGCGAACCGTAATGTGCCCCATTTTTCGTCCTGGTCTGGTTTGTGACTTGTTGTACCAATGTAAATGGGCATCCTTGGCGGCAAAGAATTGATCCAGTCCGCTTAGACCATAGTCACCACTTACCCCTTGATCTCCAAGTAAATTAATCATGACCACAGGGCTGTAAAGGTCTGTCTCACCCAACGGCAATCCGAGTAAGATGCGATTGAGCTGTTCATACTGAGACGTAACATTACCTTCTATTGTCTGGTGACCACTATTATGAGGTCGAGGTGCTATTTCATTGATAAATACTTCACCTTCATCAGTCAAGAACATTTCAACGGCAAAAAGTCCTACACCTTCTAAAGCGTCTATCGCATCATGAGCTAGTGTTCGCAATGCCGTTTCTTCTTCATCCGTCACGTTTGCCGGAGCGAACAAGTAATCTACAAGATTGAGTTCGGGATCAAAGACCATCTCCACACTCGGGTAGGTTTTGGAATCACCGTCGGTGTTCCGTGCCACTATCACAGATAGCTCACGAGCATGTCCAAGGAACTGTTCCAGAAAGAACGTATTTCCATTCAATTCAAAGGGGACATTCCCTTGTTGTACATCGCTTCTATTTAAGATCCAGACTCCCTTTCCATCGTAACCTCCTTTTGCCGATTTGACCACAATCTTCTCGTCAGAGAAGTCGCTCGCAGCACCTCTCATTTCATCGATTGTGTGAAACAGAGTAAATGGAGTTGTGCTCAATTCATTCTGAGAATAGAACTGTTTTTGGAGGCTCTTATCCTGTATTGTTTTGAGAATTCGTGGACCCGGAATTACTGTTTTACCCTGACCTTCTAATTCTATGAGAGTTTCCACATCTATGTGCTCAATCTCATACGTAAGTATGTCGCTTACTTCCGCAAGTTTGAGTATAGCTTCCCGGTCGGTCAGCGATCCATGAATGAACTCTGCAGCGTAGCGTGCAGCTGGTGCATCCACACCTGGATCGAGGACGTTGTAATTCACATTCCAAGGCAGGCCCGCTTCGATGAGCATTTTCCCGAGTTGTCCGCCACCAACGATACCAATTCGAGGTCCGAAAGGTTTAGAAATCATGGTGCAAATATCGGGGATTTGGGTTGGTAGGAGGTGAGAGATTTGGATTTCAAAATTCTTATAATTCCATCTAACCCTTCGTGGGCAATACTGGATTCGAACCAGTGACCCCAGCCCTGTCAAGACTGTGCTCTAAACCAACTGAGCTAATTGCCCTTAGCGGAGACAAATTTATACCTTCAAGCCGATTTTGGTACAATTCATGCCCCTGTTTTCACAGGCATACCTATTTTTAACCAATCATGCGTGCGCTTTTCATTCTGTTCGTGTTTTGCTTTGGGCTAGTTAAGGCCAATGCTCAAGTCGAGTTAGTGCTACAACGCAGTCTCCAATATGAAGCCCATGCAGCGGATCTCAGTCCCAATGATCGCTACCTGGCAATGGCGTCCGATAAACACAACGAAAGCACTATCCTGATCTATGATCTGAAGCAGAACATGATCCTCCGCCGGTTGCTGGGACATACTAAGGATATCGATGATGTTGTATTCTGTTCTGACCACAGGCTCCTCTCATGCTCGGAAGACGGAACCGTGAAATTGTGGGATATACCATCTGGTGAGGTCATTCATAGTCTCACAACCCAACGTGAGTCTGAACACCTGGCAGTTTCGAGTGACGGCCAAACAGCTTTCGCAGCGAAGTATAATTTCATCTATCAATTGGACTTGTCAAGAGGTACTGTCACTAAAACGTTCAGCTCCCAAGGTCTGCAAAGGGATATTACCGTTTCACCTTCCGCATAATTCATTTACACCACTGATGATAGTGTGGTCATTCGGAAAGATGCTTTTTCCGGTAAACAGAATGTAGTACATACGTTCCCGGAGTTTTGCAAACAACTGAGCGCCACTGAAGACCACCTCATGGCAGTGTCACACAATGAGTGGAAACTGTTTGACGCCAAGTCCTTCGACATCATCCGATCAGGAAAACTGCAAACCTGGGGTGGGGTATGGATCGATCTGAATGAAAAATACCACCTCCTGTGCAATAGAAAATCGGTGGAGATATACGGGAACAAACCAGAACCTGAGCAGAAGCTCGTTATACCATTTTCAAAACGACATCCCGATCTGATCTGTGCAATGCTTGGCCGCAATGGCAAATACGTTTGGGTGATTGACGAAGACAACAACATATACAAATACAGGATCAAGGATGGTCAACTGCTGGGTTCCATCCTGAATAAGGAGTTCATCGAATACTCAAACATCTCCTGGGATCGCACTAACGCTTCCTTGTGGATGGCTTCATCTTCCGGTCCGCTGAGAAGTCTCTCCACTAAAACTGGAGAATCAAAACCCTTTGTTTCGAATGCAACGAACAGGAGATATCTATTTGATCAAAATGAAGAATACGTAACATTTGTAGAGAAAGACAACATTGTCATATATAGCAAAATAGGTCACCTTGAAATCAATAGAATTCTGGTTGAAAAAGGTGCTTGGATATCCCAACTGGAAATATCCAAAAACGGCAAACACGCCCTTGTGTTGGATCATGACGAAGTCTTTCGTTCTTATAACATCTCCAGTGCTACATTGAATTACACTCTTTCGGGTGAAAGATTTGAAGAGGTTACATCATTCCGGCAATCGGCAGATGGTGAACACCTCTTCTTTAACTGCTCATTTGATAAGAAGATCATCCAGATAAATGCAATTTCCGGTGACGTTGTTCGGGAGATTAATATGCCCAAGGCCTTCTCAAAATTGCTTCCGATTGATAATGCCGACCAGATCATGGCTAATGTACCCAATGCTCAGAAGATCAATGAACACTGGTACACCTTATCCACTAGTTCGGCAAATGCTGGAAATTCAGTAGCTCTTGGCAAGGACAATTTGCTCTTTCATGATTTCTTCACATTGAATAAATACTCCCTCGAGTCGGGAAGAACCACGAAGCGAACTGTGTGGTCAGATTTCATGTATTCGGAACTTGCAGGATCGGAGAAGTATGCTGCCGTAGCGCGTTTTGAAGAATTCTTCGACTACGAAAAATCGCAAGACCTGTCCCAATTCGCCATAGAGCTGCGCCATTCCAAGGACCTGTCATTGCATAAATTGCTGGTCGGTCATAATGGAAGAGTTAATGACCTTGAATTCTCCGACGATGGACGATTGTTATTCAGTGCTTCGGAAGACGGAACAGTTAAAGTTTGGAATGTTGAGACTGGAAAAGAGATCTGGTCCGTGAGCTTTACAGCCACAGGTGACTATATCATCGCCTCGAGATCCGGCTACTACATGACCACTCCAGGTGCTTTTGACGCGATAGGGTTCCTGCGTAACGGGAAGGTCCTCCCACCGGCAAGCTTTGACTTGATCTATCATCGCCCCGATTCTGTATTGAGAATGATCGGGAATGCTGAACTGAGAACCCTCGAAGCGATGGAAAAGGCATGGACGAGGAGAGTAGAAAGAAGTGGGTTTCAAGTCAGTGATCTGAGTACCGGGAATTGGGTCATACCGGAAATGATCGTAACCAGCGAATTAAGCGCCATCCAATCCACTCGAGAACTATCGCTGGGATTCAAAGCCTCAACAGAGGAAGGCCAACTTCAAAGTTGGCAAGTATACATCAATGGTTGTCCTCAGTTCGGAAGTCGAGGACATCCACTCACCAACATTCGTTCCATTGAATTGTCCACGGATCTCGTGCTTAGTCGCGGTATGAACATCATCCACTTTGAGTGCCTGAATGACCTAGGTTTTAAAAGTGTCAGTAATCCGTTAGTTGTTGATTTTCAATCAAATGTAGAGAGTACGAATATTCATATCCTCACGGCAGCTGTTTCGGAATATCGGGACTCCATTTATGATCTAACATATCCTCAGAAGGATGCTTCTGACCTCCTCCAAGCGAAGTGGGAGGATAAATTCGACAATGTAGATCGTACGCAACTCCATGGTTCAAAATTCAGTCGCTCTGCTTTCCTCGAGCAGCTTTCCGATCTCAAGAACACTGATCCTGACGATGTCGTTGTCATTTTTCTTGCTGGTCACGGTCTTCTGGATGACGAATTTGAGTTCTATTTCGCAACCTATGATTGTGATTTCGACAATCCCGCGAAATATGGTCTCTCCTACGAAGAGCTTGATTCAATGCTATACCTGATCCCCTCCAGAAAAGTGCTTTTGATGATCGACGCCTGTCATAGCGGCGAAGTCGACGTCGATCTGATGAAAACCGAATCTATAGTATCTACAAATACCGACCAATCAGTGAGCGTAGGTTCTCAGTTCCGCGGAGCGAAAGTCCGCAATTCGCCACAAGTGGGATTGCGCAACAGCATCGACTACATGAAACAATTATTCGTCAGTATGAACTATGGAACAGGTGCCCAGGTGATCTCCGCAGCCTCTGGCGAGGGTTATGCTCTGGAAAGTGATAAATGGAACAACGGACTCTTTACCTATGCTTTTCTCTATGCCTTGGAGGACTCAGAAGCTGATCTTAACAGAAATCGCAAACTGGAAGTAAGCGAGCTCAGGACTTATGTCTCAGAAAAAGTAGAAGAACTGTCAAACGGGAAGCAGATCCCGACAGCCAGCGCAGTGAACCGAAGCAACGATTTCGTCGTTCATTGATATTACGTGATTTGCTCACGGTCGTTTTTCTCGTTCTTTGGTTATTCCCGTTTGAGCAGAATATGATGAAAAAAGCAGAATGGTTTTCATCATATGCTCATTGAATTTATAAACTTGCGCGAACAAAGACCGATGCCAGCACAAAGCAAAAGAACTACTCGGTTGTTAATGTTGAAGACTGAACAGTTAGAATTTATGAAAATGAAGATCACCCACCTAATATTGGCCGGATCAATTTTATTGACTTTACATTCTTGTAAAGACGACAGTGAGACGCCTACAGACACGAAAACAACGAACACACCTTTGCTTCCGGTGGATCTTACCATGGATACAGTGTTGCAAGGTTTGAATCGACCGTGGGGGTTTGATTTTATAGACGACAATACGATCATTTTTACCGACAGGGATCAGGGAATTTTCCTGTGGGATGGGTCGGCCAAGACCGTTATGGCCAATACACCAGCAGCCTCTACAATCGGACAAGGTGGGTATATGGATATAGTTCGTCATCCAGATTTTGACAACAACTCGCTCATCTACTTCTCCATGTCCCGCAACGATGGAGGAGGCGCCTCAACCGCGTTGTACAGAGCAAAATTCATCGCGCCATCATCATTTGGTGATGTCCAACTACTCTTTCAAGCAGAGCCAAAGAATTCATCCGGAGCGCATTTCGGAAGTCGAATTGTATTTGATGGGAACGGTTACGTCTATTTGAGCTTGGGAGAACGCAACTCGATGCAAACTGCCCAGCAAACCACCAACCATAACGGCTCGGTGATCCGAATAATGGAAGATGGTTCCATCCCTGACGACAACCCATTTTCCAATGATGCACCGAACATGCCAGAAATATGGACTTATGGACACCGCAATGTTCAAGGAATGGCCATCCATCCGGAAACTGGAGAAATATGGACACATGAGCATGGTCCCAGAGGTGGAGACGAGATCAATATTCTCCAAAAAGGGGCAAACTACGGTTGGCCACTCGCCTCCTACGGAATCAATTATAATGGAGACACGATCACCAAAGACACTTTTGTAGAGGGCACTATAGCTCCTATCTACTATTGGGTTCCTTCAATCGCGCCTTGTGGAATGACCTTCTACTGGTCAGACTCCATTCCTCAGTGGAAAGGCGATCTGTTCCTGGGAGCTTTGGCAGGACAGCATCTCAATCACTTAGAAGTCGGCAATGACGAGGTGTTGGAGGAAGAAAGAATGCTTGAAGGATTGGCCAGGTTTAGGGCTGTGCGTCAAGGACCAGATGGTTATTTGTATTTCGCTACAGAGAATCCGGGGATGATCAGACGCTACAAACCGGCTCACTAAATACCTGCTCTTACATAGTAAAAATCTGATGCAACTCTTCTTAATTTGAGATGTTAATTGAATTCCTTAGGTAGGGAATTGGAATCCTCAAAAAGATCATATAGGCGTATTGCCATAACTGTCCTTTCGGCAGTTCTCATGCTTTCCGGTTTTTTTGCCTGGCAAACTTCAAAGGTTGGGTTCACCTACGACTTTGAACAGTTCTTCCCGGATAATGAAGAAGTTGATGCCTATCTGGCCTACAAGGATTCCTTTCTCACAGAGACTGAACCGATCTGGATCGGGATCCCTTTCAAAGAATCGATCTTCAGTAATGGCAACTTGAACAAGATCCGGGATCTGGATCGTGATTTACGCACTGATTCAGCCGTTGTTGGAGTTCAAAGTATCACTTCGCTGAAAATTCCAATTTCAACGGGCATCGGTATCATCTTCGACCGATATGTCCACCCCGGAAATGAGGACTTGCGGGAATCTGATTCACTAAAGGTGTTGAATTCGCCTTTAATGATGCGGTCATTCGTTTCTGAGGATTTCCAAAATGCTGCAATTCTGGTTCAGACTCGTTATGACCTTGACAAACAAGCTAGTCTAGACCTCGGAAAGCGCATTGAAAAGAAGATACAGGATGCCGGTATCGAAGATTTTCATCTGGTTGGCAGACTTATAGATCAGAGTGTGATCGTCGACAAACTGCTCGGAGAAATGATTCTGTTCTTATCTCTCGCCGCCATTATCGTTTGTATAGCGCTTGCCTTCTTCTATCGAAATTTTTGGGCGGTGTTCGTACCCCTCATGGTTGTTTCACTTGCGGCGATCTGGCTCTTGGGTTCCATGACACTCTTTGGTAAAGACATCGATGTGCTCATGACTCTTGTTCCCACAATTTTATTCATTGTAGGGGTATCCGATATCATCCATTTTCTCACCAGGTATTTAGAGGTGCTAAATGCCGGTGAAAAGAAACTGGTTGCCATTCGTAAATCATTTCGGGAGATCGGATTGGCTACCTTGATCACTTCTCTGACAACAGCGATCGGGTTTCTCTCATTGCTTACTTCTACTATTGGTCCGGTTAGGAGTTTTGGATTGTACACTGCACTCGGTGTGATGATCGCCTATATCTTGGCATTTAGTTTATTCCCTGCGATATTGATACTTATGCCTCGTGTGATCTTCGATAAGACCTCCGGCATTACCAGCAACCCGACTCCTATGCGGAATTTCTTCTACTGGAATCTTCGAAATCGAAAGTGGGTCGTGCCTTTGATAGTAGCTCTTACAGTAACTAGTGCCCTTTCAGTTCCGGGGATGATCAGCAACACCTACCTCACGGAAGAACTTCCTTCCAACGATCCGATCAAGGATGCTTTCAGGTACATGGAGAAGCATTTCGCCGGAGTACGAAATATGGAGGTTGCGATAAGATCAAAATCCAGCGAAGAACTGACAGAACCTGCGCTTATTCGACAGATCGCTGATCTTGAACGCTTTTTGGCAACAGAGTACCGAGCCGGTTCCCTGGTCAGTCCCGCAACCAATTACAAACTCTCCAATCAGATCAGCAGCGGAGGAGCTCCCGAGGCGTTCCGCGTTCCAGAAACCCAACTGGAGTGGTCACTCGCAAAACCATTCTATCAAAAGATCTCCAATCGCAAAGAGCGTCGATTCGTATTGAATTCCGACAATACCATGGGTCGGATCACAGGCCAAATGCCCGATATAGGTGGTTATAAGTTCCTGGAGGTGACGGAACGATTCAATAAAGAAACATCAAATCTTGCACCGGATCTTGATGTGCAAGTTACAGGACTGCCATACCTTCTAGACGTCAACAATGAACAAGTGAGCAAGAGTCTCATCAAGGGAATCGGACTTGCATTTCTGGTAGTCAGTTTACTAATGGCATTGCTATACCGCGATTGGAGAATGGTCGTCATTGCGTTGATTCCCAACGTCTTACCACTATTGTTTGTTGGCCTGATCATGGTTGTGTCCAATATTCACCTGAATCTGACCACTTCGCTGTTGTTCACAGTGATCTTTGGAATTGCCGTTGATGACACTATTCATGTCCTTTCAAAAATGAAAGTGGAAATGAACAAAGGAGTTGGGCGGATCCGTGCTGTTCGCCGGTCAATGATCTCCACTGGGAAGGCACTCGTTTTAACTTCGATCATTCTCGCACTCGGCTTTTTCGTTCTGGTATTTTCTGATTTCAGTAGCTCATTTTACTTTGGAACCCTTGTTAGCGCGGGATTATTCTTTGCACTCATAGTCGACCTGACCATACTCCCTCTTTTACTCATCTACGTCAGAAAGCGCTAAAGATTCTATCTTTACCGTGACTATTCGACTGATGTTCAACGGGAAAGTTATACATGAGCAATCCGGTTTTCGTGTTGCATGGGACATGCTTGCGATGTTCTGGATCGTCCTTTCGTTGATCCTCATCTCGTACGAATTAGCCTTTACGCACATCACACATCTCAGTACCAATTATGCGGTGTATCTGATCGATCTGATTCTCTTGATAGACATCGGATTGAATTTTCGAACTTCATTTACCCGAAAGGGTGTAGAGTACGCAGATCTGCCCAGTATCAGGAAGAATTACATACGACACTACCTTCCTTATGATCTTCTGGCCAACATTCCTTTTGAGCTGCTTTTCCTGAATTCGCAGTTTCAAATTATGAATGAACCGATCGTGCTAGTCTTGCGTTGCCTCTCGTTCCTGCGCTTGGTCCGTTTGAACTTGATCTTCAATCGTTGGATGCGCTTCAGCCGATTCAAGGTAGGATACATGCGTATCATTAAATTCTTCGTGACCATTTCATTGTTCATCCACGTGCTGTCGTGTGCCTCGTACTATACGGCCTATGCCGCAAAATTTCCGGAAGATT
>VMDK01000029.1 GCA_008080835.1 Sphingobacteriia bacterium | reverse complement strand
TTCTTTCAAGATCAATAACTACAAGCAACAAATGTCGCGCGGTTCACGTGGAGGTGAAGGCGGCGATGATGAGTTCTAGAACTGCATTAACGCATGAAAGCCACACCGTGTTTGCTGAATTCTACGGGTAGCGCATCCGGAATATCTTCCGCTTCGATCTGTTGAAGCATGTCGATCTCGATAGTTCGACAGATAGCTGAGATCGGAATGTCTGCTGCTCTATTCTCAAATGGATCTTCGGTCACTTCTCCGCTCTTGTCGAGAATGTAAAAAATGAAAGCGATGGATGCGGCTATTGGTATTAGTAGCCAATTCATGGTTTCCACCATAGAACATGGCATCATGATGATGAATAGCCAGAGGAACACTCTCGTAAAGTAGTTGTAATAAAAAGGGAAAACCGTGTTCTTGATCCGTTCCGCCTTACCCTGGTGAACGTAGCAATCGTAGATATTCTGCATAAGCATGGAATGCTGGAATTCGGTGACCTGCCCTTTGCGCAAGGCTTGAGTCAGATCACCTCCTTGACGGTGAAGGATCTGAACCGGAACATTCTTGGCTGTCTCCAGCATCTTGAGCAGATCATCTTTCATGAAAGGATCGAGATGCTTGAGGTCCATTTTCTTTCTGAGATGCATGTTCAGGGCATATAACCATCCAATGTGGCGGTACACGATCCTGTTCTGGTCTTCCTTGTCGTCGATATAAGCGATCACCTGAGTCCCAAAATGACGACTCGTATTTACGATAGCTCCCCAGATCTTTCTCGCTTCCCACCAGCGATCATAGGCTGAATTGTTTCGGAAACCGAGGAAGATCGCCAGCGCTCCACCGAGTATGGTTACCGGTATGACTGGGATAGCCATGGAATATTCATATAAGTTGTGAATGCAAAACACAGCCACACTCCAAAGAGTGAACATGAGTACTGACCACTTATTGTACCAGAATACACCTCGGATCTGGAAAAACGGGTTCCTGGAATATCGTAAGATCATATGCTTTGTTCAAATGTATGAATTGCACGACAACGGTCATCGAAGGTTCGAGCGTTGGTTGAATTCTTTGATGGTTTGATTCAGTCTTTTGTAGTCGAGTTTGCCTTCAACTTCGTTCAAATGGTGAAGGATGGCCAGACTCTTTGTGATGCGCTCATCGGAGCTTTTTATCTTGCTCACCAAATGAATCAGTGAGCGTTTGTTCCCGGGTGTTTGATTCTCAAAATATTCCCACCCCTGCGGGTCTGCTTCCAGACAAGCTTGAAATTCCTCAGGCATGGGTGTGCCGTACTTGGATCGCTCCTTGACCATTTGCACATGCACCGTATCTCCTTCTGAGATTCCCAGTTTCGAGCGAATGGATTTGTTGATCATCAGGTAATGGCCATTCGGATGAGGCATGATGGCACAAGGATGCTCGATGCTCCCGTTGTACAACACGCGAACTCTGCGATCATTTCCTTCTGTAAACCGATCAACTGCCACTTGAGGCACCTTGATCTGATAGCTATACAGTTGGCCTTTGAAGACCAATAGTGGCGCTTCAAATTCGAACGCATCCAAGTTATCAGAAGGGGTCGTTGCATTAGTTCCCTGAAGAATCACTGTCGTCAGCAGCCGTCCCTTCGTCACTTTCCATGTGATCGGAATGATCATCCATGTGGTCGTCTCCATGCATCTTGTCATGACCTTCGTGGCCTTCGGCATTTTTGTTTTTTACATAGTCCATGCCGCAAACCGGACAAGCTCCAGGTTGGTCACTACCACTACCTTCGCAATGCATAGGGCATATGTATGCCGATGTATACTCAGGACCGCTTTTGTCGACTTCCTGTTGTTCGGTACTTTTCTGTTGTCCGCTTCCGCACGACATGCTGAGTAGCGCGATAGAGCAAACGAGTATGGTGAATAATTTTTTCATGCGACTAATATAGTCTTGCCTCGTGAGCTTTCAAATATGAAAGGAGCGGCAAGACACGGGAATGAAACACTTTCATTATTTTTCCCAGATCAATCGCAGGAAATGGCTAAGGGAAAGACACCACAGAACCGAAAACAAAGCAGAAAGCAGAAGCCAATATCGCCTAAAGGGCCCACGTATCTGCCACTCATTTTGATCCTGCTTGGGACCGCATTTGCGTTTTCGAAAGTTTTTGGATTCGACTTCATGTCGAACTGGGATGATCAGTCGTATATTCTCAGGAATGCCGATATCCAATCCTTTTCTATGGAGAATATTGGAAAGGTGTTTTCAGGGTTCTACGTGTCGAATTATCAGCCATTGACCATGCTGGTTTTCATGATCGAATTTGCCTTTTTTAAGTTGGATCCAGGCGCCTTTCACGGGGTAAACCTTTTGATACATTTGATCAACGTGTTCCTGGTTTACAGGCTCGTCTCGCGGTGGACCAATTCCAATTTCATGGTCTGGTTGGTGGCCGGATTGTTCGCACTTCATCCTACACGAGTGGAGTCGGTGGCCTGGATCTCCGAATTGAAAGATGTGCTCTATACGGCATTCTTCATCCTGGCACTTGACTACTATACCCGTTATATCAAGGAGGGTTTGTTGAAGAAACACTATTGGCTGGCATTGCTCATGTTTGTGCTGTCCTGCTTGTCGAAATCCATGGCGATCACATTGCCCGTAGTTCTGATCGTAGTGGACTATTGGATGGGTAGGGAGTTCAAAAAACAAGTCTGGCTCGAAAAGCTGCCATTTCTTGCAGTTGCGGTCATATTCGGGATACTCGCCATATTCACGCAAAGTGGTAAAGCGATGGACATTGCCGTTCAGGTGGGTCCTGTGAACAGGATATTCCTGGCTTTTTACGGGGTATTCATGTACCTGAGCAAATTGGTCCTACCCATCAATCTTTCTGGTATACATTACTATCCGGTTGAAAAAGACGGGACGTTGCCGCTACTCGTGTACGCATCGCCGATCATTTTAGGTGCGATCGCCTATTTGCTCATGAGATGGAAGTCCATGCGCAAAGAGGTCCTATTTGGGATCGGATTCTTTTTAGTCAGTATAGGGATCGTGCTCCAGCTCTTGCCTTTCGGACGGGCGATCATTGCGGAGCGGTACACCTATGTGCCGTACATTGGCTTGTTCCTGATCATTGCATTCTTGGCCGAGCAGATACGAAGTGGTAAGTTTCTCTCTTCATTAAAAGGGAATATCGAGTATGTGGCCATGGGTGTTCTGGTTGTGTTGGCGGTGATGACTTACAATCGCACGGATGTATGGAAAGACAGTATCGCATTTTACAGTGACATCATTGAAGAGTATCCGGAAGCCGCACATGCTCATTGGCAATTGGGAAATGTGCTAAAGGATTACAAGAGGGCAGATGAGGCAATTGCGAGCTACAATAACACGATACAGCTCGACAGCAGTTATGCGATGGCGTATTTCAACAGAGGAGTGATCATGGCCGATAAGAAGCAGTTCCGGGAGGCGATGGCGGATTACAACAAGACCATCGAGTTCAGACCTGACTACATGCCCGCTTATCACAATAGAGGAAATGCGAAGAAGAGCCTGAAGGATATACAAGGTTCCATCGACGACTATGCTTTGGCTCTTGAGATCAATCCCGATTTTGTGAATAGTCTGTCCATGCAGGCCCATTCATACTCCGTACTTCAACAATGGGATAGCGCCTTGGCCAATTACAACAAGTTGATCGAACTGAATCCCAAAAATGGGGAAGCATTCTATAACCGTGGACTTTGTCTGATCAATTCCGGACAAAAAGAGAACGCATGTGCCGATTTTAATCAAGCTGCTCAGTTGCGCTTTCAAGGAGCGGCCAATGCCATTCAGCAGTACTGTGGTCAGTGATCAGGATCTTCTGAGAACTTTAGCGATGAGGGCTTTGACATCATCTTTTCGAATGATCAGAACGATCGCACAGCAGATGAACACGGCCAAGGCCAACACGAATAAATAACCACCATCTCCTTGCACCTCAATTCCAAGAGTGGTCAGGTGAAAGAAGATCGCTCCGGAGATAGTTCCCAAACCTAAAATGGCTCCATACATCATCAACGGAGGATACAGCAGGAGTAAGGCGGAGATCAATTCGACCATTCCGATCACTATTCTTCCAACCGGTTCCATACCCAGTGTGGTGAAGATATAGACACTTTCTGGGGCAGCGTTGAATTTGAAATAGAGCGTTTGAATAAAGATCAACGCAGCTATAAAGGCGGGAAGTCGGCGTAACAGTGTTTTCATAGATCAAACTTAATTCATCGAAAACTAATGGTCGATCGACATTGTAACCCTTCAATAAACTCATGGTTTTTATATCTTCGGAGGAGAAGTATAATATAACATTGATATGGCAGGTGTAACGGATGCTCAAAAGGCCAAAGAGATCGCACAGGAAAGTGTGGAGACATTCTTCCCGGATGCAACGGGAATCCATTTAGAAGAAATGGAATTGGACAAGGGAAAGAAAAGCTGGCTGGTGACCTTGAGCTTCGAGGTCACGCCTGACACACCATCAGAGCTTTTATCGAATAAAAAGACCCGCGTATTCAAAGTATTCACGGTCGAATCCAAAACCGGGGCGTTGGTGAGCATGAAAAACAGGGACATGAATCCTTGAACTAAACGTACTCGACCCCTGTTCTCTCAAAAAGAAAATCCAGAATCATGAAAATATTGCGTTCCATGGGCATTGCGCTCGTCTTATTGGTCAGTGTATCAAGTCATGCGCAATCCATGCTTGACAGCTTTAGCAGTGCATTCAAATTCCGTTCTATCGGACCGGCTTTCATGTCGGGTCGTATCGCAGACATAGCCGTTCACCCTGAGGATGAAAATACCTGGTATCTCGCATTGGGATCCGGAGGAGTCTGGAAGACTGAGAACGCAGGAATTAGTTGGAATCCCATATTTGAGAAGCAAAAGGTTTTTTCCATTGGTTGTATCACTATTGATCCGCACAACCCGCATCGTGTGTGGGTGGGCTCAGGTGAAAACGTTGGTGGTCGCCATATTGGCTACGGAGACGGGATCTATTTAAGCGAAGACGACGGCAAGTCATGGAAGAATATGGGCCTCAGTAAGTCGGAGCACATTTCCAAGATCATCGTGCACCCAAATGATCCGAATACGATCTGGGTAGCTGCTCAGGGGCCCCTATGGAGTAAAGGAGGAGAACGAGGGCTGTACAAATCCACTGACGGAGGAAAGACCTGGAACAATAAACTAGATATCAACGAATGGACTGGAGTGACAGATCTGGTGATCGATCCTCGGGACCCTGATGTGCTGTATTTGGCCAGTTGGCAAAGACATAGGACCGTAGCTGCATACATGGGAGGGGGTCCCGGTACCGGATTGTACAAGAGTGAGGATGGTGGGGAGACCTGGACACAACTGAAGAAAGGGCTTCCTGGATCAAACATGGGTAAGATCGGTCTGGCCATCAGTCCGATGAAACCGGACGTTCTCTATGCAGCCATAGAACTCGATCGACGCACAGGTGCGGTGTACAGATCGGAAGATCGCGGAGCTTCCTGGCAGAAGATGTCAGCCACTGTTTCGGGTGGAACCGGGCCTCATTACTATCAGGAGTTATATGCCAGTCCGCATCAATTCGACAAGATCTATCTCGCCAATGTACGAATGCTCGTGTCTGAAGATGGTGGAAAGAATTTCTCAACCATGAATGAGCGATATAAGCACAGCGACAATCATGCAGTGGCATGGCGAGCAGACGATCCGGATTACCTTTTGGTGGGCTGCGATGGCGGTTTGTACGAGACATTTGACGGGGAAAAGAACTGGCGTTTTCACTCGAACTTGCCGACTCTGCAATACTACAAAGTCGCTGTGGATGACGAAAAGCCATTTTACAATGTGTATGGTGGAACACAGGATAACAATACACATGGCGGTCCGTCGCGCACCGACAATCGTCACGGGATCCGCAACGCCGACTGGTACATCACCAAAGGAGGAGATGGGCATCAACCGGCCACTGAACCCGGTAATCCTAACATCGTATACTCGGAAAGTCAGCAAGGGTACTTGTCCCGTCTGGACCGTTCGACCGGAGAGACGGTTGGTATACAACCGCAACCTGAGGAGGGTGAAGAATATGAACGATACAACTGGGACGCTCCAATTTTGGTGAGTCCTCATCAAGCTACAAGACTTTACTACGCATCTCAAAGGATCTGGCGATCTGATGACAGGGGAGAGTCGTGGCGCACTATTTCCGGAGACCTGACCAGGAATGAAGAGCGGATCGAGTTGGAGATCATGGGAGGCAAACAGAGCTGGGACAACGCATGGGATATCTATGCGATGTCGAATTTCAATACGATCACATCTCTGAGTGAGTCACCGGTGAAAGAAGGTCTTATCTATGCGGGTACTGACGACGGGATCATCCAGATCACGGAGGATGGAGGGGAAAACTGGACCAAAGTGATGGTACAGGAATTGCCGGATTGTCCGGAAAGGGCATTTGTAAATGATATCAAAGCCGACTTGTTCAATGAGAACATCGTGTACGTAGTGCTCGATCATCACAAGAGTGGTGATTACAAACCGCACATCTACCGCAGTTCGAATAAAGGAAAGACATGGAAGAAGATCAGTTCGAATCTGCCAAATGAGCTGTTGCTTTGGAGGTTTGTGCAGGATCCCGTGCAAAAGGATCTGTTCTTTTTGGGCACGGAGCACGGAGTTTACGCAAGCATCAATGCTGGTAAAAGTTGGACACGTCTGAAATCAGGATTGCCAACTATTCCGGTCAGAGACTTGGTTATTCAGAAAGATCAAAGAGACTTGGTCTGCGCCACTTTTGGAAGAGGGTTTTACATATTGGATGACATCACACCGCTTCGTGAAATGAGTGCGGAAATATGGGACAAAGAAGCGCATGTCTTTCAAAGTCGGCCTGCCTATTGGTACATAGAGCGAACTCTATTGGGTTGGGGCAAAAAAGCCAGTCAGGGTGAGAATTTATACGTAGCCGACAATCCTCAATTCGGAGTGAACCTTACATACTACCTCAAAGAGAGCGTGAGCACCATGAAACAGGAACGCAAGGAAAAAGAAAAGGCGGCGATAAAGGCCGGTAAGGAATACACGTTCCCCGGGTGGGATGTTCTGGATGCTGAAAAAGCCGAACTGGGACCCGAGATGATGTTATTGATCCGCGATTCAGAGGGAAATGCCGTGCGATATCTCAAGGCGGCGCATACAAAAGGTATACATACGATCAATTGGGATATGCGGTATCCATCCATGTCGGCGATGACCGAAGAAGGAAGCTCTCAAGGAAGAGGGTTTCTCTGCATGCCAGGCACGTATTCTGCTCAGTTGGTAAAAAGGGAGAATGGCACATTGACAGCACTAGGGGATCCGGCCGAATTTGAAGTGCAACGGATCAATGCACCCGATCGTGCTGTGAACAAGGGACCTGAGGAGGCAGATCTGAGCGAGGTGGTTGCTTTTTGGCGAGAGTTGGAACAGATCGACAGGCGGATAAGCACAAGTCGCGTGGTTTTGAGCAAATGCCGCGAAAGGATAGATGCTGTAGAAAAGCTCCTCTGGAGAACGGCTGATGCCGACAGCGCCATGCATGCTCGATGGGCGGTATTGCGGTCTGATATTGAGCAGTTGCAGAATCGCGTATCCGGCGCGTCTGCTCGACAGGAAGTCGGCGAGAAAACGGATCCAACGATCGCTACGAGAATGTCGACGGTATATCGAGGCGTTCGCATTTCTACGCATTTGCCGGGTCCACATCGAATGCGCAGCTTCGAGATCGCATTGAAGGAGTTGGAGCAGGTCGAGGCTAACCTGTCGACGATCGCCAATGAGCGTTTGCCGGAGCTGGAGAAGGACCTGCAGGATGCGGGGTCGCCTTATTTGGAAGGCATGCCTTATGAGGTAAAAGGAGATGGGTGAAAGGAGAAAGGACAATGGAGTTAGGAGAAAGGTTTTAGGAGAAAGGGGGTAGGAGATAGGTTGGGAAAAGCGAACCGAGATTGACTATTTCCATTCTCCTAAAATCTTTCAACTAATACCTTATACACATGCCATTGTGAATTGAATGTGAATAGCGTTGATCCGAATCGCCTGTTTCGTCATGAAAACATCAGCTTTTAGGGGGTAATTGGCTCATTTTGACCTTAAATGACTATTTGTGGACACCAAAACGTATCCACATTTTCTTGCAGAAATGAAAAGTGGTTTTATATTCGATGTACACAAAGCGGCCAACGTGGCGGCTGACAGCGAAAGTACTCTGAGGATGAGATCGCATGATCGGGGCTACGGAGGCAGGATGGGGAACGGGCCTTAGTGAAGGAAAGGGAAAGTTCCTCGAACGATTTAAAACGCAGTCAGTTTGTAAGTGTGATTCAGAGCAAGGCGTAAGCCGGAAACTGACACCTGAACACTTGGAAGCTCGTGTCTGTGCGGCCGCAAGGTCGGAACGGTTTCGAGTTTGAGCGGTACACATCCCGACAAGCGCTAGAGGAGCCGCTTCAAGTCGCTAGACTTCGCATGTAAGAAGTGTAAATGGATTGAACGACGTTTACGCAACCCGGTTGCCTCACCAACCGGGTTTTTTTATGCCCTTTACAATCCAATGCTAGGGTGCTTCAATTAGGATTTGGAGTCAAGTTGGTCGCCTTTGCTGATGCTCATTGGACTGGTCTCAGGCGTTGATTGGATTAATAACTGGGTATATCTTCAATCTTAAAGAGATACATGGTTTTGTCAATTTCAGTATTCACTTCCTTTGGCATTTCCTCAATCTTCTCTATGTATACTGGAAAGTTGAATGGTGAGATCTGTAAATTCAGTGGACGATAATCACCCGTATATATATTGTGATTTCTTTTTGTCTTTTGGTATGACGTGACCAATAGGTACTTAGCTCGGCTTTTCTTGATATTGTTCAAGGTCTTCTTTACATCCTCATAAGAAAGATGTTGGAGACAGTCACGACAGAAGATCAAATCAACTTGAGGCAGAGCGTCTTTTGTCAAGTCCAAATGCATGAATTTGGTATCATCTGAAGAGTACATTTGGTTGTTCCGCTCTATCAACTCCTCCACAATGTCGGATCCGATATAGCTACACGACCTATCAACAGTTTTCATCCAGTTATAATCACCACATGGGATATCAAGTATCGATTCAATGTTGTAGTCCTCAACTATGGCAGGCAGGCGGTTTCGGATAACTGCCGTAGCCTTTAAAGTTGATCCCCCTCCTGAATGAGATTCTTCAGATTCCCACAAATTTGTTTTATATATCTCGGTGAAAACGTTCTTAGATGACTTGAGTAAAAACCAATCCTTGTTGTACAAATAGCTAAAGACCAATCTTCTCTGCGTCAATGGGAGAAGGTAGAGCAGGTTTCTCGCGCTCCTTAATACGTAGCTTTTCAATGATGTCATGAACTCAAAAAATAATTGACTCTCAGGATTTGAGCTTTCCATTATTTAACGGACTATAGATTCATTATCAATAGCCGAAATTGCAGCAACCAATTGGTCTTTGGCATTTTTGAGGTTGAATTTTTGAACTCTTTTAGTGCAGGCCTTTTGCATCTTCAAATAGTCCGAATCGTTCATAGTTGCAATCTCGATCAGTAACTTGAGCAAATCTGTTTCATCGTTGTACAAGAATCCGGTTTCGCCATCTAGTATCGATTCTTTTGGTCCACCACTCCCATGAGCTATCACAGGTGTCCCTTGACTCATCGATTCCAAAGGGACAATGCCAAATGGCTCATGATGTGCGGTTATAACGGACACCTTGGCTCGAGAAAATAAGTCTGCTTTTGAGTCATCAGAAATTCTTCCTAAGAACTCTATGTTCTCATGCGCTTTGCTGTTCCTCGAAATGTTCTCTAGCGCTTCTTTGTACTCTCCAGTCCCAGCGATGATCAATTTGTAGGATGGGAATTCTTCCTGAAATTTCTCAAACACCCTAATCAGGGTATCGATCCGTTTAAATTTGGTCAGACGACCTATCGTAAAAATTACATCTTGACGTTTTGCATGGAGTAGCTCTTTTTGTTCGCCTTTAAAGGGTGGGTATACTACATTAAACGCTCGTCGATTATATACTTTCTCATACTCCATCAAGGTAAACTCACTGTTGCAGATGACCAAATCAGACGATCTTTCGAGCCAAATATCGAGTGCCTGAGTGAATGGACGAACGATTTTGGAAATGACTTTCATCGGTAAAGAAGGAATTGCATCTATCCAAATTTTCGAATGGATAAAAGCGCTGGGTTCCTGACAGTACCAAATGACTTTGGTCTTCGGATGAAGCTTTTTGTAAATCCAGGCCCACCAGTTTGATGGTAACACTTGCGGGAATAATAAGGAATTGGGAAATGTTGATATTGACTTGTAGATCTTGAATTGCCAAAAAGGGAATAGCACCCAGTAAAAAGGAGAGCTGCTCATGGGAATATTTAGTGGAAGAATGTCTAATCCTCTGTGGTCCTTGATGAACTCTTCGTTAGCTTTTGCGCACAGAATGGATACTTTATAACCTTCAGTTAAGAGAGTGGAACCTATTTGAAATACGGCAGTAGCTGCTCCTCCCGGAACCATCAAGTGGGGAAAGAGGATCAATATGTGGCGTTTGGTGCCCAATGTCAGTTCTTTGCCCTAGTCTTGTTCATTAGACTATAGATCCAAACCGTTTTTAGACGGTTCAAATTATGTATGAAGTTGTGCCAATGAGACCCATAAATTTTTCCAATTTCCAATTCTTCTTTGAATTGTTTTACATAGTGTGTTTCACTTATTGACCCAGGGTGTCGCCTGAAATTGGCCAAGTATTTCCTAACAACTATTGGGCTCGAAATTGCACTCATTTTGAGCCAAAGGTGGTAGTCCCATGCTGCCTTGTATTTAGAAGAAAGTGGCTGGCTTTGTTCCCATATTTGTCTTGTCCAAAACGTCGAAGGTTGGTTAATGAAATTCTCGCAAAGGAGAACATTCTGGCTAAAGAAATATCCCATAGTGTTCTTGTACAAAGTCACAAACTTCCGGATGACAGTACCATCTTGATCAATTATGCGACATCTTCCATAGAGCCACTGTTTTTCAGGGTGTTTGTTAAATTCATCGAGTACAGCTGAAAGGGCGTTTTCTTCAAATCGATCGTCAGCATTCAGCCAACAGAGTATATCACCTGTAGCCATATCCAAGCCTTTATTAATTGCTTCCTGGGGAGATGCATCCTTCTCAGAAACAACGATAATTCTGTCGCCAAATTCTCGAATGATCTCGAGGGTTTTGTCAGTTGATGCCCCGTCCCTAATAATGTATTCAATTTCAAAATCACCTTCCTGCTGCAGTACTGAGTTTATTGTTTCACGGATGTATTTCTCACCATTAAGAACAGCGGTAACAACGCTTATCCTCTTTCTACCTGGGTTTTCTGAATTTTGCGACACGGACACCTCTAAGTGGTTGATGCAAATCTATCGCTATTAGAAAAACAAATCTCTCTGAGTGCTCAAAATCATGATTTGCCCATCAGAATGTCTCAAGACTTCAAGGTCAACGTATAACTGGGAAATATCCGAAACACATCCCGACAAGCGCTAGAGGAGCCGCTTTAAGTCGTAAGACTTCGCATCAGTGAAGTAGATTGAGTGACATTACTTGGCTCACCAATGGGGAAATTTATACTTCCAATTCTAGCTCTCCACAAGTCGACATTCTTGGAGAATTCGTTTAATATTGGGGGCTATAATATATTCCACCAGTATGTCCAATCTGACC
>VMDK01000067.1 GCA_008080835.1 Sphingobacteriia bacterium | reverse complement strand
CCTTTGTGCAGATCCTCGCCAACAGCGTTGAGCGCATCCATAGAAGGTGCGGCACCCTAGTCATCAACCAGAATGGATGCCTCCAGGATCAACTTTTTTCCTTCAAGATGAAATTTGGCATCCACTTCGTTTTCCATGTCATTCATCCTTAACGCGATCTTCGCAATACCTGCTGAGTCGCTGCCTTGTACTGAATTGATGGTCCCGGTGATATTTCTTTCTTCTTCCGGTAACCAACCTGCCATGGTACCAAAGAAAAACTGACGGATCTTTCGATCACGGCTGGTGTCTTTGGTTGATGTACTCGCGATGTCAAGGGCAAAGCTCAACCCTGTCATGATCTCGTTCAAGGTGCCATCGTCCTTTCCAGCGGTGATGCTGAGATCAGTGAATGATCCTCCAACACCTACTCTCGTGGTGGTCTTGTACGCGGTCCAGTTAACTGTCGTAAAGGCAGGTTGAACACTATACGTGCAGTTTTCTGTACTAGAAGTTTCGTCTGTACTTTGATCAGACGTGGAACCGTCTTTCGTACATGAGAAAAGGAATAAACTGATCGTGAAAAGTATGCTGAGTTGTTTCATGTTCATTGAATGCTTTTGCTAAATACGGCAACAAAGATAAACGGACATTGTTGGCTCAGGAGGTCAATTGAATAAGCTTTTTCTTCCCACCACTGAGCAGATGGGACAGACATTGGGATCATGTCCTCTGGCCGGACAATGCTCCCTTCCGAAAAAGATGATCTGCAAGTGCAAGCGATTCCAGGTATCCTCAGGGAACAAGCGCTTCAGATCCTTTTCAGTCTGCACCACATTCTTGCCGGAACTCAGCCCCCAACGATATGCCAATCTATGGATGTGTGTGTCAACAGGGAAGGCAGGGTACCCAAATGCCTGAGACATGACCACAGATGCTGTTTTGTGTCCAACCGCAGGAAGTGCTTCCAGTTCTTCAAACGTCGATGGGACTTTGCCATCGTAATTTTCATGTATGATCTGGCTGAGTCCATGGATCCCTTTTGATTTCATCGGCGTAAGTCCACAAGGACGGATCACATCAGCGATCTCCTCGATGCTTAGTTGAGCCATGTCTTTTGGGTTGTCGGCTCGCTCGAACAGATAGGGAGTGATCATGTTCACGCGCTCATCTGTACACTGGGCGCTCAGAACCACCGCTACGAGCAATGTGTACGCGTCTTTGTGTTGAAGTGGGATAGGGGTTTCAGGATACAATTCATTGAGCTTTTGTTCAATGAATCTCACTTTTTCGGCTTTCTTCATCTATTTCCTAGAGGGCGCAATTTAAATTCGTATCTTTCGTTAATTAAATTTATTCGCCGGAAAATTCATGCGTTCAATTCTGTTAGTGTCAATTCTTTGCATCGTCAGTTCGACGTTCGCACAGAACGGCACACGCGGCGAATTGTATCTCAGCTTTCGAGCCACCGTTTCGGATCTTGACAGAGCGGCTATGGCTCATGAATTCTTCCTCAAGAATGACTTGGGAGAACTCAGCGGCGTGCGTGTTCCACCAAACCGTGATCAAAAGAGTTTCGGGATCTCCTACCTGAGGAAAGTTGCCACGTCAGATAATTTTCGTCACCAGATAAATATCGGAGGATATGCCCGGGCATCCTTCATGAGTGTTAATCTCACGGAGAGGGATATGTATATGGAAATGGAACGCGATGTCCAACCGGATGCCACGTATCTGGTAGAGAGCTTCAAGAGAGAATGGATCACGTTTCAGTCCGATAAATTGGAGCTAGGGATCACCGCGGAAGCGTTGTATCGTTTCAATCGTCGCTTCAATTTGCGTTACGGCCTGAACATCGGCGCGGCTTACCCCTTCAACAACCGCCTCATGATGGTGGAGAATACTGAGATCAGACGCACCACGATACGGGATGATTCGGAAGAAAAGGTTTCAGACTGGACCCTGGACTCAAAGGTATTCAACAGCGATCACAACATCCTGTGGGGTAGCACAGCAGCTCTTGGAATAGACTACAAACTGTTCGAGAACAAGCCCTTCTTCCTCGGGACCAGTTGGCTCGGTTCATTAAGCCATATCAGCGCAGTCGGACATAAGCAGATCCTCAAATCATCCGGATTTGAGATCCGCATCATCAGTTCACTCTGATCAAAGAAAAGCAGAAGGGTCTTTAGCGAATTCTGTGCCCTCGAATTCAGCCATTCCTGCCAATTGTCTCAGCAGAGCTTCATCATGTCTTTTGCCAACAGCTGGTTCGATATCCACTGATACCCCCGAGTGTGTATATCCGGCAGCTGTGATCTCTCCTTTCTTGACATCAAAGAAGATTGTCATTTCATCAGACACTTGCAGTTCAGCCTGATAAGTAGGAGAGTAGCCATAATTCCACTCGTGCTGAGAATATTTTTCAGCTTGTACTTCACGGATGGGATCCCGGTATTTATCCAGATTCAGAGTTGCCGCACCTGTCTTTTGTGAAAGCCACTCACCCAACTCACTCATCAGCTGAGATGCTTCTACCGGTTCCGTGAAAAAATGATTGAGATTTCGCACTTTGCTGCGAACCGACTGCACAGCTTTGGAATTGTACTTGACCTTTGGGCTCGGATGGATGGCTGTGTTCAATGAGCCAAGTGCAGCGTGCACAAGGATGGTCCCATGATGGATCACACGAGTCCTTTTTTGATGCACATGTTCCGCATTCCCACTGATCTTGAATCCATCTACCAACAGATCATTCCTACCTGAAAATACGGCCTCAATTCCTTTGGTTCCCAAGAACTCCTGGATTGGCTTCAGAAAGCGGGCAAAGTCGATCATCTTGTCCTTTGCTTCCATATCTCGTATGAAGCAGAAATTGATATTCCCTTCGTCGTGGAATACCGTTCCACCTCCCGATAGTCTGCGATAAACCGGGATCCCGTGTTCTTTGCACCAGGCGCTGTTGGTCTCGGCATAGGCGTTCTGGTGTTTACCTACAACTACACAAGGAGAGTTAATGTATAAGAGTACAAGATCACCTTCTCCTTCTTTCAGAAATACCTCTTCAAGTGCCAGATGAAACGTAGCGTCATTCGAAGTACTTACATGTAGGAAAGTCTGCGACATACTATCACGAGATTAGTGATCTCTTCCAGACAGAAATTGAATGTACTCGTTCAGGGCATCGGTCTGTAGAGGTATTCTTTGAAGTAGCTCGTCTGCCTCGTCAAAGCATGATTTTATAGCACCTTTGATATCATCTACGACTCCATTGGAGATAAACGCTACTTTGACCTTATCCACTTTCTCTACTTCATCTTGAATGCTAAAGAGAGCCATGAATTTCTCCTGGGCTTGTGCGTCTAATTTTTCTAAAGTCCTCAGCACCAAATAGGTCTTCTTTCCTTCGATGATGTCACCACCGACTTGCTTTCCGAATTTATAGGCATCTCCGAATGTATCTAGGTAGTCGTCCATTAACTGGAACCCTCTTCCGATCTTCATGCCTGCTTCGTAGAAATGATCCGCTTCGGTTTGTGACGCACCTGCTAACAAGGCCCCCGCTTTCATGCTGAATGCGAGTAGTACTGCCGTCTTCCAGTCGATCATTTGAAGATACTCCTCCAGCTCAACATCATTTCTCTGCTCGAAATCCATGTCCAGTTGTTGCCCCTTGCACACTTCCTCCGCCATGATATTGAAGGCAGGGAAGATGGAGGAGAAACGCTCGACTTTTGCCAGTTGCTGGTAGGTTTTGATCAGCATCAGATCACCGGAGAGTATCGCCGTGGGCAGGTCCCATTTTGCATGTACACTTGGTTTGCCACGACGGATAGGAGCTTCATCCATGATGTCATCATGCATGAGCGTGAAGTTGTGGAACAACTCCACCGAATGAGCCAATTCCAAGGCGTTCTTTGAAGGTTCCTTGATGGCGTTGTATGCGAGTAGTACCAACGTTGGACGCATGCGCTTTCCGCCTAGAGCCATAATGTAATTGATTGGCTCATACAGATTGCGGGGTTGATCTTGCAACTCGCTTTGCTCCAGGAATTCCAGATAGCACTTGGTCAGTTCTTCGTGTCGCTTCATCAGCTTGCAATTACCAGGTCTACGGTTCGTTTGTGCAGATTGGTCTTTTTAACGATCACGGTCAGGGGATCACCTAAGGTGAATTTCTTCTTCGTTCGTCTTCCAATGATACTGAACTCGCGCTCATAGAATTCGTAGAAGTCGCCTTCAAGGTCTTTGATCCGGATCATTCCCTCACAATGGTTGTCAACCAATTCCACATACAATCCCCAATCTGTGACTCCGGAAACCACCCCTTCAAATCGTTGCCCTTCAAAACGACTCAAGTACTCCACTTGTTTGTATTTGATCGAAGCTCTCTCCGCTTTTGCAGCTTTCTCTTCTTGTTTACTAGAATGCCTACACCGTTTTTCGATATCACCTTGATCGGCTTGCAACTTCCCATCGAGGTATTGCATGAGCTGTCGGTGCAGGATCAAGTCCGGGTACCGTCTGATAGGTGACGTGAAATGCGTGTAGTAATCAAAGTGCAATCCAAAATGACTGGTATCCTCGGTGGTGTAGTAAGCCTTTTCCATGCTTCGAATCGCCAGCGGATGCAGGAGTGATGCTTCCATCTTGCCTTCTGTTTCTTCCACCATTTTATTGATACTCTGCGCAAGTGCCATGTCGCTTGATGCTTCGATCCTATAACCGAATTTCTTGGCCATTGCTATGAATGGTTCCAGCTTTTCAGGATTCGGTGGTTCGTGGACACGATAAGGGATCGGAGCTTTCTTCATTTTTTTGAAGACATGCTCTGCGACAGTTCGGTTGGCAAGGAGCATGAATTCCTCGATGAGTTTGTGCGCATCGAATCGAACCTTCTTGTAGACTGTAAAAGGCACGCCTTTCTCATCAAGGTCAAAGCGGAATTCATCGGATTCGAAGGAGATCGATCCCGCTTCGAAGCGCTTGGTCCGAAGCTTTATGGCAATGTCGTTCAGCAAAGGAATGATGTCCTTCATTTCCTCCGAGCGACCTTCGATCACTTCCTGGGCTTCTTCGTAGGCGAATCGTCTATTCGAGTGGATCACGCTTTTGCCAATCCAATAATCCAGAACTCTGCCTTCCTTGTTCATCTTGAATATCACGGAAAATGCCAAGCGGTCGATCTCCGGTTTTAACGAGCACAGATCATTCGACAGTCGCTCCGGAAGCATAGGTATGGTTCGGTCGACCAGATAAACGCTCGTCGCTCGGTCATAGGCATCCTGATCCAGAGCTGTTCCCTTCTTTACATAGTGTGAAACATCGGCAATATGAACTCCGATTTCCAGATTTCCATCATCCAGGACTTTGAATGAGATTGCATCATCAAAGTCCTTGGCATCAGCGGGGTCGATGGTGAAGGTCGTGGTGCCACGCATATCTCTGCGTTTGGAGATCTCATCGTTCGAGATGATCTCCGGACATTGTAGCGATTCTTTTAGTGCACGTGGACTAAATCGTGTTTCAAACCCGAATTCCGCTACGATCGCGTGCATCTCGGTATCATTCTCACCAGCCTGACCCAGCACTTCGATCACTTTACCTTGAGGCTGATCGAATTTTTCTGCCCATTCCAGCAATTCGATGATCACCTTGTCACCATCTTCAGCGCCATTGAGATCTCTTTGTTTTATGAAAAAGTCTACATGGATCTTGTTGCTATCCGGGATCACAAATGCGAACTTTTGGAGCTTTTCCACCGTTCCAACGAATTGATGACGTTGTCTTTCAATGATCTCCACGACTCGACCCTCCTGCCGTTTCCCACCTTTTTGTGAAAGAAGTTCTACGGTTACCGTATCACCGTGAAATGCTTTGTTTGTCAATGAAGGATTGATCCGTATGTCCTGTTCGAATTCTTCGTTGTAAACGAATCCGACTCCACGGCCGGTCATTTCAATCGTTCCGGTAAGGAGGCTGTATTCAGGTATATAGCTGAATTTACCCGGACGAACTTGTTCAATGATGTCCTCTTTTTCCAGGATCTTCAGCACTCGTCCAACTTGTTGCCGCATCTCAGGAGAGTTCGACTGTAGTTGGTGAGATATCTGTTTGTAATTGAACAGACCCCTGGGGTTGCGTCTAAAAATATTCAGGACAGCTTGATATAGCTCGGCCTTTTTGAATTTCTTCTTCGATTTTTTATTCTTCTTCATCTATTATTCTTCTATTACTCCGGCAAATAGCGTTTTTGAATATTCGCTCTCCGGAGCTTCCATGATCGTCTCAGTCTTTGATAGCTCAACGATCTCACCTTCTTTTAATACCAGGATCCGATCGCTAATGTAGCTCACCACATGCAGGTCGTGTGTAATAAACAAATAACTGAGGTCACGATCGCGCTGTATCTTCTTCAGCAAATTCAACACTTGCGCCTGTACACTCACATCCAAAGCTGCTACGCTTTCGTCACAAATGATCATGGCCGGTTCAACAGCTAATGCACGTGCAATACTGATTCGCTGCCTTTGTCCACCGCTGAATTCATGAGGATATTTTTCTGCATCTGATGCGTTCAAGCCCACCTCCTCAAGTAACTCAGCAACGTATTCTTTTCTCTTGCCCTTCGCACAGATATTATGCACTTTCAAGACTTCGGTGATCGTTTCCCCGACAGTGAGGTTCGGATTCAATGATGAAAACGGGTCCTGAAAGATCATTTGCACTTTCGATGCGTATTCTTTCCTTTTCAACCCTTCCCAGCCAAACTGAAATTCAATGGCACCTTTGTCGGCATGCAATAGTCGGATCACAACTTTAGCTAAGGTGCTTTTTCCCGAACCGGATTCGCCCACAATCCCAAGTGTTTCCCCTTGCTGAATGTCAAAGTTCAACCCTTTGAGTGCTTTGTGATTGCGTTTGCCGGGATAACTGAGTTCAAGGTCTTTGATCGTACAAACTGATTGTTCGGAAAGCTCTCTAGGTGGAAGGGTCTTTTGTTCATAGTCCAATTCCTTTAAGGTTTCACCTTCCTGTATGAGCAATCGGTCCACAGTAGGCAGCACGAAATCTCGATTGCGGTAGTTCGGTCGACATTTGATCAAGGCCTTGGTGTATGGATTTTTCGGAGTACTCACTACATCTCGGGTTGGTCCGTATTCCATCATATCGCCACGATACATGACCAGACAACTATCCGAATGATCTTTGACAAGATCAATATCGTGTGAGATAAGTATCAGGCCGGTAGATCGTTTTCTACAGCTTTCTGTGAGCAATTCGATCACTGTACGCTGCAAGACAGTATCCAGGGCAGTGGTTGGTTCATCGGCGATGAGCAGGTCCGGATCATTGCACAATGCAAGTGCGATCATGATCCGCTGGCGTTGACCTCCTGAAAGCTCATGAGGATACGCGTCGTAAACGCTTGTTGGCTCGGGGAGCTTCATTTCCGCGAACAGCTGCTCCACTTCCTTACGCACTTCTTTTTTACTCAGATCCCTGTGTGCCTGAATAGCTTCTGCAACTTGCTCGCCGCAGGTTATCAAAGGATGCAAGGCGCTCATTGGTTCTTGAAAGACATATGCCAGGGAGCTGGAGCGCAATGCTCTCAATTCTTGCTCTGAGCATTTCAGCAGATCAACAGTTTGGTCGGTGGCACTGTAGCGAACTTCGGCAGCAGTCACTCTGGAATTCGGCCCGAGTAATCGTCCCAAAGCTTTCATGCTAACGCTTTTGCCCGACCCGGATTCGCCAACGATGGCGAGGATCTCACCGCGCTTGAGTGTGAGGTTTAATTTCTTGACGGCTTCAAATGAACCGCTTGCTGTTTCAAATGCTACATTCAGTCCTTCGATATGCAGGAGTTCATCACTCATCGAAGTCGGTCGAGACTACGCACCAGATCATCGTCCTGCTTGATCCCCCTTTGAGCCAGGAAATTCAGCAAGAGCAGAGGAACAGGGCTTATCGAGGCAGGTAGAAATGCCTTCAACGTTTCCATCTCTGTGTAATCCATTCCCAGACTATACCAATACATATTCGCAAACAGGATCAGAATCAGGAGATAGTTAAATGTCACCAGCGAACGCTGAACTTTGCGATTCTTGAAAAGGAATATTGCCAATAACGAAAGTCCTATCAAACCGAACATGGTGACTTTAATACCCAAGTTCTGAGCATCGATCTCCGCGCTGAGATGGGTGGTTTGAAAATGAACGGTGATGTCTACTTTCTCCGGACCCCCATCGGCTTGAACCTTTCCGGTCTCATTGTAGAATGCCGGGTCGAGACCGTAAAGCAGTCCGACAATAACAGCGATCAACAATAAATAGATGCTTTGTTTGCGTTGGATCATGAGGGCAAAGTTATTCAATTTAAAGGCTTACTGATTTGATGGTGTAAAAGATTTCAGGGAGTTTTATCAACCTGAGAGGCTCTGCGAAAAAGGCTAATTTTGCTGCCCAAACCACAATCATCATGAACAGTGCATACATCATAGATATCGTACGTACCCCGGTGGGTCGATTTGGAGGGACTTTGGCTTCTGTACGGCCGGACGATCTGGCCGCTCATGTGATACGCGAGCTGATCGCCCGAAATGAAGGATTGGACTACTCCGAAACGGAGGACGTGATCTTTGGAGCTGCGAATCAGGCGGGTGAGGACAACCGGAATGTGGCACGAATGGCATTGTTGATGGCTGGGTTGCCGATCACTATTCCCGGAGTAACAGTGAACAGATTATGTGCATCCGGACTTCAGGCGATTTCCGACGCGGCTGGTCGCGTGATGCTCGGACATGGGGACATCTTTATAGCCGGTGGTGTAGAGAGTATGTCGCGTGCTCCTTTTGTGATGACGAAGGCAGAATCGGCGTATTCAAGATCCACTGAGATCTACGATACTTCGATCGGATGGAGGTTTACCAATCCAAAGCTGGCAAAGGCCTATTATCCTTTTGCCATGGGCGAAACGGCAGAGAATGTCGCTGAACGATTCGATGTAACGCGTGAGCAACAAGACGCATTCTCTCATCGCACACAGGAGAAATATCAAGCAGCGCATGACGCAGGACGGTTTGCAAACGAGCTTGTACCTGTGATCATCCCTCAACGGAAATCCGACCCTATACTATTCGATAAAGATGAGCATCCTCGCTTGAGCAGCGTAGAGAAACTTGCAACGCTACGTCCGGCTTTTAAAGAAGGAGGTACTGTGACCGCCGGGAACTCTTCCGGCATCAACGATGGTGCAGCTGCAGCTTTGGTGGTTTCCGAAGACGTGGTTAAAAGATACAACCTCAAACCGATGGCTCGCGTGGTTTCTATGGCCGCAACGGGAGTCCACCCTGACATCATGGGAATCGGACCGGTGAGTGCTACTGAGAAGGCATTGGAGAGAGGTGGTCTGAAAATGTCTGATCTGGGCTTAGTGGAGTTGAATGAGGCATTCGCTGCACAATCCATTGCCTGTATGCGCCAAATGGACTTGGATCCGGAAATCGTCAACGTGAACGGTGGGTCAATAGCCATTGGACACCCTCTTGGGGCTAGTGGCGCACGCATCACTGCAACTCTTCTACACGAACTTCAGAAACGCGACGCGAGATATGGTTTGGCAACGATGTGCGTAGGTGTCGGACAGGGAAAAGCTGTCGTCTTCGAAAAATGCTGATCCGTGCGCTACTTTGCTGAGATCTCATACGATGGAAGTGAATTCCACGGTTGGCAGAAACAGCCAAACGCATATTCCGTTCAGGAGGAGATCCAGACCAAGATGGAGCGCATCTTACAGATTCCTATTCAAGTAACCGGCTGTGGACGCACAGATACAGGTGTACATGCCTCACAGTTCTTTCTTCATTTCGATACTGATCTCGATCTTGACAGCGATTTCGTTTACACGATGAACCAGGTGCTCGTTCCGGAGATAGCAGTGCATAACCTCTGGCTATGCAATGAGGAAATGCATGCCAGATTTGACGCCAAGTCGCGGTCATATCGATATAAGCTCCACAACGCGAAATCGCCTTTCCATAGGCATGTGAGCTATTACTTCAGACCTGAGTTGGACCTTGAGATAATGAACGCCGGAGCAGACGTAATTGCCGGTCATACCCACTTTGATGCGTTTTGCAAAAGCAGAACGGACAACAAAACCGACATTTGCCGGATCGACCATTGCAGATGGATCAAGGACGGACACAGATTGGAGTTTGAAGTGACTGCTGATCGGTTCCTGAGAAATATGGTTCGAGCTATGGTGGGAACATTGTTGCTGGTGGGGCAGGGGAAGTTGAGTCTGGACGAATTGGATAACATTCTGCAAAGCCGTAAACGGTCGAATGCAGGTGAATCCGTTCCGGCACATGCACTCTTCCTAGAAAAGGTGGAATATGACCAAACTACTTGGCGCAAAGTGGGTTAAGCATTAAAGAATTGGCAGAGCAGAGCAAAAAGAAAAAGGAAAGTCTGGACTTGGGATTACTGGTTCGCATTGTCGGATTGGCACGCCCATACCGTCTGCGATTCGCATTGGCGATCTTTCTCACCATCTCTTTGGCCGTGATCGCACCGCTTCAGCCTATCCTCATTCAACACACTATTGACAAGTACATAGCATTCGGAGATGCCGAAGGTCTGAATCGAATGTTGTTGCTACTGCTCGGTTTACTTGGACTTCAATCTCTCCTGCTTTTCTTCAATACATTGCTCACCAACTGGCTTGGACAAAGTGTGATCAAAGAATTGAGAATGCGAGTGTACAAGCATATTAGCCGTTTAAAGGTGCGCTATTTTGATAAAACACCCATCGGTACGCTTGTCACCAGATGTGTGTCAGATATTGAGACCATAGCCAATGTCTTTTCTCAAGGTGTGATCACTATTACGGGTGACTTCCTGCAACTGTTCGTGATCACGTTCTTCATGCTTTACACCGACTGGAAACTGAGTCTGATCGTATTCAGTGTTTTACCCGTTTTGATCTATGCCTCCAACGTCTTTAGGAAAGGAGTGAAGAGCGCATTTCAATCCGTTCGAACGCAAGTTGCCTCTTTGAACGCTTTCGTCCAGGAGCATATCACCGGCATGGACATCGTTCAGATATTCAATAAGGAAGAGGAGGAATTGGAGAAATTCCGAGCTATCAATGAGAAACACCTCATTGCTAACAAGAAATCGATCTTTCACTACGCCATATTCTTTCCGATCGTTGAGATCATCACCGCAACGGCCATTGGTCTGCTGGTGTGGTATTCGGCCAAAAATTCATTGGAAGGGCACGTCACAGCAGGAGTGATGGTCTCCTTCATACTATATATCAATATGTTCTTCCGTCCGATCCGAATGATCGCTGACCGATTCAACACGGTCCAGATGGGAATGGTGGCAGGTGAACGGATCTTCGCTTTGGTCGACAATACCGTTGAGTTGGAAGTTCAAGGAACGCATCAGGCAGAAGTCGAAGGAGCCGTGGAATTCAGAAATGTGGACTTCAGCTATGATGGGGAAAAGCAAGTTCTCAAAGACGTTTCGTTCAAAGTGAAGCCCGGACGTACCATTGCGATCGTCGGCTCAACGGGTAGCGGGAAGTCAACGATAGTGAGCCTGCTGACCAAGCTGTATCAAAAGAGTAAAGGGGAGATCCTGATCGATGGAACAGAGATCGAAGAATGGGATCTTGAGTCGCTGCGGTCTCAGGTGGTGTTCGTGCTTCAGGATGTGTTCTTGTTCAGTGGATCGGTCCAGGACAACGTAAAATTGCTCAACGAGTCCATTTCGAACGAAGAAATGCACAAGGCGGCAAGCATAATTGGTGCAGAATC
>VMDK01000147.1 GCA_008080835.1 Sphingobacteriia bacterium | reverse complement strand
GACACCGCTCCGTTGGCGGGTTCAGAGCATCGATCTACAACGCATTGCCACTGAGTAGCGTGCAAGTGCTGGTAGATGTAATGAAGAATTTCAAACCATGATCAGAAAACGATAAAATGAGCTGGAAAGTAAGAGTAAATGACGGGATAGACCCTGCAGGACAGGCACTCCTCGAAAGAGCAGGATGTGAAGTATTGACTAACCACCTTTCGCCGGAAGAATTGATGGCTGAAGCCCATGAGCTGGATGCTTTGCTGGTTCGTTCGGCAACTAAAGTCCGTGAAGATCTGATCGATAACTGTTCAAAACTCAAGGTGATCGGTCGTGGTGGCGTCGGACTGGACAACATCGACGTCAAATATGCCGAGTCTAAAGGGGTTGCGGTTGTGAATACACCGGCTGCCTCCAGTGCTTCTGTAGCGGAATTAGTATTCGGACACATGTTCGGAATGGTGCGAGGATTGCAAAAGACCAATCGCATTATGCCTGAAAGAGGTGATTCGGAATTCAAAGCTTTGAAGAAAGCATGCAGTAAAGGAACTGAACTCTCCGGGAAGACCCTTGGGGTCATTGGTGCCGGAAGAATAGGACGCGAAACAGCACGATTAGCCGTGGGATGCGGCATGAATGTCATGTTCTCTGATCCATTTGTAGAAGAAGTTGAAGTCAAGCTAAACTTTCATCCAGAAGTACTGGTGAAACCAATTACGCTTCATTTCAAGACAGTATCTAAAGAAGAATTGCTTCGTAACTCAGACTTCGTATCACTTCATATTCCAGGTGGTGGAGAAGTGGTCATGGGTGAAGCCGAGTTTGATATGATGAAGAAAGGTTCCGGGATCGTGAACTGCGCCAGAGGTGGCGTGGTCAGCGAGAAAGCACTTCTCAGTGCTTTGAACTCCGGGAAAGTTGCATATGCAGGAGTGGATGTGTTTGAAAACGAACCACCCGTTGATATGTCGCTGCTTCAGCATGAAAACGTCTCATTGAGTCCTCACATTGGTGCTGCTACGCGCGAAGCTCAGGAAAGAGTAGGTGTAGAACTAGCTGAAAAGGTCATCGAACGCCTGCATTCTGTTTCTGCTCAATAGAACGAACATTGCCGGAACTCAAACCATTCAGAGCTATTCGCCCGGAGGCCGATGATCCACGTGCGTATTGCGGAAACTCTGACCTGTTCTCAACTGACCGGGAACTCATAGAGTATTTGCGTGATCATCCGGATCATTTACTGCATCTCACCAAAATGCACTTGATGTCCAATGGGATGTCTCAGCGAGACGATGCCTATTTTGACGCCGTGCAGCAGTTTTCATCACGTATCAAGTCCAATTCAAACCTGATCCGTGAGGAGAAACCGGCCTTTTACGTTTATCGTCAATGGATCAACGGTATACACCATACGGGAATCATGGGCCTCGTAGATATCGAAGATTACATGAACGACCGGATCAAGCGTCATGAGAATACCAGAGTCGATCGCGAAAAGTTCATCGCACGACTGTTCGATAGTACCAAATTGATCGCTCAGTCAGTTCTGATGGGGCATCGCCACCATGAAGATCTCCACGAACTCTTGAAAAAAGTGGTCGCCGAGACGCACCCTGTACTTGATTTCAAACAAGACGACATCCATCATCAGTTGTGGGTCGTTAAGGATTTGCGCTGGCAATCATCGATCGCAGAATTCATCAAACAGAAAAAAGCGCTCTATATCATGGATGGCCATCATCGGATCGCCACGATAGCACGTTTATACAAAGAATACGGCACTGAACAGTATAGATACTTGCCGGCATACCTCTTGGATGAACATCAGCTGCATATTGATCCATTTCATCGGCTAGTTGCAGACAGTGGAGTAGGGCAGGAGCAGTTGATACAGGCATTGGAGTCCGAATTTGAGATCAGACCGCTGGTTGGCGATCTTCACCCTAAAGAGAAGGGACAATTCACCCTGGTCACCAATGGAGAGGCCTTTGAATTGGAATATCGAGGCAACAGATCCTTTGAATTGGATGTATACCTGATCGAGGAATTGGTTCTCAACAAGGTTTTGGGGATCACTGACACTCGAAACGACGATCGAATCGAATTCGTAAAAGGCGACAGTCAGCTCAGAGATGCCATAGAATCATCCATCACAGAGGGAACACATCTTTTCATGCTCCATCCTTGCTCATTCGAGGAAGTATGCACCATCTCAGACAGAGGAGAGGTCATGCCACCAAAGAGCACAAGCGTAGAGCCCAAAAGCATTATTGGGCTTCTCAATTACGTATACGGAGAATAATTAAGCAGATATAGCTTCAGCTTTCTTGAAACTCGTCGCATAGAGGCGGTATGCGCCGAATATCAATGCGCTGCAAAGTACATTGGCCATCAGCGTATTCAAGAAGAAATTCCCGAAGAAATCGCGCTTATAGAAAGCCAGGCCGGCAGCATAGCTCTGAATCAAACCGGTAAGGTCTTTAGTATACATGGGGTCATAGATCCAGGATCCGAAGTTCGTGAGCACGAAGAACAACACACTTGCAGCAACAGCACCACCAAGAATTTTCAGCATTCCGGCCTTCTTGCCTATGAAGCGACGACCAATAAAGGTGATCAGGATGAAAGAGAGATACACCATTGCGAATGAAAAGCTGAACATGTAGCTCATATAACTACTGATGAACAATCCATATATCACGTCACCTACAAACAAAGCGAGTAGGGGTATAGCCATAGAAAGACGCTTTGAACCGATCATCGCACCGCCAAAAAGAGCCATAGCTCCTACAGGCTCAAAATTCGGGATGGTCATCAGCAAACGTGCCACAGCCAATACAAGGATAAAAACGAATATGTCAGCGTATTTCTTCATCTGATTTCTATTGAGCTTCAAATATATAACGTCTCCTGAACACAGCAGACTAAAGAATTAGCGACTTGTTCACATATGACAATTAGAAAGAACGCATGTGATTACATATCAGTAACTTATGATTGTTTGCGACAGTTACGCTTGAGCTTATTTTTAACCTAAACGTCAATATCGTTTTAACATTTGTCAAGGTCACCCTTTTTACAATTGTAAAATGATTTTACATTCGTAAATATGAATGAGAGAGTACTTCGCATCATTGATCATTTGAAGATCTCTAAGAGCGCATTTGCCCAGAGCATTGGCGTAAATCCTTCAGTCATCAGCCATATCAGCAGCGGCAGAAATAAGGTCGGGGTAGATGTTCTCGAGAGTATTGCTCGTACATACGGTGAAATATCTCTGCAATGGTTGTTGACCGGTGAGGGTAGCATGATCAAAAAAGAGCAGGATTCCTCAGAGTTGAAGTCTGACCTACGCTCGCTGCGCTCACATTTGAACGAAATGGAAGCTCAACTAGCAGTGAATAAGGCTCAGCTTGAATTATTGATCAAGAAGTACTCCTGATCAGTTCTTGCGTCGGTTGATGAGGTAGATCCCCAGCAGGATCAGCACCAACCCGATTATTTGGTAGCTGCTTATATCTTCATGGTCCATCCAGCCAATTACCATGGCAACGACAGGTATCAAGTATGTCACGGACGAAGAAAACAGCGCATCTGTCAGTTGTATGAGTCTGTTGAACAAGATCAACGCGATGGATGTGCCAAGTATTCCCAGGAATACGATTGCAGCCACAGAACGTAGATTCTGTCCTTGAAGATCTGTCAATACATCCGTCCCTCCTGAGCCAAAGAATGCGATCAAGGCCGCTACGGACACCGCAAAGAGCGGAACCGTTGCAATGACCAGCGGTTTATAAGAAATGAGTTTCGATTTAATGAGGTTGATATTTGCACCGTAACAGACCGTTGCAAGTACGATCAGCAATGCGAATTTGAAATCCGCCTCAAAATTTCCGTCTGAACGAATAAAAATGATCATTAGCGCTCCGATCAGGCCGGTCAGTACACCAAGAACCTTTGGTCGGGTCATTTGGTAACCAGTGAAGGCTGCAGCAATGATCAAGGTAAAGAGTGGCGTCATCGCGTTCAAAGCACCTGCCGCGGAACTGTTAACCTTCGTTTGAGCAATAGCAAATAGAAATGCAGGCACCCCACTTCCAAGGAATCCGGCGAGAACAGCCCACTTGATGTCTTCCTTTCGCAGTTTTCGTAAGTGGGAGAATACAATTGGCCAGAACACCATCCCCGCGACTCCGATACGCAAACCTGCCAATTGGAGTGGACTCAGCGCGATCAGACCTTCTTTGATCAGTTTGAAGGAAGACCCCCAGATCAAGGCCAGGATCACCAGCAAAGCAAAGGGTAGAAAGCGCTTCATGGTTTGAGCCTTCGAAATTAGTTTTTCACAGCCCTACATCTGCCATCCGAAAAAAATATTTTTGTACGCATATTATGGTAGTTCTAATTCTAGGATCCGGTGGCAGGGAACACGCTCTTGCCTGGAAAATTTCACAGTCAGATAAATTGACGAAACTCTTTGTTGGCCCTGGCAATGCCGGCACTTCTCAAGTTGCTGATAATGTATCACTCGATGCGGGCAACTTTAAAGCTGTGGCTTCCTTTTGCCTTGACAATGAAGTGAATATTCTCATTCCCGGTTCTGAAGCCCCGTTGGTGGATGGTATCGTTGATTACTTCGAAGGTCATTCTGAATTGAACCACATCTATATCTTTGGCCCCAATAAGGCCTGTGCAGAACTGGAAGGTAGCAAGGAGTTTGCCAAGGTGTTCATGCAGGATGCGAACATCCCGACCGCAGCATATCGGTCCTTTGGCCCGGATACCATTGAAGAAGCATACGATTTTCTCGCTGACCTCAACCCTCCATATGTCCTTAAGGCTGACGGATTGGCAGCCGGGAAAGGGGTGGTGATCCTGGACGAGATCGAAGAAGCTAAAGCCACGCTACGTGACATGTTGCTCGATGAAAAGTTTGGAAATGCAGGCGCCAGAGTCGTGATAGAAGAGTTCCTCGATGGTATTGAATTCTCGGTTTTTGCCATTACCGATGGTGAGAATTACGCGTTGCTGCCCGAAGCCAAAGACTATAAACGGATCGGAGAAGGGGATACCGGCCTGAACACCGGAGGCATGGGTGCTGTTAGTCCCGTGCCCTTTGTTGACGCCACCCTAATGGAAAAGGTAAGATCCAGGATCGTGCAACCGACATTCGATCAACTCCGCAAAAGAGACATGAAATATGTGGGGTTTGTGTTTTTCGGATTGATCTCTGTTAATGGTGACCCATTCGTCATCGAGTACAATTGTCGAATGGGAGATCCGGAGACTGAAGTAGTGATACCAAGGCTAAAATCAGACCTGCTCGAATTGGTCGCATTGAGCAGGAATAACCGTTTAAATGAAGCTTCTATTCGTTTTGATCAAAGATCTTGCACAACTGTCTTTGCGGTCAGCGGAGGTTATCCGGGGTCATACCCTAAAGGCAAGATGATGAACATCCCTCAGCTGGATGACGTTATGTATTTCCATGCCGGTACCAAGTCGGAAGGCAATGACGTTCTAACCAGTGGAGGGCGTGTAATTGCAGCCTCAGCATTTGGAGAAAACATGTCTGATGCGTTAAGATCATCGTATTCCGGTGTGGAAGCAGTGCAATTTGAAGGCAAATATTTTCGAAGGGATATTGGCCAGGACCTAATGGCAAACAATGGAAATTCTTAAAAAATTCCTTTCCTACATCCGTTGGAAGAAAGACAAAGGAGCTGAAAAGAACTTCAACCTCCGCATGATGCATGGCATCAATAAGCTTTCGATCCTGATGTTCATCATCGGTATGATCATCGTGGTGACAAAATGTACGTAAATCGGCTACTATTCAAATTGGAATGCGATTTGAACTAGGGTAGACAAATAACACAACATGCAAGAATACTATATAGCATACATGATCGGGGGATTCTTCGCGATCCTCGGAATGGTGATCTCGGGTGTACTTAAGAGAAAATTCAAGAAATACTCTCAAGTTGCGCTGCGAAATGGCATGAGCGGAAGAGAGGTTGCAGAGAAAATGCTTGCCGATAACGCTATCACAGATGTAAAGGTGATCTCGGTTCGTGGCAAACTCACCGACCATTATAATCCATTCGAAAAAACAGTTAACCTCAGCGAATCGGTTTATCACCAGCGGAATGCTGCCGCAGCTGCTGTAGCAGCGCACGAAGTAGGCCATGCCGTTCAGCACGCTGAAGCGTATCGATGGTTGACATTCAGAAGTCGATTGGTGCCCACTGTTTCCAGAGTATCAAGTGTGATGCATTGGATCCTTCTGCTAGGTGTGGTGACCATTAACTCATTTCCTAGCCTGTTGCTGATCGGTATCGTCATGTTCGCTATGACCACCCTTTTCAGCTTTGTGACCCTACCTGTTGAATTCGACGCCAGTAGAAGAGCCCTTGCCTGGATGAGGAACAGGAATGTGGTGACCGAACAAGAATACGGCATGTCTAAGGACTCGCTCCGGTGGGCTGCAATGACTTATGTGTCGGCTGCACTTGGTTCCCTGGCTATTCTCATTTACTACGTCATGGTTTACATGGGAGGGAGTCGCAGATAATGCGCAAACTTCATATTGCTATAGCGTTTCTGTTCGCGATGGGAAATCAGGCCATTTCCCAGAACACGATGGAATTGGAGCTCGACAACCGCATCGAGGACGACAAGATCTCCAAATCGCTGGCAATTCTTCCCGTCTACAAATACGAAGACGTCAATATTGAACCGTATACCATGTTCGGTGTCAGCGAAAAGCCTGAACAGGAAGACATTGTGCTCAAAAAGCTTCCTAATATGGAGGGTTGTGTAGATACGGGATACACATATATTTTCTTCTCAGGCGCCAATACAGAGCTCAATCAGGGCTACTTGGTCACGTTGATAGGCAACTACCGTCGCTCGATGCGTACCGTGTATTTCTACATTGATCGAAACAACAATCTTGATCTGTCGGATGATGGACCTCCCGACAGCCTGAGCTATAAGGAAACAGAGAAGCTACTGCGGCTGCAGAACCTCAACAACAGCTCAGCGGAACACTTTGTCAAGATCAGCCGAATCGAGTATGGCCATAATGTAGCGTACAAGCGGATGCTTACGGAACACTACAAGAAGCATAGTGGCCGAAAAGTATTCACGAATATCAATTACTGTTATAGAGAGCAACGATACAACACCTTGGCGGGTTCATATCGTTCCGGCACAGATAGCTTCACCATTGCATTGAAAGACATGAATAACAACGGTTTGTTCAACGAGTCGTGTATTGACAAGTTTTATGTAGGTGCCGCTGACGATCAGGTTCAAACGGACGTGATGTCGCTTATCCTTCCTAACACAGAGAACATATTCTTTGAATGGAATAAAAAGCGATATCAGCTGAGATCCATCAAACCCGATGGTAGCTCTGTTTCGTTTGCCAAAGCTGAAGAAGCCGAATTGTCCAAGAAGCTTAGAGTCGGGAAAAAGCTCCCGAAGTTCTCATTTGTCAATCTTCAGAACGAACGGATCTCGATCAAAGAATACAAGAAGAAGCCCACGTACATCTTCTTTTGGGATCTGGAGAGCATCAGCGATGCTGATACAGCTTACCTGGGTAAGATCCATCGAGAATTCGGTGATCGAATTTCCATCATCACGCTGAATCATGGTGATGAACCGAAAAAAGTCCGTATGATGCACTATTACGATGAGATCCAATGGCCTATGGCGTTCAGCTCAACTGCCATTGGTCGCGCATTTTATGTCGAAAGTCTGCCGGTTGGTTACCTGACCCGCAAAAGGCTCAAGCTGGAGAAATATCCCGTCTCTCCGAAACAAGTCTACGAGCAATTAAGTTCAGGGGAGAAATAGGAGTCGATATATCCACCTGTTTCTGTATTTTTACGCCAAAACATCACTTCTATGAGCGAGTTCCTTTGGCACAAGAGTTATCCGGATTATATCCCAAAAACAGTAGACGTCAACCAATATTCTAGTATTCTGGATCTTTACGACCAGACCATTGCGAAGTACGGTAATAACGTTGCGTTCAGCAATATGGGCAAAGAGATCACCTATGGCGAGCTCAATGCAAAGGCGAACGACTTCGCCGCATATATCCAGAACTGCACGAATCTCAAGAAAGGTGACCGTATCGCCATTCAATTGCCAAACCTCCTTCAATTTCCCGTTGTGCTGTTCGGTAGCTTGAAAGCCGGACTTACGATCGTTACGACAAATCCGCTTTACACCAGTGAGGAAATGCAGCACCAGTTCAACGATCTCGAGGTAAAGGCCATAGTTATCCTGGAAAACTTCGCATGCAATCTGGAAAAGATCCGCAGCACCACCAAGATCGAGAATATCATCACTTGTAAGATCGGTGATATGATCGGTGGATTGAAAGGCGGTATCGTCAATTTCGTAGTGAAATACGTGAAGAAGATGGTGCCTAAATTCAACATTCCTGAAGCTGTTCCATTCACGAAGGCGTTGTCGATGGGTAGCAAGTACAAAGCTGCACCGGTCGAGTTGACTCATGATGATATAGCCTTCCTGCAGTATACCGGCGGAACAACCGGTGTGGCAAAAGGCGCGATATTGACTCATGGGAATATCTGCGCAAACGTGGCGCAGGTATACGCATGGTTAGGAAACCTATTCGTTCCGGGCAAAGAGACAATTATCACTGCACTGCCGCTTTATCACATATTCGCGCTTACAGTCAATTGTATCGTATTCTTCTCTTGCGGGTCGAAGAACGTGTTGATCACAAATCCACGAGATTTAGATGGGTTCCTGAAAGATCTTAAGAAGAATCCTCCGCATTACCTCACAGGTGTGAATACCCTTTTCAATGGTATGCTTCACCATAAAGAATTCGATAATATCCCTTGGAAACAGATGAAGATCAGTATCGGAGGGGGAATGGCTGTGCAAGATGCGGTGGCTAAGGAATGGGAATCAAGGACAGGAGTACCTCTGTTAGAGGCATATGGACTCAGTGAAACTTCACCTGCCGCAACAGTCAATCCGATAGATGGAACGCACCGTATGGGAACGATCGGGTTGCCGGTACCCAATACAGATGTAAAGATCCTTGACGAGGATGGGAACGCTCTCGGAGTTGATGAAGTAGGAGAGATCGCGATCAAAGGACCACAGGTCATGAAAGGATACTGGAATAAGCCGGAAGAGACCGAGAAGTGCTTTGATGGCCCGTATTTCCGCACAGGTGACATTGGCTATATGGATCAGGACGGATTTTTTCGCATCGTAGATCGCAAGAAGGAAATGATCCTCGTTTCAGGCTTTAATGTCTATCCAAATGAAGTGGAGAAGTGCATTGTCGAGCATCCAAAAGTGAAAGAAGTGGGTGTCTGCGGGGTTCCTGACGACAAAACCACGGAAGCGGTCAAGGCTTTTGTAGTGAAAGCTGATGATTCACTGACCGAAGAAGAAATCAAAGAATTCTGCAAGGATAAACTCACAAACTACAAACGTCCTAAACACGTGGCATTCAGAGACGAATTGCCAAAATCCAATGTAGGAAAGATCCTCCGTAGAAAGCTGAAATAAGGCGCTTTCACCGGGATAAACGATATGAAGAATATTTGGCTGGGTGCTGTGTCGCTGCTGCTGGTCGGTCTGACCACATACGTAGTGTGGAAGCAATCACAGGAAGGTTATGACCTGGAAACACTGCAGCTCAATCAGAATATTGTTGAACGCACCTTTTCGAACTATCATGACCAGCTGAGTCCTTTAGCCAAAAAGTACGGCATACCTGAAAGTTATCTTTTAGCACTTGCAGCTTTGGAATGTTCGGGCCGTAAGATCGTGCCGCATCGCTTCGAACCTCATGTATACGGCAAGTTGCTTCAGGTGAAGCAAGGCGAACTGGATCATTTGGAAAAGGCAACAACGTCCGTACTCAAAGAGGTGCAGCAGGACGAGCTTCGAGCATTAGCCAGTAGCTGGGGTCCATTCCAGATCATGGGTTACAAGTGCTTTGAATTGAAGGTCTCTATCACGGCGCTCAAGGGACCGGATAATGCAGAACATGCTGTTCGCTGGATCTCTGAGAACTATGGTAAATACTTAGAGCGCAAACGTTTCAAGGATGCTTTTCACTATCACAACACTGGCAGGAAATACCCACTTTGGGGCCCTCCACGCACTTATCACACCAGTTACGTGCCTCAGGGTTTGAAGTATATGATAGAATTTCGGCAGTTGCTTGCCGATAAAAGCTGATCAGGACCTCTTGTTGATCTCGTCTCTCAACCTTGCAGCTCGGTCGTAGTCTTCCACTTGAATTGCTTCATTAAGCAACTCCTGAAGCTCATCCAGATCCAGATTTGAAAAATCCTCGGATGATCCGATCTTCATCATGAGATCCTCGTCGCTGCGTTCCGGTGCTTCCTCTGTTTCTTCATCCAATTCTATACCGGCACTATTCATGATCTCACGACTCGTGTAGATCGGGCATTTGAAACGAATGGCAAGTGCCACTGCATCTGAGGTGCGTGCATCGATCTCCACTTTTTCTGCATCAGATTCGCATATGATCCTTGAATAGAAGATACCTTCAACCAATTCGCTGATGAATACCTCTTTGACCTTGATCTTGAATGAATTTGCGAAGCTCTTGAACAGGTCATGAGTCAGCGGACGCTGTGGTTTGATATTTTCTAAATAGAGAGCGATCGCTTGTGCTTCGAATGCACCTATCACTATAGGCAACTTGGTATTGCCTTCCTTCTCACTCAAAATGAGCGTGTATGAGCTCTTTTGCGAATGTCCAGAGGTCAAACCCGATATGTCTAGCTTAACTCGCTCCATCCGGATCAGGCTTTCAATTCTCGTGCTCTTTCAATGAGTTTTGGAACTACTTCAAAGGCGTCGCCGACGATTCCATAGTCTGCTGCCTTGAAGAATGGCGCTTCCGGATCCGTATTGATCACGCAGATCACCTTGCTACTTCCAACACCGGCCAAGTGCTGTATCGCACCGCTAATGCCAATTGCAATGTAAAGATTAGGCTTGATTGTGATCCCTGTTTGACCAACGTGCTCGCTGTGGGGCCTCCAATCCATATCACTAACCGGCTTCGAACAGGCGGTGGCCGCTCCCAGAAGATCAGCAAGTTCTTCTACCATACCCCAGTTCTCAGGACCTTTCAATCCACGACCCGCACTAACAACGATCTCTGCTTCAGTCAATGGGATCTTGCCTGCCGCTTTCTTGACCTCCAGGCTGTTTGATTTTGCAATCGTCGACAAGTCACTTTTCAGTTCAGTTACGCCCGCCGATCCATCAAAAGATTTAATACTGTAGGAGTTAGGAATGAGAGAAAGAACCTTAAAATCATTATTCAATTCTATATCGGTGAAGGCCTTGTTCGAAAAGCAGGACTTTCTTACTGTCCATGTGCCATCGGTGTTGACCATATCCACCACACCACAAACTAGTGAAGCTCCTTTACGTGCAGCGATCTTGGGTGCTAAAGCTTTACCCGTATACGTTGCACCGAAGATCACAGTGGTAGCTCCACATGAATCTACCGCTTCTGCGATAGCAGCTGTGTAGACATCCGGATCATAACTACCTGTGCCGATTCCTTTATGTACGATCACCTCATGAGCACCGTATCCTGCGAGTGCATCAGGACCGGAAACATCTCCGATCGCTAATGCTACACACTTTGTGCCTGCCTTATCTGCGAGGTCACGACCGTAAGTGATCGCTTCAAATGACCCCTTCTTGAATCCTCTATCGTCGCTTTCTGCAAATACTAATATCATTGTTCTGATCTTCTACTATTCCTAAA